>PDQT01000126.1 GCA_002747875.1 bacterium DOLZORAL124_64_63
TCCTACGTTGATGGATTCTTCCGCCGCCGGCTGCAGCGCGGGCGTGGACCGGGAAACCGTCTTTGTGGTGAACACCACCGAGAGCGTGGAGCATACCGCCGGCAAGCTGGGCGTGGATGCCACCCAGGTGCACACCGTGGATGCCACCGGGATCGCCTTGGAAACCATTGGTCGTCCCATTCCCAACATGCCCATGATCGGCGCCCTGTTGGGCGTGAACGAGATGCTCACCGTGGACGAACTGAAGGACGCCCTAGTCGAGCAGTTGGGCAGCAAGTTCTCCCGGGCCGTGATCGACGGTAACCTGGCCGCCGTGGAGCGGGCCAATAAGGAGCTGGTATCCGCATGAGTTTCCTCAAAAACAATCAATTGCACGAGGGCGGCATCATCCGCGAGGCGGGCAACGCCCACGACTACGTCACGGGTGATTGGCGTACCTTCGTTCCCGAGTTCAAGGAAGAGAACTGCATCCAGTGCATGTTCTGCTGGATCTACTGCCCGGACTCGGCCATCCATATCGACACCTCCGGCCCGAAGCCCCTGATGAAGGGTATCCTGCTGGATCACTGCAAGGGCTGTGGTATCTGCGCCCACGAATGTCCTCCCGCCAAGAAGGGCAAGAGCGCCCTAGTCATGGTTCGGGAAGAGAAGTAGGCGACAAGCCGGAAAGGAAAGAGAGTCATGACACAGAAACTCGTGGCACTGTCCGGCAAT
Source organism: bacterium DOLZORAL124_64_63 (assembly GCA_002747875.1). Lineage (GTDB taxonomy): Bacteria > Krumholzibacteriota > Krumholzibacteriia > LZORAL124-64-63 > LZORAL124-64-63 > LZORAL124-64-63. The sequence goes on from PDQT01000126.1 coordinate 715, forward strand.
GAGGCCGTGGCCTATGCCTTCAAGCAGGCCAGGCCCCATGTCGCCGCCGCGTTTCCCATCACTCCGCAAACGGAGATGATGCACAAGTACGCCGAATTCGTGGCCAACGGGCAAAGCACCACCGAGATGATCCTGGTGGAGAGCGAGCACTCCGCCATGAGCGCCGCCGTCGGCAGCGCCGCCGCGGGCGCCCGGACGTTCACCGCCACCAGCAGCGCCGGTTTCGCGCTGATGTGGGAAGTGGTCTACATCGCCGCCTCGTTGCGGCTGCCCATCTGCATGGCCCTGGTGAACCGGGCCCTCAGCGGCAACATCAACATCCACTGCGACCACAGCGACAGCATGGGGGGCCGCGACGCCGGCTGGATTCATCTGTTCGCCGAGAACGCCCAGGAAGCCTACGACAACGCCGTGATGGCCTGGCGCATTGCCGAGCACATGGATGTCCGTCTGCCGACCATGATCAACTACGACGGCTTCATCATCAGCCATACGGCCGATGCCCTGAAGATGCTGACCGACGAGGCCGCGTACGATTTCATCGGTCCCTACAAGGCCGCCTACACCCTGCTGGATCCCGAGAACCCCATCACCGTGGGGCCCCTGGATCTGACGGACTACTACTTCGAGCACAAGGCGGACCAGCTGGCGGCTTACGAACGTGTGCCCGGCATCATCGAGTCCGTGAGCCGGGAGTACGGCGAACTGACCGGCCGCCACTACGACCTGGCCGAAGAATACAAGATGGATGACGCCGATCTGGTCATGGTGATGCTGGGCAGCAGCGCCGGCACGGCCAAGGATGTCATCGACGAGTATCGCGAGAAGGGCGTCAAAGTGGGGTTGCTGAAGATCCGCATGTTCCGCCCCTTCCCCGTGGCGTTCATCGCCGAGAAACTGGCCGGCCGTAAGGCCGTCTGCGTGCTGGATCGTAGCGCCAGCTTCGGCGGCCAGGGCGGTCCCCTGTACATGGAGACCCGTTCGGCCATGTACGGCGACAATGTCCCCATGCATGGCTACATCTACGGTCTGGGCGGTCGGGATTTCGATCTGCACCAGGTCCGCATCGTCATCGAGAACCTCCAGAAGCAGGCCTCCGGCACGGAAGTGCAGGATGTCAGTCTTCTGGGTGTTCGGTCCTGAGGAAAGGAGGCATCAGTAATGGCTAAGAACCTGAAGGAATTGACTTCCCATCCTGAGCTCCTGACCGGGGGCCATCGGGCGTGTGCCGGTTGTACCGGTTCCAACATCCTGCGTCAGATCATGCTGACCGCAGGCAAGGATACGGTGGTCGGCGGCGCCACCGGCTGCATGGAAGTGATCACCACCATCTTCCCGTACACCGCCTGGCGCACCAGCTTCATCCACAGCGCGTTCGAGAACTGCGCGGCCACCATCAGCGGTGTCGAGACCGCGTTCAAGTCGTTGAAGAAGCACGGCGAGCTGCCCCGCGAGCGCGAGAAGATGAACTTCATCGCCTTCGGCGGCGACGGCGGCACCTACGACATCGGCCTGCAGAGCCTGAGCGGCGCCATGGAGCGCGGCCACAACATGGTCTATGTCTGCTACGACAACAACGCCTACATGAACACGGGCATCCAGCGGTCCAGCGCCACGCCTCCCGGGGCGCACACCAGCACCGCGCCCGCGGGCAGCGAGAGCTACGGCAAAACGCAGAATCGCAAGGACCTGACCCGGATCATGGTGGCGCACAACATCCCCTACGTGGCCCAGAGCACCCCCTTCCACTGGAAGGATCTGTCCATGAAGGTGGAGAAGGCCCTGGCCTGCGACGGCCCCGCCTTCCTGAACATCCTGATGCCGTGCACCGTGGGCTGGCACTTCGATCCCGCCCTGGGCATCGACATCGCTCGGGAGGCCGTGGAGACCAACTACTGGCCCCTGTTCGAGGTGGAGAACGGTGTCTACAAGGTGAACAAGAAGCCGAAGAACCGTGCCCCGATCGAGCCCTGGCTCAAGAAGCAGGGCCGTTTCAAGCACCTTTTCCGGCCGGGCAACGAGCACGTGGTCGGCCACTTGCAGGAGTGGATCGACAACGAGTGGGAGAAGCTGCTGAAAACCGAAGAGGAGACTGCGGTCAAGTAGTTTTCAAGCAGTGCCTTGGTTCGCGTGAGATGGGCCCGCTTCCTTGTTGGAGGCGGGCCTTTTCTCAAGCTCAGGAAGGAATCACGTACCGCCACACGCTGTACCAGTGCAGCGCCGTGCCCGCCATGACGAAAAGATGCCACACCATGTGATGGTAGCGGAACCCTCGCCAGGCGTAGAAGACGGCCCCGCCCGAATAGGCCACGCCCCCCCACAAGATCAGCCAGATGGCCTGGGATGGCAGACTCGCCGACAGTGGCTTGGCCGGGACGAGCAGCAGCCACCCCAGCCCCAGGTAGAAGGCCAGGGACAGCCGCTTCCAGGGGCGCTTGAAGACCACCTCGTAAACGATCCCCAGGATGGCCAGGGCCCACACCGCGCCCACGGAGGCCCAGCTCCACACACCATCCAGGCACACCACCCCGAAAGGCGTGTAGGTGCCGGCGATGAGCATGTAGATGGCTGCGTGATCCATCAGCTGGAAAAAGGCCTTGGCCTTTTCCGCCGTCAGGGCGTGGTAGAGGGTGCTGGCCGTGTAGAGGATGACCATGCAGGCGCCGAAGATGCCGACGCCCACCATCGTGCGGGGCGTGCCGTGGGCCCGGACCGCGGCGATGAAGACGGCCAGCCCGACCATGCTCAGCAACGCGCCCAAGCCGTGGGTGATGGCGTGGGCGATCTCTTCGCCGGCGGAGAAGTTTTCGTGTTGGAAGGAGCCGCGCATGGGGTTTTACCGGAGTCCTTTCGCGAAGGCGCGTACCACGTCGCCGGCGGGCACGACGCTGTCGATTCCGCCGACGCTGCGCCCGGCCTGGTAGAACTGGGCGTAGCTGCTGCTCTTGTAGCTGCTGCGGGGCAGGCTGCGCAGGCTGCGGGCCAGATAGTACATGCGCATCCACTTCTTGGTGCGCGGATGCCGCAACAACTTCTTGGCCAAGCCGCCGGCGTGGGTGCCCATGCGGCGCACCACCTCGTTGCCGATGACGGCCACGGGCACGCCGGATATCTTTTCCGTCAGCACGATGTCCTCGGCCACGGCGTCGACGATGGCCTGCTTGTAGTCCGGGTGCACGCTGCACTCGTCGGTGGCGATGAAGCGAGAGCCCAGCTGCACCCCGACGTAACCCAACTCCAGCATGGCCCTGGCCTCGGCGGGACGGCTGATGCCGCCGGCACAGACCAGGGGCAGTCCCAGATCCGCCAGATCCGCGAAAAGCTCTTCGGGTGTCAGGCGCCCGGCATGGCCCCCGGCGTTGCCGTTGACGCAGACCAGACCGTCCACGCCGCCGTCGCGGGCCTTGCGCCCGAAGCCGCGGTTGATCACGTCGTGGTAGACGATACCCCCGGCGTCGTGGATCCGCGGGACCACCCCGGCGGGGTTGCCCAGGGCGGTCAGGAAGAAACGCACGCCCTCTTCCAGGGCGATGTCGATCCACTCATCCATACGCCGCTGGTACTTCCGGAAGCTGTGCTCCAACAGCAGGTTCATGCCCAGGGGCTTGGCCGTCAAGGTGCGGATGTATCGCAAACCCTCGCGAAAATCGTAGCCGTGGATGGAGGTCAGGCTCATGGGCTGGATCATGCCCAGACCACCGGCCTCGCTGACCGCGGCCACCAGTTCGGGATTGCTGCACGGGAACATGGGCCCGCAGATGACGGGGACCTGGATGCCGGTGTGGCGCGTGAGGGTTGTGTTCAGGTTTTCCATGCTACTAGGGTAGGATATGGAGGTTGAGACGCCAAGGAAGATCCGGGGTGGGGTGGGGTGTTTTGTTTGGGAAGTGGGGTTGTGGTTGTGGATTTTTTTTTGTGATGTCGGGTGCCCGCCGGCGGGTAGTTTTGGGTGGGGTGGGGGCTGGGTTGTGGGTTTTGGTTGGAAAATAATTGGTTTTTGGACAATGTTTTACTGACACTTTTTGGTTTTGTTTTGTATATTGGACTTATCACTCCTCCCGCCCACTTATGCCAGAGATTGCCGAGGCCTGCCATGAGTATTATTGCTGTTGATTCTTTTGTTCCCAATCAGTCTGCCGCTGAGGTGAATGCTTCCTTGAAGAAGGCCGTCCGGGCCATGGATCAGGCGCGGCACTGTGCCGTTTTGTGGTTCAAGGAGATAGTGGAGAGGGAGCTTTATAAGGACCTGGGGTATGGCTCTGTTTATCAGTATGCCGCCGTGGAACTGGAGTTCTCCAAGACGCGGACGGGGGACTTTCTGCATCTGGCGCGGAAGCTGGAAAAGCTGCCCCGGTTGAAGAA
>PDQT01000139.1 GCA_002747875.1 bacterium DOLZORAL124_64_63
CCTGGGCGTGGCGCATGGCGATTTGGTTGTGAACGGATTGCCGGTAGTAGCTGAAGTGCGCGCCGTGTCCCCAGCGCAGTCTGTGGTTGTTCCATTCGTCTTCCAGATCGGTCGCCAGGTGGTCCAGGCGCGTCTGCATGGCCGCGGGGCTGAGGGGGCCGGCGAGCAACGTGTCCGCGCGGGCGCGCAGCAGGGCCTTGAATTCGGCGTTCTGCATGGCGGCGCGCAGCAGGTTGTTCCACTCGAAGGTGAAGGGCCAGGGACCGCCGCTGTACCACATAGGCGGCCGGGTGGCGGCGAACTCGGCGCCGTCGCCGGAGGCGTAGAAGCTGAGATGGTCCGCCAGGCGGTTCTGGCTCTGGTAGAGCAGGTCCTGGTCCCAGGTGATGAACGTGAAGGGCGCGCCGCCGATCTGTAGCAGGGCCATGTTCTTGCCGTGCATGTTGTCGGCCGTCTCGCCGCACAGATTGATCATGAGCCAGTCGATGTAGGCGATGGGGTCCAGGTTGCCGGCCAGCCATTGGAACCAGGCGTGGGAGGTGAAATCCCCCGGCGGCCGGCAGCCGGCCAGCACCTCTTCCCAACGGCCGTAGTCGCCGGCCTCGGCTCCGTGATCCTTGATCAGGACGTAGCCGTCATCGGCCCATTCGTGGGTCGTCTCCACCCACTTCTTGTCCAGGCGCTCACGCAGGCTGTAGACGCCCCAGTACTCTCCGTTCAGGTACACGGAAACGAAATCCAGACGGCTGCCGGGATGGCCCAGCTCTCGGTGCAGGGGCTCGTTCAGACCGGAGCTGATGGGAAAGATGGCGTAGCGGCTGCTGCGCAGCACCAGGCGCTCGCAGGTGACGGGGCCGTCGCCGAAGAAGTCATAGGTCATGGTGTCGCCGCTGCCGTAGTCATCGAAGTAAAGGCGCAGGCCTTTCTGGTCGTAGGCGCGGCTGGACTGGCCGTTGATGCGCAGGCCGATGGGTTCGCTGAAAACCTCGGTTCCCGTGGCGTCCAGGTAGGTGACGGTGGCCGGGCGTTCCCACTGCTCGCCCCGCTGCAGGAAGTTGTCGTGCAGACCCCACACGTACAGGCCCGTGTCCGGATCCCACAGGTGGGCCGGTTCCGTCTCCAGAAGCAGGACGGGGCCGTGGTGGCGGGCGGGGTCGTAGGGCATGACCGGCGTCCGTTGGAAAACGACGGTGTGGGTGTCCAGGGCCGCGTCCAGGAAGCGGGCCTGGCGGGCGGTGGTGTCGTTCCAGGCGTAGGTGGTGGCCCAGGTGTCGACGGCGATCTCCTCGAGCCAGGGCCAGCTCTCCAGGGGCTCCAGGGGCCCGTCCGCGTAGGCGGTCACGGTGACGGAGCCTTCCAAATCGGTATCCGCCGGCGGGTCCAGTTCGAAGATGGCGGGATAGGAGGAGCGCACGGTGATCTCCGTGGCGCCGGCCGGGGCAATCAGGACCAAGACCATGGTGAGAACGGAGACTAGGGCGGGGATGAAGTGTCGCATGGGAAGCCTCGGGGGAGGGGAATTAAGGCCACGTAATCCATCCTATTATACCAGAAAAACACTCCCCGGTGGGGAATACCCGGCAGGATAAAAAAGCCCCGCAGCCGCGCGGCTACGGGGCCCGAAGCTCCTTCATGAACTATCCAGGCTAAACCAGCGTCTCCATCAGCTGCGCGTCACGCAGCACCGCCTTGGGCGAGATCTTGGTCTTCTTCTCCAGGCTGCTGGTGGTCAGCTTGTTGGCCACCATGCCCACCATCACGCCGTGCTGGCCGTCGAAGAGCAGCTCGGTGGCGTGGTGCCCCAGCCGGGAGGCCAGGATGCGGTCGTAGCCCGAGGGCGCGCCGCCGCGCTGGACGTGCCCCAGCACCACCATGCGGATGCCGCGTTGCAGGCGCTCTTGCAGCTCGAAGGTGATGTAGCTGGCCTTGCCGGCGCCCTCGGCCACGATGATGATGGCGTGTTTCTTGCCCCGGGCGTAGCCGTCCTTGATGCGCCGGGCCACGTCGTTGATGGTGAAGGGGATCTCCGGCACCAGCACCTCTTCGGCGCCGGTGGCGATGGCCGTCTGGGCGGCCAGCAGGCCGTATTCGCGCCCCATGACCTCGATGACGAAGATGCGTCCGTGGCTGGTGGCCGTGTCGCGCACCTTGTCCACCGCGTCGATGGCAATGTTCAAGGCCGTGTCGAAGCCGATGCTGATGTCGGTGCCGGGGATATCGTTGTCGATGGTGGCGGGCACGCCCACCACCGGCAGGTCGAATTCCCGGATCAGCTTGCTGGCGCCGCGGAAGGAACCGTCACCGCCGATGACCACCATGCCGTCCAGCTTCAGCTTTTCCAGGGTCTTGGCCACGGGCTTGGTGCCTTCTTCGGTGGCGAATTCGGGGTAGCGGAAGGTGCGCAGGATAGTCCCGCCCTTGTCCAGGATGCCGCTGACCGAGTGGGGGCACAGGCTCCTGTAGGCGCCCTCGGCCAGGCCCAGCCAGCCCTTCTCGAAGCCGATGACCTCGGCCCCGTGCTGGCAGGCCATGCGCACCACCGCGCGCAGGGCAGGATTCATACCGGCGGCGTCGCCGCCTCCCGTCAAAACACCGATCCTCTTCATTCCCCATCTCCTTTTGGGCGAGCGGATTTCTTCCGTTTCTCTCTCAACCAGTTGTCGATCCGTTGCATCCGGCGCTTTAGCTCCGATTCGAAACCGCGGCCGCCCGGTTCGTAGAAAACGCGCCCCTGCAGGCTGTCCGGCAGGCAGGTCATCTCGGTGATGCCCGCGGCGTGATCGTGGGCGTAGGCATAACCTTTCCCGTAGCCCAGATCCTTCATCAGTGCCGTGGGGGCGTTGCGGATGTGCAAGGGCACGGGCGGGTTGTGCCCGCGCCCCACTTCTTTCTGCACCTGCTTGTATCCCTTGTACAGGGCATTGCTCTTGGGCGCAAGGGCCATGTAGACCACGGCCTGGCTCAGGGCCAGCGCCCCTTCGGGCAGGCCGATGAAATGCACCGCGTCCCGCGCGGCCAGGGCCTGGGTCAGGGCGTGGGGATCGGCCAGGCCGATATCCTCGCTGGCGAAGCGCACCAGCCGCCGCGCGATGTACAGCGGATCCTCGCCGCCTTCGAGCATGCGCCCCAACCAATACATGGCGGCCTGCACGTCGCTGTTGCGCAGACTCTTGTGCAGGGCGCTGATGATGTTGAAGTGCTCCTCGCCGCCCTTGTCGTAGCGCGCGGCGCGGTTGCGGATCAGCTGGGCGAAGGCTTCGGCGTCCAGTTCCTCGCCCGGCCGGGGGTCGCGGGCCTGCCAGGCGGCGGCCACCGTTTCCAGCAGCCCCAGGGCGGCGCGGGCATCACCTTCGCTGATCTCGCCGATCATCTCCAGGGCTTCATCGGTCAGGGAAAAACCAGGGTCGGGGCCCAGGCCGCGCGCGTCGCTCAGGGCCCGGCGCAGCAGCGTGACGATGCCCGTGCTGCTGAGGGGCTTGAGCACGAACAACCGCGTGCGGCTGATCAGGGCGCTGTTGACCTCGAAGCTGGGGTTCTCGGTGGTGGCCCCGATCAGGGTCACCGCGCCCTTTTCCACCCAGGGCAGCAGGGCGTCTTGCTGGGCCTTGTTGAAGCGATGGATCTCATCCAGAAAGAGGATGGTGCGCTGCCCGGTGGCCTGCTGCAGGCGGGCCGCGTCGCCCATCACCGCCTTGAGCTCCTTGCTGCCCACCTGCACGGCGCTGTATTCCAGGAAGCGGGCGCTGGTGTGCCGGGCCACCAGCCGGGCCAGGGTGGTTTTGCCGCAGCCGGGAGGGCCCCACAGAAGCAGCGACGGCAGCCGGTCTCCCTGCAGCAACAGGCGCAACGCGCCGTCCGGTCCCAGCAGATCTTCCTGTCCCACCACCTCGTCCAGATGGGTGGGGCGCATGCGGTCGGCCAGAGGGGCGGCGGCGTCCGCCGACGGGCTGGGTGTGGCAGAGGGCGCGGAGCGGCCCTCGGGTTGGAAAAGATCACCATTCATGGGCGATATATTAACGGGAATACACCGGGAAACAACCGACCGTTGCGTTTTTTCCAGCTTGCCCCAATTTGTGACGGGATATACGGTCACCAAAAGATTCACCATGGAAGGAAGGGGACATGGCCAAAGCCATCCTCATCGTGCTGGACGGGCTCGGAGTGGGGCACGCTCCCGATGCCGAGGCTTTCGGCGACGCCGGCAGCAACACCCTGGCCAACATGGCCGCCAACGTGGGCGGTGTGAACATCCCCAATCTGCGGCGCCTGGGCCTGGGCAACATCCAGCCTTTGGAAGGGGCCGGCCCGGTGGAGGCGCCGGCCGCCGGCTACGGGCGTCTGCAGGAAGTCAGCGCCGGCAAGGACAGCACCACCGGTCACTGGGAGATGATGGGACTGGTCACGGAGCAGCCTTTCCCCACCTACCCGGACGGCTTCCCCCACGATGTCATCGCCGAATTCACCCGGCGCACCGGCTACGGCGTGCTGGGCAACAAGGCGGCCAGCGGCACGGCCATCATCGAAGAGCTGGGGGACGAGCACATCGCCACCGGCAAGCTCATCGTCTACACCAGCGCGGACAGCGTTTTCCAGATTGCCGCCCACGACAAGGTGTGCCCCCTGGAAGAGCTGTACCGCGTCTGCGAGATAGCCCGCGAGATGCTGGACGGCCGGCACCGTGTCAGCCGCGTCATCGCCCGGCCCTTCACCGGGCCCAGCGGCGCCTACCAGCGCACGGAGTACCGGCACGACTACAGCGTGGAACCGCCCCAGGGCAGCCTCGTTCTGACGGGCCTGCAGCAGCACGGCGTGAAGGTGCTGTCCATCGGCAAGATCTACGACCTGTTCGCCGGCACGGGCATTGACGAGACCTTCCCCAGCCGCAACAACGGCGAGGGCATGGCCATGCTGGAGCAGCACTACGGCGCCGCGGGGGACAACACGCTGATCCTGCTGAATCTGGTGGACTTCGACATGCTCTGGGGGCACCGCAACGATCCGCGGGGCATGAAGCAAGGCCTGGAGATTTTCGACGCCTGGCTGGGCGACTTCCTGCCCCGGATGGCCCGGGGCGACCTGCTGATCATGACCGCCGACCACGGCAACGACCCCACCACGCCCAGCACCGACCACAGCCGGGAGCATGTGCCCGTGTTGGCTGTCCTGGCCGAGGTTGCGGGCGGGGTGGATCTGGGCGTGCGCGAAGGTTTCATGGATGTGGGGGCCACCTTCTGCGACTTCTTCGGGGCCCCGGCGCCGCGCAAGGGCAGCAGCTTCCTGCCCCTGCTGCGCAACTGAGGAGAGATTGTGACGAACGACAAGACCCGGGAGCTGATCCGGCAGGCCGCTGCCGCGCGCCTGAACAGCCACAGCCCGTACAGCGGCTTCCGCGTGGGGGCGGCCCTGCGGACCCGCGGCGGCCGGATCTTCACCGGCACCAATGTGGAGAACGCCAGTTTCGGTCTGAGCAACTGCGCCGAACGCACGGCCATCTTCACCGCCGTGACGGCGGGGGAAAGGGATTTCGAGGCCATCGCCATCGTGGCCGATGGCGTTCAGCCCACCGCGCCCTGTGGCGCCTGCCGGCAGGTGCTGGTGGAATTCGGTCTGGACATGGAGGTGATCCTGGCCGGAGAGAAGGGGCCGGACGGGCCGGTGCGCGCCACCACCGTCGGCGCCCTGGTGCCGGACGCCTTCGTGGATTTCCGCAACCCGGAAGGATCCTGATGAACATCCTGGAAATCATCGAGGCCAAGAAGCGGGGCCGCGAGCTGACGGAAGAACAGATCCGCTTCGCCGTGGACGGCTTCACCGCCGACACCTTTGCCGCCTACCAGATGAGCGCCTTCCTGATGGCCACCTGGTTCAACGGCATGACCGATGCCGAGACGGCCGCCCTGACCGGGGCCATGCTGGAAAGCGGCGAACAGCTGGACACCTCTTTCATGGACGCCCCCAGCGCCGACAAGCACAGCACCGGCGGGGTGGGGGACAAGGTCAGCCTGCTGCTGGCGCCCCTGGCGGCGGAGTGCGGCCTGAAAGTCCCCATGCTCTCGGGGCGCGGCCTGGGGCACACCGGTGGCACCCTGGACAAGCTGGAGGCCATCCCCGGTTACCGTATCCACATGGAGACCGACCGGTTCCTGGCCCTGACCGACCGCGTGGGGTGCGCCATCATCGGCCAGAGCGGCAGCATCGCCCCGGCCGATGGCCGCATCTACGCCTTGCGCGATGTGACGGCCACCGTGGACTGCATCCCTTTGATCACCGCCTCGATCATGTCCAAGAAGCTGGCCGCCGGCCCGCGGACCATCGTCATCGACCTGAAGACCGGCAGCGGCGCTTTCATGCGCGACCTGGACAAGGCCCGGGAACTGGCCCGCCTGCTGGTGGCCACCGGCCGCCGTTACGGCCGCCGGATGAGCGTGGTCTTTTCGGACATGGATCAGCCTCTGGGCGTGGCCGTGGGGCATGCCAACGAAACTATCGAGGCCCTGGATGCCCTGCGACCCGGCCGGCGGACCACGGCGCCGCAGGATCTGGTCACCCTGACGGAGGATCTGGTGGCGGAGATGGTGCGGGTCTCGGGGCTGTGCCCGGATCGGCGGCAGAGCCTGCAGCGGGTGCGCGAGGTCTGGGATAGCGGCCGCGCGTTGCGGCGGGCCTTGGACTGGGTCGCGGCCCAGGATGGCCGGCTGGATCCGGACCGAGCGGACTTCGGCCTGGAGGTGGCCCCGTTGGCGGTGGAACTGCAAGCCCCGCGAGACGGCTGGCTGGCCGGCGTGGACTGCCGTCAGGTGGGGTTGGCCCTGGCGGACATGGGCGGTGCCCGCCGCCGGGTGGAAGATCCCCTGGACCTGAGCTGCGGGATCGACTGGTTGCCCCAGGTGGGCGACGCGGTGGCCCAGGGGCAGCCGTTGGCGCGCGTCTACTGTGCCCGCAAGGACCAGGCCCGTGTGGCGGTCAAGCGTCTGGAGGCGGCCCTGCGCCTGAGCGAAACCGAGGTCCCGGCCCACGAGCTGATCATGGGCCGGGTGGAATAGAGATTCGGTGGAATAAATTCGGAGGAATAGATTCGCGGCCTCGGGTTGCGGCCCGGGTCAGAACTCGGATTCTTCCTCGTCCAGGGTCTGGAAGCCCTTGTCCACGCCCTGGAAGTCGTGCAGCTGGCCGCCGTGCACGTCGCAGAACTTCTGGGGGTAGCTGCCGGGCAGGAACACTTCCAGCGCGGTGCTGTCGCAGCCCGTGGTGGCCAGCATGCCCGTGCGCAGGCAGACCTGCTCTTCCAGGATTCCCGGGGGACGGACGAAAGGTTCGTCCCCTTTTTCGTCGGTGATCTTGCCCATGAAATCGGCCCACACGGGCAGAGCCATGCGGCTGCCGGTGGCGCCGCGGCCCATGGGCAGGGCCCGGTCGAAACCCACCCACACTCCGGCGCAGTAGCTGGGCGTGAAGCCGCAGAACCAGGCGTTGGTGCTTTCGTTGGTGGTGCCGGTCTTGCCGGCGCCCGTCTTGGTGAAACCGCGCCAGGACGCGCTGCGGGCCGTACCCTCCAGAATGGTGGTGCGCAGCAGGTTGGTCATGAGGTAGGCCTCGGCCGGGTCCAGGGCGTCCCGCTGCTGGATGCGCACCTCGTACAGGATCTCTCCGTCCGCGCTTTCCACCCGCGTGATCAGATGCTGCTTCGTGTAGACGCCGTGATTGGCGAAGGTGCTGTAGGCGGCCACCACCTCCTTGAGGGTGACTTCGCCCGCGCCCAGGAACAGGGCCGGCACTCGGGGCAGAGGGGTGGTGAACCCCAGCTGCTTGACGTTCTCCAGGACCGGGGCCAGGCCGAAGTCCAGGTACAGCTTGGCCGTGGGGGTGTTCACGGAGCGGGTCAGGGCGTAGCGCAGGGTCATCGGCCCCCGGAAGCGTCCGGAAAAGTTCTTGGGGCGCCACAGGCTGACGCCCGTGTCCAGCACGAAGGGCGTGTCCATCAGGATGCTGCAGGGCATGTAATCGTGCTGCAGGGCCGTCAGGTAGACGAAGGGCTTGAAGATGGATCCCGGCTGGCGATTACCCTGCATGGCCAGGTTCCACTTGTAGTCCTCGAAGCTGCGCCCCCCCACCATCCCCAGGATGGCGCCCGTGCGCACGTTCTGCAGCAGCGCCGCGCCCTGCAGGTATTCCATGGTCTCGGGCTTTTCGCCAATGACGCGCAGGCTGTCGTAAATGGCCTTGGTCATCTCGTATTCGCGGGCTTCCTCTTCGGTCTTGAGGTGCTTCTCCAGGGCTTCTTCCATCCATATCTGGTACTGGGGCACCAGGGTGGTGTAGACCTTCAGCCCTTCCTTGTAGAGCTTGGTGGCTCCGAACTCCCGCTCCAGATCCTTGCGCACTTCCTCCACGAAGTAGGCCGCGAAACCGGCGCTGACCATGGCCTCGCTATCCACGCTGCGGGGGTGCACCTCGGTGGCGCCGATGGCCTCGGCCTCATCCCGGGACAGGTAGCCCGCGGCGATCATCGTTTCCAGCACGGTGGCCCGCCGCCGGTAGGCGTTCTCCAGATGGGTGAAGGGGCTGTAGCGTTCGGGCAGTTGGATCATGCCGGCCATCATGGTGGCCTCGGCATCGTTCAGATCCCAGACGTTCTTGCCGAAGAAGGTGTGGCTGGCCGCCTGCACACCGTACGCGCCCTTGCCCAGGTAAATCTCGTTGAGGTACATGGCCAGGATCTCGTCCTTGGTGTAGATCTGCTCGATCTGCACCGCCAGGATCATCTCCTGCAGCTTGCGCTTGTACTTCTTTTCCAGGGTCAGGAAGAGGTTGCGGGCCAGCTGCTGGGTCAGCGTGGAGGCCCCGTGCCGCTGACCGCGCACGATGTTGTAGTAGATGACCCCGGCCAGGCGCCGGGCGTCGATGCCGTAATGGTCGTAGAAGCGCCGGTCCTCGATGGAGATGACGGCCTCCTGGAGGCGCCGGGGAATACGGCTGAGGGGCACCAGGGTCCGGTTCTCGGTGTAGAACTCCCGCAGGGTGTCCCCGTTGGCCGCGAAGATGATGGTCTTCACGGGCGATTCGATGGTCTGCAGGGATTCCAGGCTGGGCAGATCTCGGCTGAGATATTCGACACCATATATAGTGGCGGCCACCGATCCCAGAACCAGCAACAGGACCAGCACGAGAAAGGCTCGCACGAAGGTGGTGGGGATCGTCAGGTTCAAAAAGCGGCGCATGGCTCCTCCAGGCCGTGGTGGCAGGGCTCCGTCGTGAAGAATTCCCGCCTAATATAACCCGTCCGGGGAAAAGAATGCCAGTCCAGACAGGCCCCGCGGGGTTACCAAAGGGGAAGTGGCGGGTCGCCCGGGCCGACAAATCCGGGAAAGACGGGGGGCCTTGACGCGGTCCGCATGTCCGGCCGGGCACCCTCCGGGAGTGCTCGGGGTAGGGAGGAGGGCCATGCGGGCGGGGGCTTTTGTGGGGATTCGGGGGATAGGAAAGGGCTCAGAGGCCGGTGGCGAGGCCCAAAAAAGATGGGTTTCCGGTGGTCGGGAGGGTCCAGCTGTTCTTGAATGTGTCATGCAGGTGGCTGAAAATAGCCGCTAATGGGCGATTTGGCGCGATTTCAAAAAAAATAAAAAAAATGCCTATTTCTTTTTGACACTTGGGGGGTGGGAGCGTAGATTGCGTCCCCGTTGCCCGAGTGAACAACACTGCATCGGCAGGACGCTCATCGGGCAATCGCTTCTCTCAAAGCCTCGAAATGGTTCCGCCAGATCAAGGTGAACAGGGAAGCGGCTCGAGGGTCAGAAAAAAGTGAAAAAAAACATTGACACTTTTTCAGACCTTGAGTACTTTACCTCTCCCCTCGCGGAGGGGACCAGCGGCAGCGACTGACTGGTTCAGATCTTTGACAACAGAATAGCGTGCGAGAGCCTTTAAGCAATTCTGAGAGCGTCTCGGAACGCGCGGATGGGGCGACGGCCTTCGGGTCTCGAACCGGAAACGCACTGAGATGTCTTTGCGAAAAAAACAGGAAATTTCCTGTTGTTATATTTGACAACGGAGAGTTTGATCCTGGCTCAGAACGAACACTGGCGGCGTGGATTAGGCATGCAAGTCGAACGAGAAAGTTTCCTTCGGGAAGCGAGTACAGTGGCGAACGGGTGAGTAACGGGTGGAAAACCTGCCCTTCAATGGGGGATAACAGTCCTAACGGGCTGCTAATACCGCATACGATGTTTTTACCGCATGGTAGAAATATGAAAGATGGCCTCTCTTTGAAGCTGTCGTTGAAGGATGGTTCCGCCTCCAATTAGCTAGTTGGTGGGGTAATGGCCTACCAAGGCGACGATTGGTAGCCGGCCTGAGAGGGTGTCCGGCCACACTGGGACTGAGATACGGCCCAGACTCCTACGGGAGGCAGCAGTCGAGAAGCTTCCGCAATGGGCGAAAGCCTGACGGAGCGACGCCGCGTGAACGAAGAAGGTCCTATGGATTGTAAAGTTCTGTCAGATTGGGAAGAAAGCTGTGCGGTTAATACCCGTATGGTTTGACGGTACCATCAGAGGAAGCACCGGCTAACTCCGTGCCAGCAGCCGCGGTAATACGGAGGGTGCAAGCGTTGTTCGGATTCACTGGGTATAAAGGGTGCGCAGGCGGCCTGGTAAGTCAGGGGTGAAATATGACGGCTTAACCGTCAAACTGCCCCTGAAACTGTCAGGCTTGAGTCCGGAAGAGGTAGGTGGAATTCCTGGTGTAGCGGTGAAATGCGTAAATATCAGGAGGAACACCGGTGGCGAAGGCGGCCTACTGGTCCGGAACTGACGCTCAGGCACGAAAGCATGGGGAGCGAACGGGATTAGATACCCCGGTAGTCCATGCCGTAAACGATGGGTACTAGGTGTTGGAGGATTCTACCCCTTCAGTGCCGCAGCTAACGCATTAAGTACCCCACCTGGGGAGTACGATCGCAAGGTTGAAACTCAAAGGAATTGACGGGGGCCCGCACAAGCGGTGGAGCATGTGGTTTAATTCGATGCAACGCGAAGAACCTTACCTAGGCTTGACATGCAGGGGACAGGTGTAGAAATACACCCTTCTTCGGACTCTTGTACAGGTGCTGCATGGCTGTCGTCAGCTCGTGTCGTGAAATGTTAGGTTAAGTCCTGCAACGAGCGCAACCCCTATCTTTAGTTGCCATCAGGTTATGCTGGGGACTCTAGAGAGACTGCCGGTGACAAACCGGAGGAAGGTGGGGACGACGTCAAGTCATCATGGCCCTTACGCCTAGGGCTACACACGTGCTACAATGGTCGGTACAATGGGCTGCAATACTGTGAAGTGGAGCGAATCCCAAAAAGCCGGCCTCAGTTCGGATCGTAGTCTGCAACTCGACTACGTGAAGTTGGAATCGCTAGTAATCGCGTATCAGAACGACGCGGTGAATACGTTCCCGGGCCTTGTACACACCGCCCGTCAAGTCAACCGAGTTGGTTGCACCCCAAGTCGCTGAGCTAACCCGCAAGGGAGGCAGGTGCCCAAGGTGTGATTAGCGAGGGGGACTAAGTCGTAACAAGGTAGCCGTATCGGAAGGTGCGGCTGGATCACCTCCTTTCTAAGGAGTAAACCAACCAGGCCTTGCCTGGATCTGGTTACGGTAGAACGGAATTGTTGGCACTCGCACGCTATTCTCTTGCCAAAGGCTGGACTTTGGTTCAGTCGCTGGTTTGTTGGGCCTATAGCTCAGTTGGTTAGAGCGCACGCCTGATAAGCGTGAGGTCGGAAGTTCAAATCTTCCTAGGCCCACCAGCTTTTTAGGCAGCTCAATGGGGATATAGCTCAGTTGGGAGAGCATCGGCTTTGCAAGCCGGGGGTCATCGGTTCGAACCCGATTATCTCCACCAATTTGATGGCCTGGCATGAGAATTATTGTTCTTTGACAACCGAATATGGAGAGTAGCACATTGAGATACACTCTAAGCTTGACTTTTGGTTAAGCTAGAAAGGGCGTATGGTGAATGCCTTGGAGTTGTCGAGCGATGAAGGACGTGGTAAGCTGCGTTAAGCCTCGGGGAGTAGCAAACATGCGTTGATCCGGGGATTTCCGAATGGGGAAACCCACTGCGGGCAAACCTGCAGTACCTGCGACTGAATACATAGGTCGTATGGGGCGTACGTGGGGAATTGAAACATCTTAGTACCCACAGGAAAGGAAAATAACAATGACATCCCTAGTAGCGGCGAGCGAACGGGATTCAGCCTAAACCGATTACGTGTTAAAGCTTACGGGCGTTGCGTAGTCGGTGTTGCGGGACCTTTCAGGAATGGCCGTAATCATTCCAGGAAGTTACAAAATCATGATATAGTCGAACGGTCTGGAAAGTCCGGTCACAGAGGGTGATAACCCCGTAGACGAAATGTCGTGATCTTCCGAAAGGGATCCCAAGTACCGCGGGACACGTGAAATCTTGCGGGAATCTAGCAGGACCATCTGCTAAGGCTAAGTATCCGGCAACTACCGATAGTGGACAGTACCGTGAGGGAAAGGTGAAAAGTACCCCTGAAGGGGAGTGAAATAGTACCTGAAACCATACGCTTACAAGCAGTCGGAGGATCTTCGGATCTGACGGCGTGCCTTTTGCATAATGAGCCGGTGAGTTATCGTGTGAAGCAAGGTTAAGTGTCGTAGGCACGGAGCCGTAGCGAAAGCGAGTCTGAATAGGGCGTTGAGTTGCATGCGGTAGACCCGAAGCTGAGTGATCTAGCCATGGCCAGGAGGAAGCGTCAGTAACATGACGTGGAAGTCCGAACCAGGGTCGGTTGAAAACGGCTTGGATGAGCTGTGGCTAGGGGTGAAAGGCCAATCAAACTCAGTGATAGCTGGTTCTCCCCGAAATAGTTTTAGGACTAGCCTCGTGTGATGTTTGACGGAGGTAGAGCACTGAATGGGTTAGGGGCCCCACAAGGTTTACCGACCCCAATCAAACTCCGAATGCCGTTTAAATTAACACGGGAGTCAGGCTATGGGTGATAAGATCCGTGGCCGAGAGGGAAAGAGCCCAGACCAACAGCTAAGGTCCCTAAATCAAGACTAAGTGGTGAAAGGATGTCAGATTGCGCAGACAGCTAGGAGGTTGGCTTAGAAGCAGCCACCCTTTAAAGAAAGCGTAACAGCTCACTAGTTAAGTGATCAGGCGCCGAAAATAATCGGGACTCAAGTCTTGTACCGAAGCTTTGGATTTGCGTGCTTGCACGCATCTGGTAGGGGAGCATTCCGTAGGTGTGTGAAGTCGTATCGTGAGATGCGGTGGACATATCGGAAGGGCTTATGCCGGCATGAGTAGCGATAATGCAGGTGAGAAACCTGCACACCGAAAACCTAAGGTTTCCTGAGGAAGGCTAATCCGCTCAGGGTAAGTCGGCCCCTAAGGCGAGGCTGAAAAGCGTAGTCGATGGGAATCCGGTGAAAATTCCGGAACCTGGTAAGGTTTGTTTGACAGTTGGGGTGACGCAGAAGTGAAAGTAGAGCCAGCTGATGGATGCTGGTCCAAGCGCGTAGGATTGAGGCTTTGGCAAATCCGGGCCTCTTATATTCCGAGACGTGACGGAGGAACGACCCTTCGGGGGAGCCAATTCTACCTAAGCAGGCTGCCGAGAAATAACCTCGTTACTGGAGAACCTTGTCAGACCGTACCGTAAACCGACACAGGTAGGTGAGGAGAGTATCCTAAGGTGCTCGAGAGAACCCTGGTGAAGGAACTAGGCAAAATTGCTCCGTAACTTCGGGAGAAGGAGCGCCACAAGTAGGTGAAGCGATTCGCTCGTGAAGCCAAAAGTGGCCGCAGTGAAAAGGCGTTGGCGACTGTTTACTAAAAACACAGGGCTCTGCGAACTCGTAAGAGGACGTATAGGGTCTGACACCTGCCCGGTGCCGATCTGTTAAGAGGAGGGGTTAGCTTCGGCGAAGCTCTGAATCGAAGCCTCGGTAAACGGCGGCCGTAACTATAACGGTCCTAAGGTAGCGAAATTCCTTGTCGGGTAAGTTCCGACCTGCACGAATGGTGTAACGATCGACGCACTGTCTCCACCAGGGACTCGGCGAAATTGAATTGGCGGTGAAAATGCCGCCTACCCGCAGCTAGACGGAAAGACCCCGTGCACCTTTACTGCAGCTTCACATTGGGTCTAGGTATTGCTTGTGTAGGATAGCTGGGAGGCTGTGAATCGGGCACGCTAGTGTTCGTGGAGCCAATCTTGAAATACCAGCCTGGTAATATTTGGATTCTAACCCTGTTCCGTTATCCGGGCAGGGGACAGTGTGTGGTGGGTAGTTTGACTGGGGCGGTCGCCTCCTAAAAAGTAACGGAGGCGCGCAAAGGTTACCTCAGCGTGTTTGGCAATCACGCGACGAGTGCAATGGCATAAGGTAGCTTGACTGCGAGACCTACAAGTCGAGCAGGAACGAAAGTTGGTCATAGTGATCCGGCGGTCCCGAATGGAAGGGCCGTTGCTCAACGGATAAAAGGTACGCCGGGGATAACAGGCTTATCTCCCCCAAGAGTCCACATCGACGGGGAGGTTTGGCACCTCGATGTCGGCTCATCACATCCTGGGGCTGGAGAAGGTCCCAAGGGTATGGCTGTTCGCCATTTAAAGTGGTACGCGAGCTGGGTTTAGAACGTCGTGAGACAGTTCGGTCCCTATCTGCTGTGGGCGTAGGAGATTTGAAGGAACCTGTTCCTAGTACGAGAGGACCGGAATGGACGTACCTCTAGTGTATCTGTTGTCTCGCCAGAGGCATTGCAGAGTAGCTACGTACGGCAGAGATAAACGCTGAAAGCATATAAGCGTGAAGCTCCTCCTAAGATAAGATCTCCCGGGGCACAAGCCCCCTGAAGGCTCGAGGAAGACGACCTCGTTGATAGGCTACAGATGTAAGCGCAGTGATGTGTTCAGTCGAGTAGTACTAATAAGCCGTGCGGCTTAATCATCTTCTTTTCTTTCGGGAAAAGATGTTCGCCAAGCAAAGAGCGTGTCTCACGCTACTCTCCATATTCAGTTGTCAAAAGGACAATAACGTCTTTTCGGCGGCGATAGCGCAAAGGCACCACCTGGTCCCATTCCGAACCCAGTAGTGAAACTTTGTTGCGCCGATGGTACTGCAGGGTCGCCCCTGTGGGAGAGTAGGTAACCGCCGGATTCTTCAAAGGCCCTGGGCATATGCTCAGGGCCTTTTTTTTTTGGTGTGCGCGTCTGGGGGCTTATCTTGGGCGCGGGGAAGAGGGCTTTCATCAGTTCAATTCAGGTCTGAAAAGAAAGAAGGTTGGCATGGATTTCCAGGCCGTGACGCGGTGCCTGCTCGGGGCGGAAAATCGTACTCACCAGCTCCAGGATGACAAGGCCGTTCGTCTCAACGAAATAGAAATGTATGAACTGATGGACCGGGCGGGTCTGAAACCCTGTGCCGGTTTTTTTCTGCCCCTAGGGGAAGGAGAATCCCAGGGTGAAGACTGGGCGCGACAGGCCCTGGCCATGGCCGAACCCACCGGGCGGATGCTTCTGAAGGTGGTGGGGCGTGAGATCCTGCACAAGACCGACGTGGGGGGCGTGGCCGTCCTCAAGGTGGAAGGCATGACGGTTTCCGACCTTCTTCAGCGTGTCCGGGAAATGCGACAAACCTTGATCGATGGTGGGTTGGCCGATTCCGTGGAGGGTTTTCTGGCCGGGGAGTTTGTGCCCCACAGCCCCAACACGCCCGGGCAGGAGGTCTTGTTGAGTCTGAAGCAGGATCCGGCCTTCGGGCCGTGCGTGGTGGTGGGCGTGGGCGGCACCCTGACCGAATGGTACGGCAAGGGAACCCAGGGTCAAAGCACCCTGATTCTGCCGGCGTCGGGCATGGAAGAAGCAACCGTCGAAAAGGCGTTGGAAAGCCATCCGCTGCTCAGTTTGCTGTGTGTGCCTTCTCGTCTTTACCGCCAGGCGCCCCTCGAGACCCGGGACTTGGTGCACTGGATCATGGCCCTGGGACAGTTGGGGGCCTATTTCGGACCAGGTGGTCCGGGGGAATACACCCTGGAAGAACTGGAAATCAACCCGGCCGTGGCCACGGAAAAGGGCCTGACCGCCCTGGACGGGGTGGGCCTGGTGAGCCGCCGCAAGTGGCGGTTGGAACCTCGGCCGGTGCAGAAAATTCAGCCTCTGTTGAATCCCCGTAGCGCGGTGATTCTGGGCGTCAGCGCCAAGGGAAGCAACCCGGGGCGGGTTATTCTGGAGAACCTCAAGCGCAGTGACGGAGTGGATTCGCAGCGACTGTACGTGGTGCATCCGAAGGAAAGTTCCATCGCCGGGGTTCCCTGTTTCGCTTCCGTGGCCGCCGTCCCTGAAAAATGCGACCTGGCCGTGGTGTCGGTTCCCGCCCAGGGAGCCCTGGAGGCCATCAATCAACTGGTGGAACAGGATAAGGCGGAATCCATCATCCTCATCCCCGGCGGTTTTGCCGAGGCGGGAGAAAAGGACTTGGCCGAGCGCATCGAGAACGTTCTGCTGGAAGGCCATCGCCAACCCGGGGGCGGGCCGGTCATGGTGGGGGGCAACTGCCTGGGCATTGTGAGCCGCAACCAGTACAACACCTTCTTCCTGCCCCATTATAAATTGCCCTTCAATCCGGGGGCGGGTGAAAACCTGGCCGTGGTGAGCCAGTCAGGCGCTTACGCCGTGACCTTCGCCAGCAACTATGACGGCATCATCAACCCGCGGGCCAGCATCAGCTTCGGCAACCAGATGGACCTGACGGTCAGCGATTTCGTGGAGCACTTCACCGCGATCGAGGGCGTGAACGTGATCGCCTGCTACGTGGAGGGTTTCCGCAGCGGAGACGGGCTGCGCTTCCTGGAGAAGGCGCGGCTGGCTCGGCAGGCGGGCAAGACCGTCATCATTTTCAAAGCCGGCAAGACGGCCCTGGGCGCCAAAGCGGCGGCCTCCCACACCGCGTCCTTGGCCGGGGATTACGCCGTGGCCAAGTCCTGCCTGGAATCGGCGGGCATCGTGGTGGCCGAGACCCTGGATGATTTCGAGGACCTGATCAAAACCTTCACCCTGCTGGCGGGGAAGCGCTACCGGGGCAACCGGGTGGGGATCATCAGCAACGCCGGCTTCGAGTGCAGCGCGGTGATGGACCAACTGCAGGGGCTGAAGCTGGCGACCTTCGATGCCCCGAGCCAGAAGGTGCTGGATGAGGTGCTGCCCTCCTACACCCACCGCGCCAACCCCATTGATTGCACACCCATAACGGCCACAGGGGCTTTCTGCGACAGTTGCCAGGCCCTCATGGACAGCGAGACGGTGGATGTGGCCATCCTGTCCTCGGTGCCCGTGACTCCGGCGCTGAACAATCTGCCGGCGGATGCGGAGGGCAGGCATCGCGAAGACATGGCGGCCGCGGACTCCCAGCCCAGCCGCATGATTGCCATTTGCCAGGCTTCTTCTAAACCCGCGGTCATCGCGGTCGATTCCGGAAGAATCTTCGAGCCCATGCGCCACATGATCGAAAAGGCGGGCATTCCTGTTTTCCGGAAAATTGACCGGGCGGCGCGGGCCCTGGCCACCTACTGCAACGCCGTGTCCTCCAGTCGGGGAGAAAATTGATGAAGAAGTTCTGGATCGTGTTCCTGGTGATCGCCGTGTTGGTTGGCGGCGGTTTCGGCCTGCTGTGGATGTCGCTGTCCCAGATGGGGCAGACCGTGGCCATCGACGGGGGCGCTCTGATATGGCACGTGGGCGGGGCATTCCCCGAGGAGACGGATGACAGCTTCGTGGGACAGCTGCAGGGGGGGGCTGAGACGACCCTCGGCGAGACCGTCATCGCCCTGCGCCGTGCCGCCAAGGACGAGCGTATCACGGGCTTGGTCATGGATATGCGGGCCGTGGAGACGGACTGGGCCAAGATCGATGAAATCCGTCGGGCCCTGGCTGTTTTCCGCGAGTCGGGCAAGCCCATCTACGCCTATTTCGACGGTGCCGGCACCCGCGAATACGCCCTGGCCTGCCAGGCGGACAAGATCTACATGTCCCCCGAGGCCAACCTGATGGTTCTGGGTATCTCCGCCGAGCTCAGCTTCATGAAGGACACGCTCGACAAGCTGGGCATGGAGGCGGATTTCATCCATGTGGGCAAGTACAAAAGCGCTCCCGAGCGCATGACCCGCACCGAAGCCACGGCGGCCAATCGAGAGATGATCGGGGCCATCGTGGATGAACGTTACGAGGGCTTGCTGGGCATGCTGACGGCGGGGCGCGGCGTCCCGCGCGAGCAGGCCCAGGCATGGGTGGATCGTGGCATGTTCGATGCCGTGACGGCCCTGGAAGATGGCCTGGTGGATGAAGCCCTTTACTTCGATGATGTGCTGGATCGCCATTTCTCCGACGACCAGACCACCGAATTCGACGATTATGTGCTGGACAAGCCCAAGCGGAAGGAAAGCTCCCACACCGTCGGCCTGGTCTACGCCACCGGCGTGATCATGCCCGGGGAAAGCCGCTGGGACCGTTTCCAGGGCAAGATCGCCGGCAGCGAGACCATTGTGGAGGAGCTGCTGAGCATGGCCGATGATGACGATGTGGATATCGTCATCCTGCGGGTGGATAGCCCCGGCGGCAGCGCCATGGCCAGCGATCTGATCTGGGAGGCCGTGGGCCAGGTGCAGAAAAACAAACCCCTGATCGTGTCCATGAGCGGCATGGCGGCCAGCGGCGGCTACTATATCAGCTGCCGGGCCGACAGCATCTTCGCGGATCCGAGTACGCTTACCGGCAGCATCGGCGTCTACGCCGGCAAGATGAGCCGCAGGGGGCTGTACGAAAAGATCGGCGTCCACCGGGAGTTCATCACCCGGGGCGACAACGCCCTGCTCTTCAGCGACGAGGGCGGCTTTACGGATGCCCAGCGGAAGCTGTTCCAGAACCAGATGGACCATTTCTACAAGCGTTTCCTGGCCAAGGTGGCCGAGGGCCGGGGCATGGCTCCCGACGCCGTTCATGCTGTGGCCCAGGGCCGTGTCTGGACCGGTCAGCAGGCCCTGCAGGCCGGCCTGGTGGATGATCTGGGGGGCCTGTACCGCGCTCTGGATTCGGCCAAGTGGAGCCTGGGCCTGATCCCGGAGGACCCGGTCAATGTGGTCAGCTTCGGCGAGGAGATGAGCCCCCTGCAAAGGATGCTCCTGCAGTCCTTGCGGCAGGGGGGCGGTCTGGCCCGGATCGGCCACCGGCTGGGCCTTGACGCGGACGATTCCCTGCCCTTGGGCGCGGTGCTGACCAGCCTGCGCCAGGATGGCCTGCTGGCCGCGGTGGACTTGATGGATGGCCGCCCGGTGGCCATGCTGCCGTACGGACTCAAGGTGCGTTGACCGTCCCGTAGCGTTTCAGATCCAGACCTTGAGGCAGGCCGCGCCACCATTGCGCGGCCTTCCTTTCGTCCAGGGAGGGGGCCGAAACCAGGGGCGGGGCCGCCACCCACAGGCAGTGGTTCCTGTCCAGGCTGTGCCCCCACAGCAGTAGGCCGTGGGCCAACTCATGGACCATGGCCCGCAAGGCCGGGCGATGGTGCCAGGGGTGGTTGTAGTCGTTGCCCACTTCGATGTGCACCCGCAGGGGGCGGCCTTCAGAATCCAGCCGCGTGATCCGCGAGGCCGCCGGAGGGCGCAGGCTGCGATCGGGAAAATGGACCAGGCGCAGACCCCAAGTGGCCAGGCTGTCGGCCCGGAAGAAGGGGCCACCGGGGCCCGCGTTCCAGATGGCCATGGCCTCCCGCAGGATTTCCCGCAGGTCCAGGTCATTGTTCATGGCGGGGAAAAGGCGCACCGGCACCACCTCTTCCGGCCAGTGGGTGACCACCGCGGAGAAGCGTTCTTCCGTGAGGGCCCGCACCAGGGCCAGAAGGTGGGGATAGGCGTCGGTATCCACGGCCACTCGGGGTAGCGGCAGTGGGACTTCCTCGGCCAGGGCCTGGCCGTGCCAGGTGTGCCAGCGTTCGGGGCGGCAGGGTTCCAGGGTGATGGGATCCGCCGGCGGGGCCGGATCGAAAACCCATTCGATCCACCACCCTCGGGGATGGTGCCGAAGTTCCAGGGTCGCCTGGCCGGCGCTGTCCCGCGTGGCCGTGGCCCACTTCCAGCCCCAGCGCCCCGCTTCCCAGCCCAGATCCTCGGCCAGGGAGGTGACCCACAGGCGTGTCCGCCGGGTGAGGGTGTCCTCGGGCCGAGGGGCCTCCAGGCAGCCGGAGACCAAGGGCAGGACCAACAGCGCAAAAAACAGGGATAATAGGGTTCGCCGCACGGTTACCCGCTTTCCGGGAGGGATGGCCCTGTTCCGTAGCAGGATGCTTGCCGCCGGCGTGGTTTGGTATGGCAAGTCGTGCGGGAGAGCTGTTTGGAGGGCGTTGTGTGGAGGTGGGGGGAGAAATATCGCTATGGGAAACGCTCCAGTGGCCGACAACGAATGGTGACGGCAAGATGATTCCTGACTCCCGTGGGTGACAGATGGTACCGTGAACCCTAGCTTTAACTTGCGAACGGGAGACCCATGAATTAGCCTGAATCGGGTTGAAATCCTATGTCCCTGGCCAGCTGAAAGTGAAAGGTCTGCGATGGATCCGTTCCTGGATGAACCTCAATCGCAAGCTTCCGGATTTGATCTGATGGGCCTGTTGCGCGCTTTCTGGCGACGCAAATGGCTCTTCATCATTCCCTTTATCCTCTGTTTCTCGATGGCCGCGGTGGCCATCAAGATCATGACGCCCATCTACTACAGCGGTGGTCAGGTGCGGATCATTCTGAACAATACCGAAACCCATCTGCTGAATAACCCTAGCCGCCGCTACGGTTCACCCCGGCATGTGGACCGTCAGGCCCAGGCCGAGATGGACATGCTGCTGACCAGCCCGGCTTTCCTGGAGAAAATGGTCCGGGAGCTGCACTTGGATCTGGCACTGCGGCAGGACCGCGCCCGCAAGGGGCAGCCCCCGCTCAGCGAGGCGGAGGCTCTGGCCATTGCCCGCGATCGTCTGAAGGGCATGCTGCGCATCGAAGGGGTGGGCATGCACCTGTTCCAGATCGGGATCCGGGATACGGATCCGGAACAGGCCTACCGTCTGATCAGCCACATCCTGGATTCTTTCCTGGCAGAGTACCGGGCCAGCCAAGTGGCGTTTCGGACCAGCACGCGGGACTTTTTGGAGAAACAGTTGGAAACCTACCGCCAGGATCTGGTGGCGGCGGAAAAGGCCCTGACGGAGTATCAGTCCGGCATCGCGTCCAACACCCTGGCGGACAATCCCGTCAACTCCCGCAACCTGAGTTCTGCCGAGGTGACCCTGGGGCAGATGCAGGAGCGGCGCCGGGGTAGCGACCGCACGGAAATGGCTCGTCTGGAACGGGAGGCCCTAACGGTCATGGATCCGCTGCCGCAGCTGAGGCGTTTCCAGTCCGATCCGTCCATTTCCAATGTGTTGCGGGAGATGGTTGATCTGTCCCTTTCCCGCGCCATCATCGATCAGACGGAGCGCGGTTTCGAGAGCATCGAGCAGAGTCTGGTTCGCAAACGGATACGGCTCAACACGCTGGTGGAAACCAAGGTGGCCGCGGATTATCCGAACCTCAGTTCCCTGGAGCGCAACCATGTGAGCCAGTACATCTATTTCGGGCTCTTCCGCAGCCACTTGGGCCAGGTGGCCAAAACCCTGGGAAGATGGATCACCGATTTCCGCACCTTCACGGCCAACCAGCCGGAACAGTCCGCCCGTGTGGCCGAATTGCATGACGCGGTGACCCAGGCCGCCAGCCTGGTGCAGACCCTGGAAAGGGAGATCATCCAGCAGAACATGAATCTGGAGGCCAGCCAGTCGGAGATCGGCTTCCAGATCAAGATACGGCAGCAGCCGGAGATGCCGGTCTCGCCCGTCGAGCCCAACAAGATGAAACTGATGGTTCTGGGCCTGGGGCTGAGTCTGGCCATTGGGCTGGGGCTGGTGGTTCTGGCCATTTTGCTGGACCGCAGCTTCACCACCGTGGAGGACATTGAGGGGACGCTGGGGCTGAAGGTCATCGGCACGTTGCCCGTGATCCAGGACGACATCTTCGAGCGGAAACGCAAGCTGAAAATCCTGCGCTGGGTGACCATCGTGCTGGGGATCATCGCCATTGCGGCGGTGTTCTTCCTGGTGATTTACCCGAGGCTGAGCTGAGAGCAGGCCGGAAGGATATCATGAGCAACAAGAGGAATCAAGGCAGTCGGGGGCTTTTTGATATCGAATCGCCCATGGCCATCGAGTTGCGCCGGATCATGATCCGCATCGGGCGGAATCTGGATCTGGACCGGAAGCGGGCCCTGATGATCACCAGCGCGGAACGGGGGGAAGGCAAAAGCCTTTTCAGCCTGCATTTCTCGCTGGTGCTGGCCTATCACCTGCCCTGCCGGATCTTGCTGGTGGATGCCGATATCCGGCGCCCGGTGCAGCACACCGTGTTCAGCACCCGGGTGGAGCCCGGTTTCGCGGACATGCTACGGGGCGGGGCGGGGATCGAGGCCGCCGTGGCCAAGACCCAGGTCAAGAATCTGGATCTGTTGCCTGCGGGGCGGCCTGGGGGCCACCCCAGCCGGCTCTTTGGCGGACACAGGGTGCGCAACTTGGTGGAAAAGCTGCACGAGGTGTACGACATCGTGCTCCTGGATGCTCCGCCGGTGGTGCCGGTCAGCGATCCCCTGCATTTTCTGGACGCCGTGGACGGGGTGCTGTACATGGTCATGGCGGGGCAAACGCCCAAGGAGCTTTCCCGCCGGGGGGTGGATATCCTCAACAGCGCGGGCGCGAATATCCTGGGCGTGGTGGCCAACAACCTGGCCGAGGTTCTGCCCTACTATTATGACCAGAAGTACTATGGTTATGAAAAAGGAAAGAAGAAATAGTTTTTGGTGTGTTAGGGCACGAATTCTGTAGCACATTGACTGATGCCTAGAAACCCATGTCCTGCGGGGGTGGTCAGAGTCTGAAGGCGTTGCCTGAAGACCGGCCCAAGTGGCTGCCTCTGGTCAGTTGAAAATTGCAGGGACCGGGTCAGGGACTGGGGACTTATCTCTGGTTGGCCTCCGGCTGCATATTTTATGCACTTTCGACCGCCCAGCGAGGATAGATCTTCGGGCTACTCACCAACCGGCCGGACGCGCCTTCTAGTGGTGTGGTAGGGTGAGGTTGCGAGGCCTCACCCTACCCGATATGGAATGGGGATCAAGCCTTGGTCTTGAAGTCCTTGGTCACCCAGCCCTTGGCCACGATGAGCAGGACCGGCGTGGCCATCGCCACCAGGGCAAAGATCAGCCACATACCCTGGGGATTGATGGGCCCCTCGTGGGGAACGTAGCGCCCCAGCATATGCCCACTGTACAGGGGCACCAGCATCTTGGTCAGGAACCAGGGCAGCTGGGCCACCCCCATGTACTCACCGGTCCGGCCTTCGGGAGCGATCTCGGCAGCGTACTGCAGGAAGCGGGGCTGCCACATGGCTTCGCCAATGGTCATGATGATCAGGTAGCCGAAAAGCAGCCAGCCATTGGTGCCCACCGCCAGCAGGAAGGCGGGTGCGGCCATGATCAGGGTGCCCAGGATCATCATCCGATAGACCTCGTTCTTCTGGGTCAGGGCGGTGATGATGGGCACGGCCACGAAGATCATCAGAGGGTTGGCGTTGGAGGCGATCTCGAATTTGTCGCCGATCCAGCCCGTATAGGAGCGGTTGATATACTGCGGAAGGATCAACCAGTTGTAGGTGAACAGGGTCTGGACGGGGATCAGGGCGAAAATGAAGAACGTGAAACGCAGATCCTGGAAAGGATGCCCCTTGATGTAATTGGTCAGCCGCTGGAACAGATCGGGCGAGGGCTCGTGGGCGGAGGGGACCGCTTTGGGCTCTTCTTTTTTCTCGCCTTCTTCTTCCATCCGTTCCTTCTCCGCGCGCTCGGCCGCTTCCAGGGCCACGCGTTTGGTTAGGATGATCTGGGTGGCCACCAGGGCTACGGCTGTCAACCCGGTGTAGAACCAGAAGGTCCCGGTGATGCCCAGCCCCAGGTTGTCGCGCAGCAGGAAGGACCAGGAGGGAAGATACCCGCCCAGGTTCATCAGGGCATAGAGCATGGCAAAGCCCATGGCGGCGGTTTTGGGGCCGGTGAATTTCTTGACCCCGGCATAGGCGGCGGGCTGGTACATACCGTAGCCGATGACCACCAGCAGGATACCGCCCATGGTCATGAACTGCAGCGGCGAGTCCAGTCCGTCAGGTTCGAAGAACAAAGGCGCCGCCGAAATGACAATGCGGCCGGCCAGCAGCAACAGAAAGGCCCATATCAGGGTAACGCGCACGCCCTTCTTGTCGGCCACCTGCCCGAAAAAGAACATGCTGATGGTGATCCCGGCGGTCAGGATCATCACCATATGGTGACTGTGCACATCCGCATCGGGAACGCCATGGAAGATGAAATCGGAGAAATGCATGGCCAGGTAGCCAAGCATGCCGAAATAGACCCATCCTTCCAGGAAGTAGGCCAGATTGATGCCCCACAGGGCACGGGGCGCATGAGCAAGATCGATGAAAGGCTGGATAATTTGTTCCAGCGGACTCTGCTTGTTGTCGGACGGAGCTACGGCCATGGTGATGCCTCTCGGAGGTTGGGAACGGAAAAAATGGGCCCGGTCATGAAGCCGGGCCCATCCGGCTTGATCAGATTATCGTATGCCCGGACACTAGTCGAGGGCCTGCTCCAACTTCTGACGCACGGCCTTGCGGCTGGCGGCGGCCAATTCCTCGCACCGGGCCATGGCCTTCTTCGCCCGCGCCAGCGTCTCGTCGAAGAACTCCGGCTCGGCGCTTTGGTCCAGATCCTTCAGGCCTTCAAGGTTGATCAGCACGTTGTAGTAGGCGCCCTCGGCCCCGGTCATGGCCGTCAGGACGGCCACACCGGCGTCCGACAGGCTGGCGGCATTGCCGATGCGCCCGATCTCGTCGGCCAGTTCCAGCAGGCCGGGAATCTTTTCCAGCACGGACAGGGGGACGCGGGTGGCGCCGCGGGTGGCGTCGGCAATGGCCAGGCCGCGGGCCTTCTTCTGCTTCTCGGTGCCCTTGGGCAGGCCGAAGCAGTCCATGACCACGTTGAAGCTGTCGGTGTCGTCGTCGATGGCCTGCAGGAAGAAGTCCTTCAGCTCCTGGGCCTGCTCGGCGATGTCTTTGACCCGATCCTGCACGCCGGCATACTTCTTCTTGCCGACGCTCAGGTTGCCCACCATGGCCGTCAGGGCCGCGGCCTGGGCGGCGCACAGGGCGGCCACCGAGCCGCCGCCGGGGGCGGGGCTGTCGGTGCTCAGCACGTCCACGAACTCGCGGTTGGTCATGCTGACCAGGGGGCCGTCCACCAGGCCGGCCTGGTACTCGATGACCTTTTCGGCGGGGTCGAACTTGCCCAGCTCGCGCAGGCCCATGCTCTGGATGGCCGTCTCGATGATCATCCGGCGGGGGATGCCCGCGCTCTGGTTGGCCTTGCGCAGGTAGTGCTTGCCGGCGGCCAGCAGGTCGCCCTCGGGGATCAGGCCCACCAGTTCGCTGCCGGTCACACGCGCGCCGCGATCGGTGGCGCTGGCGCTGCAGGCGTCGAAGGCCTGATGGGGCTTGGTGATGGCCGTGTTCACCAGGTTGATGCTGACCTGGGCGCGGTCGTACTCCTCGATGATCCAGCCCACGGCTTTGCAGGCGTCCAGCTTGTAGGGACCGGGCACCAGGATGTTCTTGCCGTCGGGGCCCTTGACCAGGACACCTTTCTCGTCGCGTTTGGCGCGGCCGGCTTCCTTGATGTCCAGGGCGATCTGGCTGGCGATGCTCTTGTTGCGCGTGTTCAGGTTCACGTTGTAGGCCACCAGGAAGCCACGCGCCGAAACGTTGGTCGCGCCGGTGTGCTGGCTGCGCTCGTTCCACTCGTTGGGACCGAAGTCGGGGGCCCATTCCTCGGTGCCCAGCTTGTTGGGCAGGGCCTCGTACTCGCCCTTGCGGACGTAGGCCAGGTTGCGGCGCTCGGGCCGGGTGGCGGCTTCTTCGTACAGGTAGACGGGAATTTCCAGCTCGGTGCCGATGCGCTGCCCCACCTGCCGGGCGATGGCGGCGCACTCTTCCATGCTGACCCCGCGCACGGGCACGAAGGGACACACGTCGGTGGCGCCGTGCCGGGGGTGGGCGCCCTTCTGCTTGCTCATGTCGATCAGTTCACCGGCCCGCTTGACGACGCGGAAGGCGGCCTCGGCCACGCCCTCGGGCTCGCCGATGAAGGTGATGACGGTGCGGTTGGTGTCCGCGCCGGGATCCACGTCCAGCAGGTGCACGCCGGGCACCTGCTCGATGACCGCCGTCACCGCGTCGATGACACCCTGGTCACGGCCTTCGCTGATATTGGGAACGCATTCGACTAGCTTCTTCATGCTGAAACCCTCGTCTTTCCAAGTTTCGGGTGGGCCAATTTCTCCGCAAAAATACGCCGCCGCCGCCGGGATTTCCAGCCTGCGCCCGGTCCGGAAGTGGAATTTTTCCACAACTCATGCAACCATACGGGCCGTCGTGCGTTTTCTTTAGATCAGGGCCGGATGCGGCCCACCCTGTTCTGCCCGCTCAAGGAGAGAGCCACTGTCATGCCCAGCACCCGGAAAATTCTACTCACCATCCTGGCTGTCGTCGTCCTTCTGGGAGGGGCGGGGGCGGGATTGCATTTCAGCGGGAAACTGCCTTGGGGGCAGGCCGCGGATGGGGCGCCGACCGGCACCGGCACCGGGCATGGGGGCACCGCGGGCGCGGACAGGCGCCAGGATAAAGACAAGGACAAAGACGGCAAGCAAGAACCCGAGGTCATGCCCGTACCGGTGGAACTGGCCCAGGCCCGGGCCCACGGCATCAGCGCCTATTACCGGGCGGCTTCGGTGATCGAGGCCGATCGGCTGGTGGATCTGCCCAGCCGCAAGACCGGCCGCGTTCAGAAGCTGCGGGTCGAAGAGGGCGACTGGGTGGAGAAGGGCGACATCCTGGCCGAACTGGAGAACGAGCGGGAGAAGATCCAGCTCCGCCAGGCGGAACTGACCTTGGAGGACAAGATGCGGCTGCTCGAGCGCAGCCGGGAGATGGTGGCTTCCCATCTGATCAGCCAACAGGAGTTCGATGACGCCCACTCCCGCTGGAAGATGGCCGAGGCCGACCGGGATCTGGCCCGCATCAGCCTGGAGGAGACCCTGCTGCGGGCCCCCTTCGCGGGGCAGATTACCGAACGCAAGATCGTGTTGGGACAGCAGGTGACCCAAGGGGCCCCCGCCTTCACGCTGGGGGATTTCAGCCCCCTGCGCATGCGGGTGAACCTGCCCGAAGCGGTGGCGCGCAAGGTGCGGGCCGGCCAGCGCGTGCTGGTGGCCCCGGAGTCCGGGCCGGAGAATCTGGAGGCCACGGTGGAGCGCATCAGCCCGGTGGTGGACCCCGCCACCAGCACCGTGCGCCTGACCTTGCTGATGGATGGGACGGACGGCCTGGCCCGCGTGGGCGGTTTCGCCAAGGTGCGCATCACCACCGACACCCACCACGACGCCCTGAGCATCCCCAAACTGGCCCTGGTGGAAGAAGGCGCCCTGCGCAGCGTCTTCGTGGCCGCGGCGGATACCGTGCGCAAGGTCGAGGTGCGCACCGGCCTGTACGACGAGACCCATGTGGAGGTCCTGGAGGGCCTGGCTGACGGCGACTTCGTGGTGGTCGTGGGGCGGGGCGGCCTACGCACCGGCACCCTGATCCGAGCGCTCAACGGCGCGGAGGTGGGCTACTCCGCGTCCTCCATTCCCGATACCTTGGCCGCCGGGACTATGGCCGCCGGGACTATGGCTGCTGGGGCGGGGGCCTCCCGATGAGGGTCATCCGCTACGCGGTCAGCCATCCGGTGACCGTCTGGATGGCGACGCTGGCCGCCGTCGTCTTCGGCATGACCGCCCTGAGCCGCCTGGACATGCGCCTGCTGCCGGAGATCCGCTACCCCACCCTGACGGTGCAGACGGAATTCCCGGGCACCGCCCCCGTGGATGTGGAGAATCTGGTCACGCGTCCTCTGGAAGAGGCTGTGGGCGTGGTGCCGGGGCTGCGCATGGTGCACAGCATCAGCCAGTCGGGCATGAGCCAGATCACCCTGGAGTTCAACTGGGGCACGGCCATGGACTACGCCGCCCTGGACGTGCGGGAGAAGATCGACCTGGTGCGCCTGCCCGACGAGGCCCGCGTGCCCCTGCTCCTGAAATACGACCCGGGACAGGACCCGGTCCTGCGCATCGGCCTGAGCGGCCGGGCGCCTCTGGTGCAGTTGCGCAACCTGGCCGACGAGGTGCTGAAGAAGGAGATCGAGGCCCTGCAGGGCGTGGCCGCGGCCCAGGTGGCCGGTGGTCAGGAGGAAGAGATCCGCGTCGAACTGGACGAGGCCCGGCTGGCCGGTCTGGGATTGACGGTGGTCGGCGTGCGGCAGTCCCTGGCCGCGGAAAACATCAACGCCTCGGGCGGGCGCCTGCGCGATCGCAACGCCGAGTACATCGTGCGCACCCTCAGCCGCTTCGAGAACCTGGAAGATATCGGGCAGGTGACGGTGGCCGTGATCCAGGGGCAGCCCATCCACCTGGGGGAAGTGGCGCGGGTTTTCCGCACCCACAAGGAGCGCACCGAGATCACGCACATCGACGGGGTGGAGAGCGTGGAGCTGTCCATCTTCAAGGAGGGCGACGCCAACATCGTGGAGATGGCCCGCCGCGTGACCGGCCAGCTGGACGGCCTGCGCGACAGATTGCCGGACGGGGTGCGCCTGGAGGTACTCTTCGATCAGAGCCTGTTCATCGCCTCGGCGGTGCGCGAGGTGCGCGACAACGCCCTGGTGGGCGGCCTGTTGGCCGTGCTGGTGCTCTTCGTCTTTCTGCGGGATTACCGCGGCACGCTGATCATCGGCATCGCCATCCCGCTGAGCATCGTGGCCACCTTCATCCTCATGCTGACGCGTGGGGTGAGCCTGAACGTCATGTCCATGGGCGGTCTGGCCCTGGGGGTGGGCATGCTGGTGGACAACAGCATCGTGGTGCTGGAGAGCATCCACCGCAAACTGGAGAGCGCGGGGGACGATGCGGACTACGGCGAGGTGGCCGCCCAGGGCGCCGGCGAAGTGGCCGGGGCGGTGACGGCTTCCACGTTGACCACCCTGGCCGTTTTCGTGCCCATCGTCTTCGTGGTCACGGGCGTGGCCGGGCAGATCTTCCGCGACCAGGCCTTGACGGTGACCTTCAGCCTGCTGGTCAGCCTGGTCTTGAGCCTGACGTTTACGCCCATGGCCATGGCCTTCGGGCGCCGGGTGCGTGGAGCGCGTTTGGGGGAAGGGCGTTTGCGCGCCCGCCGGGAGAGTGGCGGGGGGCTGTCCTGGTTCGCGTCCTGGCGCGGCTCGGTGCGGGGCGGGACACACCGCCGGGAACGGTGGGTTGCGGCCCTGAAGATGCTCCCTCTGTTCCTGTTCGTGGGGGTGCCCCTGTTGCTGGGCCGGGCGGGGGGCTGGTTGCTGCTGGGCGCGCGCCGGCTGGTGGACCTGCTTCTTTGGCCTCTGACGACCCTCTTCGAGGTGGTTTTTCCGCGCCTGAGCCAGGGATACGCGGTGGCTTTGCGGCTGGCCCTGGCGCGGCGGTTCCTGGTGCTGCTGTTGGTGGTCGCGGTGGCGGGCGGGGCGTTTTTCCTCTGGCCGAAGCTGGGCACGGAATTGGTGCCGCCTCTGGCCCGGGGTGAATTCACCCTGGCTTTGGCCATGCCCGAAGGCACACCCCTGAGCGGGACCGACCGCCAGGTGGCGGCCCTGGAAAAGGAGCTGCGGGCGCTGCCGGGCGTGGCTCTGGTGGCGGGGGACGTGGGGGTGTCCCGTGACGGAGGGACCAGCGCCGAACGCCGCAAGGAGAACCATGCCGAGGTGCACGTGCGCCTGCGCGACAGTCATGCCCGGCTGGAGGCCACCGTGCTGGAGGATATCCGTGGCGTCATGCGGAAGTACCCCGACCTGAGCATGAAGGTGCGGCACCAGGCCCTGCTGGCCTTCGGGGCGCCGGTGGAGGTGGATGTCTACGGCTACAATCTGCCCGATCTGCAGACGGCCGCCGACACGGTGCTGGCCCGTCTGTCCAAGGTGGACGGCTTGCGGGATGTGCGGCTGAGCATGATGCCCGGCTCGCCGGAGGTTCGGGTCCAGTTCGATCGGGACAAGTTGAACCGTTTCGGCCTGACCCTGGGCGGGGTCTCCAACCTGGTGCGCGACAAGGTGCGCGGCACCGTGGCCAGCCGTTATCGCGACCGGGAACGGCATGTGGATATCCGCGTCATGAATCGCGATGATCAGCGCAACACTTTGACCGCGGTGCGGAACCTGATCGTGGGCACCCGCGACGGCGTGCCCATCCGGCTGGGCAGCCTGGCCGACCTCGAGGTGGTGACGGGCCCGTCGGAAATCCATCGGCTGGGCGGCAAGCGCGTGGCCATCGTCTCGGCCAATCTGGCGGGCCGGGACCTGGGTTCGGTGACGGCGGAAATCCGAAGCGAACTGCGGGGGCTGTCCCTGCCGGCGGGCGTGTCGGCGGAAATGGGTGGCCAGAACGATGAAATGGCTTCCAGCTTCCGCTCCCTGCAGATGGCCATCCTGCTGGCGGTGTTCCTGGTCTATCTGGTGATGGCCTCGCAATTCGAGAGTTTCATCTACCCGCTGATCATCATGTTCACGGTGCCGCTGGCCTTGAGCGGGGCCGTCTACGGGCTGTATCTGGGGGGCATGAACATCAGCGTGATCGCGGTGATCGGGGGCATCATGCTGGCGGGTATCGTGGTCAACAACGGCATCGTGCTGGTGGACCGCATCAACCAGTTGCGCCGGCTGGGCCTTCCGCTGAACGACGCGGTGCAGAGGGCGGGCCAGGAGCGCCTGCGGCCCATCCTGATGACCACCTCCACGACGGTGCTGGGTCTGCTGCCCATGAGCCTGGGACTGGGAGAGGGCGCCGAGCTGCGCGCTCCCCTGGCCGTCACCGTGATCAGCGGCCTGCTGCTGGCCACGGCCCTGACGCTGCTGGTGGTGCCGGTCATCTACACGCTGCTGACGCGCCCCCATGCGGAGGACGGATGATATGGGCCTGACCTTCTTCAGCCTGCGCCGGCCCGTGACCCTGGCCATGGTCTCCGTCTCGGTGATTCTGCTGGGCAGCGTCAGCCTGCTGAAGTTGCCCTTGGAGTTCCTGCCGCAGCTGGAGTTCCCCTACATCGCCGTCTACATCCCCTACCAGAACGGGTTGCCCACGGAGAACGAGCGGGAGATCGTCCGCCCCATCGAGGAGGTGCTGGCCACCCTGGGCGGCGTGCGCGAGATCCGCAGCTACAGCGATGCCGGCGCCGTTGAGGTGGGCGTGGAATTCGACTGGGGCCGGGATGTGAACCTGCTGCGCATGGAGGTCAAGGAGCGCATCGACCAGATCCGCGGCAACCTGCCCGCGGACATCCGGCAGATCCTGCTGCTGACCTTCAACAGCAACGACATCCCCATCATCGAGGGACGCGTCTCGGCCAAGGGGCGGGACCTGAGCGAGAGCTGGGATCTGCTGGATCAGAAGATCATCGCGCCGCTGCAGCGCATCCCCGGCGTGGGGCGCGTGAATATCGACGGCGTCAACCCCACGCAGGTTTCCGTATACCTGCTGTTCGACAAGATCATGGAGCACAACGTGGACGTGGGGCTCCTCTTCGCGAGGCTGGAGGCGGCCAACGTGGAACTGACGGTGGGGCGCGTGACCGACGACGGGTTGCGCTACGACGTGCGCACCGTCAGCGGCCTGGACCGGGTGGAGGACCTGAAGGAGTTGCCCATCAACGACGCGGGCCTGCGGTTGAAGGACGTGGCGGAGGTGCTGTACGGGGCGCCGGCCCTCAGCTACGGACGCGTCTTGAACCAGGAGCCGGCCATCGCCTTCTGGATCCAGAAGGCCTCGGGCTACAACACCGTCCAGGTGTGCCGCGCGGTGAATCAGGAACTGGAGCGCATCAACCATGACCCGGCCCTGGAGGGCATCAGCAGCTTCGCCTTCTTCAATCAGGCCGACCAGATCACCGGCTCGTTGCGCAGCCTGTTGCAGGCCGGGATCCTGGGTTCGCTGATGGCGGTGGTCATCCTTTATCTCTTCCTGCGGCGGCTGAGCATGACGCTGGTGGTGTCGGTGGCCATCCCTATCTCCATCCTGGGCACGGCCGTTTATCTGTTCCTGACCGGGGGCAGCCTGAACGTGCTGTCCATGATGGGGCTGATGCTGGGCGTGGGCATGCTGGTGGACAACGCGGTGGTGGTGCTGGAAAGCATCCACCGGCGGCAGCACCTGGGCGCCACACCGGTGGCGGCGGCGGCGCGGGGGACGCGGGAAGTGGGACGGGCCATCGTGGCCTCCACCCTGACGACGATCATCGTCTTCGCGCCTGTTTTCCTGTCCAAGGCGGATCAGATGACGGTGTGGCTGAGCGAGGTGGGGGTGACGATCAGCGTCACGCTGGTTTTCTCGTTGCTGGTCAGCCTGACGATCATTCCGGCCCTTTCGGTCCGCATGACCCGCCCGGGCAAGGGCCGGATCCGGGATGCCCGCTGGCTGGTGTGGTTGCGGGAGCGCTATCTGCGGGTGTTGCGCTGGACGGCGTTGCGCCATCCGCTGACCACGGCCTTCGTCATCATGCCGGTGGTGCTGGGCCTGACGGGGGCGGCCATCAAGATCACCAACTTCAAGCCGGACGTGGAAGGCGAGGAGGGCTTTCGGCGCAACAGCCTGCGCGTGGGCCTGGAATACAGCGACCCGGTGGACAAGCATGTCAGCCGGAGTTGCCTGCAGAAGGCCCTGGAATATCTGGAGGGAAGGCGCGCGGAGCTGGCGGTCAAGGATATCTACGCCTGGTATGGTGCCGACGGGGCGGCGGTGATTCTTTTCTTCGAGGACGGGGTGGCGGATGAAGACTTCTTCCGGGCCACGCGTGAGGGGCTGCGCGCGGACCTGCCGGAGCAGGCGGGCGTGCGTTACCGCTTCGGCGGGGACGAGGGACAGGATTCCGGTGCCAAGACCTTCAGCGTGACCATCAGCGGCGAGGAGACGGAATTCCTGGAGAGCTTCGTGGCCGAGGCCAAACGTCGGCTGGCCACCGTGGACGGGGTGTCGGATCTGCGCAGCGACCACGAGGGCGGCAAAAGCGAAATCCAGGTGCGGGTGGACGGGCGGCAGGCGGGACGCTTCGGCATCAGCGCCAGGGACGTTTCGCAGATCATGACGCTGACCTACCGGGGCGTGCTGCTGCCGCGGCTGCGCACGGGGGATAAGGAGATCGACATGATCGTCTCCCTGTATCCCGACGACACCGAATCCCTGGAGAACCTGGCCCTGTTGACGGTGAGCAGCATGAACGGCCAGCCCGTGCAACTGGGGCAGGTGGCGGATTTCGTGTTCGGCCACAGTCCCGAGCGTATCTTCCGGCGGGACCAGCGCAGCGGCATCACCATCAGCGGCACCTATGAAGGGGATAAACTGAACGACGCCCTGGACCGCATCCGGCCCCTGCTGGAGGGCATGGAACTGCCCCTGGGGTACGACTGGAACTTCGGCTCGGAAATCGAGCGCTCCCGGCAGCAGCAAAGCCAGATGGGGGTGAACATGCTGCTGGCGTTGGCCTGCGTCTTCTTCGTCATGGCCGGCCTTTTCGAAAGCCTCATCTACCCGCTGGTGGTCATGGGCACGGTGCCCTTCGCCAGCCTGGGCGTTTTCTGGCTGATGATGGCCACGGGCACGCCCTTCAACCTGATGGCCATGATCGGCATCGTGATCCTGATCGGCGTGGTGGTGAACAACGGGATCGTGCTGATCGACCACATCAACAACCGCCGGCGGGGCGGCCAGGAACTGGACGACGCCCTGGTGGAGGCTTGCGCCGAGCGCCTGCGACCCATCCTCATGACCGCGGGCACCACCATTCTGGGGCTGCTGCCTTTGGCCGTCTCCGACGGCGCCAACGTGGGGGGGGCCGCCTACTACCCCATGGCCCGGGCCATCAGCGGCGGATTGGCCAGCGGCACCTTGCTGACGCTCCTGGTGCTTCCCACCTACTACCGTCTGACCACTTTGTGGGTTTCCCAGATAGCTGACGGATGGTCTAAGTGGTCGCAATACAGGGCAGATAGGGCTGTCTCGGGCAGTGGTGGAGCATGGGACGATGAATATTGATTGCGCGGGAACCCGTATGTGTCTATCATTCGTCGAACATGGTAGTTCAATGGAGATTTCAGGGGTTTTGGCTACTGTATCTTTCCTCGCCTAGCCGGCCGGCTATCCGGCCCTGAGTCATGACAGAAAAGGTGATTTGAAAATGTACACTCCAAGCTCTAACGACCGCGTGGCCATCTTCATCGATGGTGAGAATATCCATTACAGCGCGAAGCACCTGAACATGCGCCTGGATTATTTGAAGCTGTGCCGTAAGCTGGCCGGCCCCCGTCGATTGGTGCGCAGTTACTTCTATACCGCCA
>PDQT01000064.1 GCA_002747875.1 bacterium DOLZORAL124_64_63
GCTTGCCCTGCTTGTCCAGATGGATGCCGTAATTGAAGTGGCCCACCACGTCATCGGGTTGGGCCGCCAGGAAATAGAGAAAATGCTTCTCGGCCTCATGGAACTGGCCGACCACCTCCAGGGCGTTGGCCAGATTGAAGCGGTGGCGCGGGTTGGCACGGTCCGAATCCACGGCCCGGCGCAGATAAACCACCGCCGAATCCATGACATCGGCGGCGAAGAAGGCCTCGCCCAGAGCGCCGAAACTGGCCTCCCCCGGATACCGGCGTGTGGCCTGCCGGGAATAGTCCACGGCCTGCTCGTTGCGCTGCAGCATCAGGCTCAGTTCCGAGGCGGCCAGATAGTCCTCCAGGCTGGGCGTTTCCCGGCTCATGGCGTCCTGCAGATGCTGCAGGCTTTGCTCCCACGAACCGCTGCCCGCCGCGATATCCGCCAGCAGGCGGTGCAGCCAGGGCTCATCCATACCCTGGCGGCGCATCTGGTCCAGCAACTGGTAGGCCTTACGGGGCTCTCCTTCATTCAGGGAAAGCCGCGCCAGCCCTTCCAGAATACCCTTGTGCTGCATGTCCAGCTGCAGGCCCTGCTCCCACTGGGCCCGGGCCTGGTCCACACGATTGCTGCGTAGCAAGGCCCGGCCGTACCAGTAGAGGGCGTCCGCATCGTCGGGAAAGTCCTCCGCGGCCTGCCGCCCGAAGCGCACCGCTTCTTCCAGCCGGTCCTCCCGCAGTCCCATCACCGTCAGGGGCAGCAGGGTGTCCAGATCGGGATCCCCCTGCTCCACGCACCGCAGCAAAGCGGCCCGGGCGGCCTCGAAACGGGCAGCCCGGTAGTCGGCCTGGCCCTCGGCGCAAGGATCCGTCGTAACGGGATCTGCCGTGGAAGAAGGAAAATCCTGGGCCTGGACAAGATGAGGGCCGCCCAGCAGCCAGAACAAAGCGGACAGAAAGAGAGCGCGTGTCAGGGACAAAAGGGTATCCTTCGCTTCAGACCGGCAGAACCGGGAAAACAATCAAGACCGGGACCACATTACCGATACATAGTGAGCAGAAAACCCGTTCAAGGCTTCTGGTTCCCGTTTGGCAAAAATTCCCGCCACACCCGGGCCAAGCGACAACAAGGAAAGATAAAGTCATGAGCGAAGCCGCGAAACCCCGAATCCTCGTCATCGAGGACGATCCCGACCTGCGGACCATCGTGCGTCTCCAGTTGGGAAGCGCAGGCTACGAAATCCACGAGGCGGAAAACGGTGCCGAGGGATACGAAGCCATCCAGCGGGAAATGCCGGCTTGCGTCATTCTGGACTTGATGATGCCGGTGATGGACGGATTCGGTTTCCTCAAGCGCGTGCGCAGCAGCCTCATCCTCCAGGATGTGCCGGTACTGATCCTGACGGCCAGCGAGGACGAGCGCAACCGCACCCGCAGCTTCCAGTACCAAGCCGACGCTTACATGAGCAAGCCCTATGATCTGAAAGAGCTGACCCGGGAAGTGGGGCGTCTCTGCGCCCTCAAGCACCAGAACTAGACCCCATCCCCTACGCGGGGAGTCACGCCAGCCAACCCCGCACCGGGCTCAACCAGAATTCCACCAGCAGCCAGCGCGCTTTCAGATTCTCCGGATGAAGCCGCAGATGGTGCACGGCCATCTCCCGCGCCTCGGCGCAATGCCCCCTGCGCACATCCAGATGGAAAAGGGGCGTCAGGCAGGAATCCGGCAGCACGCCGGTAGGTTGCCACTGGCGCGCTTCGCCCAGCACCTCGGGCGGCACGCCCGCCATGGCGGCCGTTTGCAGACGCAGCAATTTCTCCGTGGCCAGCCCCTGATCACACAGTCGCAGGCACAGCCGCCAGGCCTCCTCGTCCCGGCCCTCCTGATAGGCCGCCCGAGCCTCCAGGAAAGTCCAGGCCTCGGGCCCCAGGTCGCTCTCCGTGGATTCGGCGAGCCGCTGCGGCTTGTCATGGCCTCGGCCCTCGCTCACCCGCAGGAACTCCTCCAGGAAGCGATGCTGCTCGCTACCCCGATGCTCTTTGGGCCAGCGGCGCAGAATGCCATCGGCCTCCCGGAAGCGGCCGTTCTCCAGATGGTGGCAAGCCAGGACAAAGAAATAGATCTCTTCACCCGGCCATTCGTCCGCCAGATCGGCCAGGCGCCGCTCACACGTGGCCTGCTGCCCGCGCAGATCCTCGGCCGCGGCCAGCAGCAGTTCGGCGCGGGCAAAATTCCGCACCAGATCCGGCCAAGGCGACAATCGGCGCCGCACCTCCTCCAGATCTCCGGCCAGCAGAGCCAAAACCGAGCGCAGATACGCGCCAAAGAGTTCTTCGTGGGCCCCGCTCCGCGAGGGGGAGGCCGGCTGCCGCCGGGCATCATTCAACCAGCTCCGGGCTTCATTCAACCGGCCGCTGTCCGCCAGGATCAACCCTTTGAGATCCACCGCGGTGCGGTAGCTCTCATTCAAGGCCAAGGCCGCGTCCACCTGCTCCAGGGCGGACTCCAGTTCCCCCAGTTGGAAATGAGCGGCCGCCAGACGGGTGCGGTAATCAGGATAACGTGGCCGGCGCCGGACCAGGGCCGCGAAAACGGCCTTGCCCTCGGCCCACTGGCCCTCTCGGCAGAGGGAAACCGCCGCGGACAATTCTTCCTTCTCGGACTTGCCGCTGAGACTGGCCACCAACTTTTCCATGAGGTTGTTCGGCAAGGTCTCCGCCGTGTAAGATTTGTCGCGGGCGTATTCCTGAAGTAGCCAATGATCGCCCCGGCGGCCGGATTCCAGCATGGCGTTCAGCTGATCCGCCGCTTCCAGGGGGCGATCCATCTGCACCAGCACGGTGGCGTGCAGCAGGCGAGCCTCCACATAGTCCGGATTCAGACGCAGGGCAAAACGGGCCTCCTGCAAAGCTTCATCCAACCGCCCGGCATCGGCCAAAGCAGCACCATGCAGGCAGTGCAAATCCGGATACAGATCCCACAGCCGGACCGCCTCCTCCAGATACTGCAGCGCGTCTTTGGCCTTGTCTTGCCGCATCAAACGCCGGCCCTCCGCCAGAAGAGCCTTGCGGAAATAGCTGGAGGCCAAGCTGCCACTGGGGCTGTTGCTGCGCCCCAGGGCGGCTGAACGCAGACGGTCCGCCGCTTCGGCGAACCGTCCATCATCAAATAAAGCCACCCCTTCGGCAAAGGAATCGCTGCGTTTGCTGCCAAGCAATCGTCCCCATAGAGACATGATATCAATCCATGTACTTGCGGATGTAGGCCGGCGTGGTGCGGTCTTCACCCGGTTTCTCCGGCCCCAGGCCGGCAGCAGTCGATCGGCTGATGGGCACAGGGCCCCGGTCCACTTCCGGCACCTCCACCTCGCCGATATTCCTGCGCCCGGCCGGGCGGAGGAAATGGGCGATGGCATCCCCTGCCGAGGGAGGCGGCGAAGCCGCCGCGGAGGTTTTCTCCGGGCCGCCCGCAGCCGCGGCTTTCTCCAGGAAAGAGGGCTCCGGAGCCGCTTCCCGCGCCGGTTCGGGTTCAGGGACCGATTCAGGTTCAGGAGAGGCCATAGTCTCCAGCTCCGGCTCGGTTTCCGGCTCGGGCTCCGGCTCGGTCTTCATCTCCGGCTCCGGCTCCAGTTCCGGCTCCTCCTCATCCAGCACCGAAACCATTTCCGGCTCGATGGGATCGTCGGGCATGAAGCTATCGGGCATCCCCAGGGAGAGCTCGGGTTCACGGGCCGAGATTTCCGGCTCCGAGGCGACCTCAGGCGCGGACAGGGCTTCCGGTTCCGGGATCTCCGGGATCTCCGACGTTTTCGGCGTCTCCGACTTGTCCGGCGTTTCCAGTTCCAGCGTCTGCGGCGTCCGCGCCGCATCCGTCACCGGCTTGGCCGCCGCCTGGGATTCCGCAATCACCCGCACCGGATCCGCCGCGGTGGCAAGGCTCCCTCCGGCTGTTTCCTCGGCTTGGAAGCCGGTGGCGATAACCGTGACCTGCAGGGTGTCGCCCAGACTTTCATCCTGCCCATAACCGAAGATGACATGGGCATCGGGGCCGGCCGCCTCCTGGATGAAGGACATGGCCTCGGCCGTGTCGTGCAGACCCACCTGGCCGCCCAGCACATTCACCAGCACGGCCTTGCTGCCCTGGATGTCCAGGTTCTCCAGCAGGGGGCTTTGGATGGCGGCCTGGGCCGCCTTGAGGGCGCGTCCCTCCCCGCTGGCCCGGCCGGTGCCCATCAGGGCCACTCCCATGCCGCGCATCACCGAGCAGACGTCGGCGAAGTCCAGATTCAGGGTGTCGTGGCGGGAAATGATCTCGTAGATGCCGCGCGTGGCCTCGTACAGCACCTGATCGGCGATGAGGAAAGCCTCGTCCATGCTGGTGCTGGGCGGCACGATCTCCAGCAGACGCTGGTTGGGCACCACGATCAAGGTGTCCACTTCGTCGCGCAGACGGCGGATCCCATCCTCCGCCTGCTTCTTGCGAATGTTTCCCTCGAAGAGGAAAGGCTTGGTGACGATGCCCACGGTCAGGGCACCCTGCTGGCGGGCGATCTCGGCCACGACGGGGGCGGCCCCGGTGCCGGTGCCTCCGCCCATGCCGGCGGTCACGAAGACCATGTTGGCCCCCTCCAGAGCCTCCCGAATGGTTTCGCGGTCTTCCTCGGCCGCGCCCTCCCCCACCCGTGGGTTGCCGCCGCTGCCCAAACCGTGGGTCAGTTCCGCGCCAATCTGCAGGGTCTGATGGGCCTGGCTGTCTCCGAGGGCCTGCAAGTCGGTATTGAGAACTAAAAATTCGACGCCCGTCAACCCGGAACGGACCATTCGATCCACCGCGTTGCCGCCGGCGCCGCCAACTCCCGCCACTCGTATATCCGTCAAGCGCCGACTTTCTTCGGCATACTCGAACATCATCGGACCCTCCTCCTCCTTGAGGTTGGGCATGTCATTCCGCTTGACGCCAGCCGGGGACTCTTTCCGCCGGACGGCCTCCACCTTGCCAGGGTGAAGACAGGGGGCGACGCCAAAGCATCTTTTGTTCAATTTCTAGCACATCCGTGTACCTTTGCAATAGAAAAAACCACGTATTCGCCATCTGCGCAATGTTTTTCACCCGCGGGCCACCAATTCATCTTCCGAATCGGCCCGTTTGAACATACCGCGCAACCGGCCCAGCAGGCCACCTTTCTCCTGGCCGATTTCCTCGGGCTGGGCCGCCACCACGTCCCGGGCCGCCCAGCGGCAAAGGCCGATGGCCGTGGCCCACTGGTCTTCCGGCAGCTGCTCCGCGCCCTCCAGCCAACGGGGCAGATAGCGCTTGGCCACCTGCAGATCGAAGATCTCTTCGCACAGCCGGCGCGTGCCCTGGCAACGGCTGCCGCCGCCGGTCAGCACGATGCCCGCCCCCAGCGTGGCCAGTTCCCGCATATCTCCGAAATCGTTCTTGACCATGGTGAGGATCTCTTCCATGCGCGGTTCCAGGATGGCCGCAATCAAGCCTTGGCTGGCTTCGGGCTTCTCTTCGGTGAACAGGGCGCTGATGGCCACCTCAGGCACCAGACTGCGCAACACCACCCCTCGCTCCCGCTTGAGGTCCTCGGCCTGGCCCCAGTCCAGGCGCAATCCATGGGCCAGATCCATGGTCAGATGCTTACCACCCCAGGGCAGGCTCCCGTTGGCCAAGATGCCGCCCTGTCGAAAGACGGCCCAACTGGTCATCTCCCCACCGATATCGACCAGCATCACGCCCTGCTGCTTTTCCTGCTCCTCCAGCAGCGCCATGCCCACGGCCAGGATATCCACTTCCTCGCCCAGCCCTTTGAAGCGGGCTTCGCCGATGGTGGTCTGGATGTTGGAAAGCACGCTGCGCGATCCCGTCACCAGATGGGCCGTGACCTCCAGTTGGCTGCCCACGCGACCCAGGGGATCGGTGATGCCGCGCACGCGATCCACCGCGTACTCCTCGGGAGTGACGGTCAGGATTTTCTGATC
Organism: bacterium DOLZORAL124_64_63; assembly: GCA_002747875.1. GTDB lineage: Bacteria > Krumholzibacteriota > Krumholzibacteriia > LZORAL124-64-63 > LZORAL124-64-63 > LZORAL124-64-63. The sequence continues at coordinate 5,976 of PDQT01000064.1, forward strand.
GAAGGGGATGGCCATGCTGCGGGCCTGCTTGAGGACCTTGTCCACATCCGCCTGCCGAATGGGCCGCGGCCCCGACGTGATGGGCACCTGCGCCTTGGCCTGCACGCTGTGCAGATGCGAACCGGCAATGTTGTAAGTGAAACCCGAAATATAGATGTTGGAGTCCGCTTCCAGATCCTGCATGCAGGCCCGGATGCCCCGGGCCGCGGACTTGATGTCCACGAAGTCCCCGTCCTGGAAGCCCGAGGCTTCATGCCGAGCGCACCCGACGACCTCCAGGTCGCCGCTGCCGGTGATCTCCGTGACCAGGGCGCGGAACTGGGTGGATCCGAAATCACAAGCGACAATCAGTCTTCCTTGACTCATGCCGGGCCTTTCCATTGAGCCATGCGCACGATCCGTGCGGGTTCAGTTTCGGCTGCAGACGATCCTCTCCCGGAAACGCAGATCCATCCGCAGCCCCGGTTCCAGGTTCTCCCGCGCAGCCATGTAACGGTCCAGGCGGGCGGCAAAATCCTCGCGCCCGACCTGCAGGGAGCCCCATCCTTCCCGCAGGAGGATAGCGAATCCTTCTTCACGGGCAACCAGAAAATCGACAGGCGCCACCGTCTCCAGTCCCGTCTGCGCCAAAGCCGTCAGCAATTCCATAACTTGCGGTGCCCAAGCCGGGTCCAGTTTCTCCCGGCCGGAGACCGAATCCCGCACGCAGGAAACCCCCACCAGGACCGGCAAACCGGGCATCGGCAGATGACCGGGGAAGGGCAGGACACATCCGTCGTCCACCAGAACACGAGTGCCGCCCCCCGGCGCTTCCTCCTCCAGGCTGAGCACGGGGCGGCATTCCCGGAACTCCACCACCAGATCTCCCGGCCATTGCCGCTCGATGCGCGGGTCCCGGATCCAGGCCAGGGTGGCCAGGCTGTCAGCCACCTCGGTGGCGCTCAGGGTCCACAGATTCCGGCCCAGGAAGGAACCCAGGATACGGTCCAGATCCTGGCCGGCGGTGAAGCGATACGAGCCGGTGCTGATGCGGGTGACGGCGAAGGTTTCCGAGCGCAGCCCGTAGACCGCGCCACCGGCCATCAGCGCCAGGATCAGCCCGAGCAGGATCAGTCCGGGCCATCCCGGACGCCGCCACAGGCTGCGGCGGCTTTCCTGGCGGGGACGATAGACGGCGTGCTCGACCACGCCCTCCCTCCGGGCGCTCATGAGCCCTGCCGCCCGGCAAGATGCGCCACGGCTTGGTCCACCAGTCGGCCCACATCCCCCGCGCCCAGCATCAACAGCAGATGGCCGGGCCGGACCTGTTTGTCGAGCCAGGCGTTCAGATCCCCTGGCCCGTCCAGCAGTTCCAGGGAACGCAACGGGTGGTCCATCAGGTGACCGGCAATGGTCCCGCTGCCCACCCCTTCGATGGGGGCTTCGCCCGCCGGGTAGACCGGCAACAGGGCCACGTCGTCGGCGCCGCCCAAGGCCTCGGCGAACTCGCGCCCGAAGGCGGCGGTGCGGCTGTACCGATGAGGCTGAAAGAGCACCGCCACCGGCCGGCCGTAGCTGCGGGCCACTTCCATGGTGGCCTGGATCTCCGTGGGGTGGTGGCCGTAGTCATCCACCACCAGAACCCCGTCGTGCTCGCCCTTCAGGTCGCAGCGCCGGCCCACCCCGCCACTGGCGGCGATCCCTGCGGCGGCCTTGTCGAAGGGCAGCCCCAGGTCCAGGGAAACCGCCAGCGCGGCCAGGGCGTTGGCCAGATTATGGCGCCCGCGCATGGGCACCAGCAGAGTCCCCAGTTCCCGTCCCCGCAAGACGATGGTCGCGGATTGTCCCTGATCCGTGGCGGTGATGCTGTCGGGCAGGGCGCGCAGGTCCGCGTCTTCCACCGTGCCGTAGGTCAGGACGGCCCGATCCAGACGAGGCCGCAGGGCGCGCACCTCCGGATCATCCAGGCACAGCACGCAGGTCCCGTAGAAGGGCACACGGTGCAGGAATTCCGCGAAGGCATCCCGCAGCGCCTCCATGCTGGCGTAGTGATCCACGTGCTCGTAATCGATGTTGGTGACCACGGCAATGGTCGGCGTCAGATGCAGGAAGGTGCCGTCGCTTTCGTCCGCCTCGGCCACCAGCATATCCCCGCGGCCGCTGACGGCGTTGCTGCCCAGGTTCTTGACCACCCCGCCGACGATGACCGTGGGCTCCAGCCCGCCCCCCTGCAGGGCGCTGGCCACCAGGCTGGTGGTGCTGGTCTTGCCGTGGCTGCCGGCGATGGCGATGCCCTGTTTCAGGCGCATCAATTCGGCCAGCATCTCGGCGCGGCGGATGACGGGAATGCGCAGGCGACGCGCCTCACGGATCTCCACGTTGCTTTCGGTCACCGCGCTGCTGCGCACCACCACGTCGGCCCCGGCCACGCCGGCGGCTTCATGCCCGATGGTGATACCCGCGCCCAGCTCCCGCAAACGGTCGGTGATGGCCGAGGCGCGCAGATCACTGCCGGTGATCTGGAAGACACCCATGCCCAGCAGCACCTCCGCGATGCCGCTCATGCCGATGCCGCCGATGGCCACGAAATGGATGCGCCTGGTGTGGCGGAAGATGCCCGGTCCCTGATCCTTCAACGTCATCCTTTCCCAACGTCTTGATCCAACGTCTTGATCCGCCGTTCTACGCCGGATAATCCATGAAGAAGGTGCTGCGGTCTCTGGCCCGCTGCTTCCTCAGATTGATGATGGTGCTCATCTGGTCGATATTCAACAGGATTCCCACCGCCGCCAGCGCCATGACCATGGCCGTCCCCCCGAAACTGACAAAAGGCAGGGGCACGCCCACCACCGGGAACAGCCCCGTGACCATGGCGATGTTGAAGACCCCGTAAACGGCGAGGGAGGTGGTCAGCCCCGTGGCCACCATGCGGCCGAACGGTTCGGAGGCCCGCGCGGCGATGACGTACCCCCGCCACACGAAGACCATCAGCGCGGCGATGACCAGCAGCGTGCCCCACAGGCCCATCTCTTCCCCCAGCACCGAGTAGATGAAATCCGTGTGCGCCTCCGGCAGGAAGTTGAACTTGTTGTGGCCCTTGCCCACCCCCAGCCCCAGGGGCCCGCCGGCCCCCATGCCCATGATGGATTGGTCCACCTGGTAGCCGAAGCTACCGCCCCGCCAACCCAGAAACCACTCGCCGAAACGGGTCTGCAGCTTGCTGGAAACCAGGTAGGCCCCCACCGCCCCGCCCAGGGGCACGGCCACGGCCACAGCCATACGCCGCCAGGGGAAGCCCGTCACCAGCAGCATGGCCAGAATCACCAGGCCCATGGTCAGCAGATTGCCGAAATTGGGCTGCTCGAAGAGAACGTAGAAAAGAGGCAGGGCGCCAAACGCCAGAGCCGGCCACACCTCCCGCCAGCCCAGCCGATCCTGTTTCACGGCATCGGCCCAACTGTCGGCCAGAAAGAAGATGACGGCCATCTTGGCCAGTTCCACCGGCTGGAAGCTGAAGCCCAGCACCGTGACCCAGCGGTTGATCTGGTGGCCATCGCCCTGCACCAGGGTCAAGACCATGAGCGCCAGGGACATCACCAGCGCGGACCAGTTCAGCCAACGCCAACGCAGCAAGCTGTAGTTCAGATTGGCCAGGGTCAGCATCAGCAACAGCCCCACACCGATCATGAAGACGTGCTTGCTGATCATGAAATGCTGGCCCAGGATGCTGCCGCTGCCGGGATTGCGGTAAGCCCCCGTCCCGTAGACCACGATGCTGCCCAGGAAGAGCAGAACCGCCATGGCCGCCAGCAGGACCCGGTCCCCGTTTTCCACCGCGGCGATAATGGTGCGCAGCCGTCTATTCATGAAGATCCACCGCCTGGGCTCCGACCGCCAGAGCGGCGGCCATGAATTTCTCACCGCGTTGCCGATAACCGGTGAACATGTCGAAACTGGCGCAGGCCGGGCTGAGCATGACGTCCCCGGCCGGCAGGCCGTCGCGCCGCAGAGCCGCCTCCAACTCGTCGGCCGCCTGGCGCACCGCGGTCGGCATGTCCACGGCGGCGCTCAACGGCACGCGCCCGGCCAGGACCTCCGCGATGGCCGGCCCTTCCTGTCCGATGGTCACCACATGCACCACCGCGTCCATGACCGCGGCCAGGGGCGCGTAGTCCTCCCCCTTGCCGCTACCGCCCAGGATCAACGCCACCGGGCGCCGGTACCCGTCCAGAGCGGCGCAAACGGCATGCACGTTGGTGGCCTTGGTGTCGTTGATGAAACGGATGGGGCCCCGCGTGGCCACCACCTGCTGGCGGTGGCGCAAACCGGCAAAGCTGCCCAGAGCCTCGGTCATGGCCTCCGGCGGCACCTCCATGGCCACCCCCACCGCGGCCGTGGCCAGGGCGTTCAGCAGATTGGGGGGCGACGGCAAGGCCACCTCGTCCCGCCGCAACAACGTCCTTTCACCGCCGGCGGTCCGAATCCAGAGGGCGTCGTCCCGGTAGAAAGCGCAGGCGCCATCGGCCTCGTCCCCGAACAGCAGTCGGCGGGACGGCGTTTCCCAGGCGCGCGCCTGCGGGCAGCGGGTCCAGGTGATGAAATGGCCGTCGGGATGGGTCCTGCGGGCCAGAACGCCCTTGGCGTCGTAATAAGCCGCCAGATCGGCGTAGCGATCCAGATGATCCGGCGCCAGGTTCAGCACCATGCCCACCCGGGGCTGGAAGCGGCGCGCCGTCTCCAGTTGGAAACTGCTCACCTCCAAGCTGACGGCATCGCCCGGTTCCAGTTCCTCGGCCGCCAGGCTCAGGGGGGTGCCCAGATTGCCCAGCGCCTGGGCGCGCCGCCCCCCGGCACGCAGCAGGTGCGCCACCCATTCGGTGGTGGTGCTCTTGCCGTTGGTGCCGGTGATGGCCACCAGATCCGCGCGGCAGAAAGCGGCCCCCAGTTCCATCTCGCCCAGGACGGGCACCTCCGGTGGCAGGGCCTGCAGGCGGGGATGGTTGGGCGGAACCCCCGGACTGATGACCACCCCCGCGGGAGGGTCCTCGGGCCAGTGGCCGCCGGTGGTCAGCTCATCGAAAGCCCGGGGTGCCAGATCGGACAGGCCTTCGCGCTCCCACCGGCGGCGCACGGTGTCGGCGTCGCTATCGTCAATACCGATGACCCGGCCGCCGTGACGGCGCAACAGGGCCCCGGCCGCGCAACCGCTGCGCGCCAGGCCCACCACCCACCAGAGTCTGTCCCGCACGGTCATCATGGGTTCTCGTCCTCTTCCGCTTCCGCTTCCATCAGGCGCACCAGCCGGTCCATGCCGGCGCTGCGCGATCCCTTGACCAGAATGATGTCCCCGGCCGTGGTGTGCTCCCGCAACCAGATGAGCGCCTGGGCGCAGGAAGCCCGCACCTCGGCGCCCCGGCCGAAGCCGGCGGCCAGTTCCCGCGCGGCCCGTTCCCCGGTGCCGTCCCCCACGGCCAGCAGGCCGGCCAGACCCAAGCTGTCGGGGTCTAAGCTGTCCGGATCTAAGCTGTCCGGGCCCAGATCGGCCAGGGCCGCTCCCGTTTCCCGATGCAGAGCGTCCCCGGTGGGGCCCAGCTCCGCCATGGGGCCCAGGACGGCGAACGCCCTACCGGCAGCGGCCATGTCCGCGACGGTGCGCGCGGCCGCCCGCACGCTGCCGGGGTTGGCGTTGTAGGAATCGTCCAGCACGGTGCGGCCCCGCCACCGCAACAGTCGGCTGCGATGATCCGACGGCACAAAGCCCTCCAGCCCCGCGCGCAGGGCGGCGTCCTCCAGACCGAAGGCCCGGGCGGCCAGGATGGCGGCGCAAAGATTAGCCGCGTTGTGGGCCCCGGGCAAAGGCACGGGCCAGGCTTCTCCGTCCAGGATCAGCGCGCCCGCGGCCGCGTCGAAGGACCAGCGGTGATCGCCCGTCTCCCGCCCCCAGCTGCAGACCGCGCAGACGCTGCGCCGGGACCACTGCGCGAAGCCGGGGCTGTCCGCGTTGAGAATGGCCCGACCGGTGGCCGGCAGTTCGGCCAGCAGTTCCCCCTTGCCCGCGATGATGTTTTCCAGGCTGCCGAATTTTTCCATATGGGCCGGCGAAGCGTTGGTGATCAGCCCCACATCCGGCCGCGCGATCCGCGCCAGATAGCGGATATCGCCCACGGCCGAGGCTCCCATCTCGATGACCGCGAACCGGGTCTCCGGCCGCAGATCGAGCAGGGTGATGGGCAGGCCCAGCTGGTTGTTGAAGTTGCCCCGCGTGGCCTGGGTCTTCCCCCCGCCGCTGAGCAGAGCCCGGGCCAGATCCTTGGTCGTGGTCTTGCCGTTGGTGCCGGTGATGCCCAGCACCCGGGTTCCCAGGCGACGGCGCCAGCAACCGGCCAGGTGGGCCAGGGCCTTTTCCGGGTCGGGGCTAAGCAGCGCCCCCCCACCGTCACGCAGGGACGCGCCCACCAGGGGATCGGGGGCCGCCGCACTGCGGGTCAGCACCCAGTGCCCCGCCTCCAGGACGGCCGGCACGAAACAACGGCCATCCACGTTCTGCCCCGCCAGAGCCACGAACAGGGCTCCCGGTGCCAGCCGGCGCGAATCCAGACCCGCGCCCGCGAAGGCTCCCGCCACCTCACGGCCCGCCAGTTCGTCGGCAGGGTAATATTCCGCTCCGGCGGGTCCGGGCAGCAGAGCCCCATCCAGAAGCTTTTCCGCGCGCAAGTCGCTGATGGCCAGACCGACGTCATAACCCATCTCAGCCCTGCCTCCGAATCCAGTGGCGGATGATTTCACGGTCATCCAGGTGCAGCACCCTGTCCCCCACAAGCTGGTAGTCTTCATGCCCCTTGCCGGCCACCACCACGATGTCCCCCGCGCCGGCTGCCGCCAGGGCGTCCTCGATGGCGGCGGTGCGGTCCACGATCATCTCCATCCGGTCGGCGCGGGCATCGGTCACCTTCCGGTAAGCCGCGGCGATATCCTCGCAGATGGTCCCGGGGTCTTCGCTGCGCGGGTTGTCGGATGTGATCCAGACCCCATCGGCATGCCGGGCGGTCGCCTGGGCCATCAGAGGGCGTTTGCCACGGTCGCGATCGCCCCCACACCCGAAGACCACCAGCAGACGCCCGTCCGACAGGGTGTCGCAGGCTCCCAGCACGGCCTCCAGGGCATCGTGCGTGTGGGCGTAATCCACCACCGCCATCCCCCCGGACGGCAAGAGGAAACGCTCCATGCGCCCCGGCACCTGGCGCACCCCGGCCAGGGCCCGCGCCACCTGCTCCGGCCCATGCCCCAGCGCCACCCCCGCCGCGAAAGCGGCCAGCAGATTTTCCACGTTGAAGGTGCCCACCAGCGGGCTTTCCAGCGTCAGCTCCCGGCCCGCGTGGGTCAGTTCCAGGCGGGTACCGTCCAGACCCAGGTGGGCCCGACGCAGGGCCACATCCCGCTCCTGCCGCGGCGCAGCACCGGGCCGCGCGTCAAAGCCCACGCAGGGACGCCCCTTCAGATCCAAGGTGGCCAGATGGCTGTCCGCGCGGTTCAGCACCACCGCCGCGCCAGGGCGCAGCAGGTCCAGAATGCGCGCCTTGGCCCGCAGATAATCCGCCATGTCCGCGTGGTAGTCCAGGTGGTCGCGGCCCAGGTTGGTCAGAATGGCCACCCCCAGTTGTAGCCCGGCGGTGCGTCCTTGGTCCAGGGCGTGGCTGCTGATCTCCATGGCCGCGCTACGGCAGCCATGGTCCACCATGCGCCCCAGCCAGTGGTAGAACACCGGCCCGCCGGGGGTGGTCAACGGCGCGGGCTCGGACTGCTGCCCGTCGTCATACCGGATGGTGCCCAGCAGGCCGCAGGGGCCGTCCAGGCGGTTCAGCATCTCGCGCAACAAGAAGGAGACGGTGGTCTTGCCGTTGGTGCCGGTCACCCCGGCGCAGGTCAGCCGGGTGTCCGGCCGGTCGTTCAGCTCTCGGGCCAACAGGGCCGGCGCGGGCCGTGTCCGCCCCACCTGGACCGAGGCCGCCAGAGCCCCCAGCCCCTCGTCATCCAGATAGTCCGCCAAAGCCTTCTGATGGACCACCGCGCGGCAACCCGCGGCCACGGCCTGGGCCAGATAGCCATGGCCATCGCCGCCGGTGCCATGGACCGCGACAAACAGGGCTCCGGGCCCCGCCTGACGCGAATCGGCGGTCACGGAAGTGATGGGGAGGGTTCCGTCCCCCCGCAGGCGAGCATCCGGCAACGCCGAGATCAGTTCGGCCAGTTTTTTCTGTTTCTTCACCATCGGGCTTCCATCCGTAAGCTGACCGGGCCGCCGGCGATCTGGTCACCGGGCGCCGGATTCTGGGCCACCGCGTAGCCGGTACCCGCAATATTCACCACAAGGCCCAGACGGGCCGCCAGGCTGCGCGCCTGCCGATTGCTCAGGCCGCGGAAATCCGGTACCAGGGCCGAGGCCCCCAGATCCGTGGGCTGGTCCGGTCCCGTCGTCAGGCGCACCACCGCGCCCGCCGTCAAGGGCGTGCCCGGCAGGGGGACCTGCTGGACAACCAGCCCTCCCTTGTCCTCTCCGGCCACACCCAAACCGGCATGGCGCAACCGTTCGGCCGCCTTCTCCAGGGACAGGTGCAGCACATCCGGCACCACCTGCATCGGCCCTGATTCGGACCGGGCGCGGGTGGCGGTCCGCATCCCCGGCACCCCCGTCAGGTAATCCGTGCGGGCACGAATATCCCGCACCACGTCCCGAAACAGCGGCACCGCGCTCATGCTGGCGTAATGCTTGATCCCCTTGGGCTCGTCCAGGACCGTCAGGATAACCAGCCGGGGATCCTCCACCGGAACGATGCCCGCAAAGCTGGCCACGTAGGCCCCCGCCGCGTACCCCACCCCGTCGCGGCTTTTCTCCGCGGTGCCGGTCTTGCCTCCGCACCGGACCCAGTCCTCGCGGGCGGCCACGCCGGTGCCCTGGTCCACCACCCGGCCCATGGCCTCGCGCAGAAGCTCCGCCAGGGGTTCGCCGATGACCTGGCGCAGAGCCCGGGGGTCCCGCTTTTCCACCAGGGAACCCTTGGCGTCGCGCACCTCGCGGATAAGGCGCGGCGCGTACAGCGTGCCCCCGTTGGCCACGGCGCACACGGCCAGCCCCAGCTGCAGAGGCGTGACGGCCACCTCCTGACCGATGGCCAGGGTGGGCTTGGACCGTCCGGACCAATCATCCCACTTGCGCAGGATTCCCGCCGAGGTGCCGGGATACGGCACCCCCGAGCCCTGCCCGAAACCGAAAGCCTTCAGATCGTTGTAGAATTCATCCTTGCGCAGGTTCGCCACGGCACGCGCAAAGTAGATGTTGCTGCTCTTGGCGAACGCCGGCATGAAAGAGAGATTGCCGTAGGTGTGCCCGGCGTCGTTCTCGATGCGGATGCCGTCGCCGATATCGCTGTTGGTGCAGTCGAAAACCATGACCGTGTCGACGGCGCCATGCCGCAGCAGGCTGGCCGCGGTGAAAATCTTGAAGACCGATCCCGGCTCGTAGATGGTGGTGAAGTTCCGATTCTGCCAGATCCGGCCATCGCCGTGGCGGCCTTCCCGGGTCGTCATCAGGGGCCAGCTGGCCGCGGCCAGGATGTCGCCGGTGCTCGGGTCCAGCACCAGGACAGAGCCGCCCTCGGCTCCGGTCTCGGCCACGGACCGACGCAACCTCTGCTCGCAAATATCCTGCAGATCCGTGTCCAGCGTCAGCACCAGACTTTTGCCGTGCCGGGCCGCTTCCACCTCCACCTGCCCCAGGTCCCGGCCCGTCTTGCCGGTGGTGATCAAGCGCGCCCGCCCCATCTTGCCGTTCAGGATTTCCCGCAAGCCGTATTCCAGTCCCGTCGCCACATCGCCCTGCGGGTCTTCGCGATAGAACCCCACCAGTGAGGCCGCCAACCCGTCAAAGGGATAGGCTCGCAAGCGCAGATCCTCCACCGTGATGGCCTTGTGCGCGCGCAAAGCCATCATCTCATCGCGGGAAAGCACTTCTCGGGCCGCCACCACCACATGCGCGCCCTCCGCCCGACGGATCTGCCGCACCAGGTCCCGAGGTTTGCGCTCGAGCACCTTGGCCAACAAGTCGACCACCTTGTCCGTGTCATCGCCCAGTAGGCTGGTGGCCACGCCCACACGCCAGCTGGAAACCGACAGCGCCAGGGGGCGCATGGCCCTGTCGTAGATGTTGCCGCGTTCCGGGGCGATGGCGATGTCATCGCTCCAGGCGGATTCGGCCACCTGGCGCCATTCCCGATGCTGGAAGATCTGGATCTGTACGACGCGACCGGCCAATGCCAGGCCGGTCACCAGGAGGATGATGTGCAGGATGCGGAACCGGCCGCGGCCCTGATCGAACATCATTCCCCCCCAGTGGTCACCGGATCAGCGTGCGCCGCCCTGGGTTGCAGGGAGACCATGGTCCCGTGGAACACCTGCTCCACTCCGGCGCGCAGGGCGGCCAGTTGGCTGCGCTCAGCCGTGTGATCAGGCAGCAGAACCAGCACCGGTCCCGGCGTTTCCGTCGCCACCAGCCCCAGTTCCGTCCGGGCCCGTTCCATGACCACCGCCGGAGCCGAGGCGGCGAACCAGCGACGGTGCAGATCGGCGTTGCTGGCTTCCAGGAATTCCTTGCGGCTTTCCAGATTGGCGATGCGCGCGCGCTGGTCCGTGATCTGGGATGCCAGGAACACGCGGCTGGACATGACCAGGCCCAGATAGAGGAATACCATCAGGCCGATAACGAGCCGGCCGGTGACCACGCCCTTGCGGCGCGCCATGGCTCCATCGTCCGCCATCATCCCGTCGCCGGGTATCATCCGGGGACCGCTGCCGAGGTGGGTCAGGCGTGTGATTCCGGCCATGTCTCTTCCTTCCCGAATGCCGGTCGCGATCCGGCTACAGAATCTGGGCCGCCCGCAGGCGCGCGCTACGGCTGCGGGGGTTGCTCTTCTCTTCCGCGGGCGAGGCTTTCACGGCCCGTCGGGTCAGGGGCCTGAGCCGCGCCTTATGGTCACAGGCGCACACGGGCAGCTCCGGCGGGCACAGGCAATCCTTTTTCTCCCGATCGATGAACCGCTTGACCAGTCGATCCTCCAGGGAGTGATAACTGATGATGACGAAACGCCCGCCGGGCTTCAGCACCCGGGGCAACTGCTGCAGGACCTCCTCCAAGGCCTCCAACTCCGCGTTGGCCGCGATGCGCAGTGCCTGGAACACCCGGCTCAGCACCGGTGCGGCCTTGGCCCCCCGGGGCAGCACCCCCTCGACGATTTCCCGCAGCCGGGCCGTGGTCGCGACGGGGGCCTCGTCCCGAGCCCTGACCAGTGCCCGGGCGATGCGGCGGCTGCCCCGCTCCTCCCCGTACCGGTAGATCAGGTCCGCCAGTTCCTTTTCCTTCAGGCCGGCGATGATATCAGCGGCGCTGGCACCTTCGTCCTGGTTGAAACGCAGGTCCAGGGGGCCGTCCGCCCGGTAGCTGAAGCCCTTGGCGGGATCATCCAATTGCAGACTGCTGACCCCCAGATCCAGCAGGACTCCGTCCACCCGGAACCAGCCCTGCTGTTTGAGCGCCTGCTCCAGATACCGAAAAGAGATGCGCTGACAGCAGAGGCCGGGATATTTCCCGGCCAGATCCAAGCACGCGGCATGGGCCACGGCGTCCAGGTCCAGGCCCAGGACCTCCGCCCCGGCCTCGGCCATCAGGCGGCTGTGCCCGCCGAAGCCGAAGGTTCCGTCCACCAGCCGCCGCCCCGGACCGGGTTGCAGCAATTCCAGGGACTCATCCCTGAGAACGGGGACATGGGGCGCATCGTTCACGAATCCGCCTGACGGAGACCACCGCCGCGCGCCGGGGAGGCCGCCGGCACCAGGGGCAAGCCCAGTTCCCGCTCCCAGTCTTCCATGCACAGGATGGCCCGGAGATAGTCATTCCATCCCCCGAGATGGAGGGTATGACTGAACCGGCGCAGATTGCGGTTCCAGCGGATGAGTGACCGGGTGCTGCGGTAATCCATGTGGACCAGACGGGAACCGTCCAAGATCACCCTCTGCCCCCGGCCCGTCAGCATCGGTGCCACCCGGCCGATGACTCTTTCCAACCCCGCTTCATCCAGAATGCCCGAGAGAGCGACCCGCACGACGGAATCCACCCTGCTGACCTCGATTTCCAATCGCCCCACACCGGAGTCCGTTCCGGTGGGCCGCGGGGTCAACTCTCTGCGCATCGCGGGCTCCTTCCCTATGGCGTCCCCTCCGTGGGACCTAACCGAAGAAATCGTACAGGTAGTCGTCACTGGGCATCTGGTCGGCGGCGCCACCTCCAACCACCCGATCGGCGGACCACACCTCCATGTGCAGCCCCATGCCCACGACCACCACTTCCTTATCCACCCCCAGGGCCTCCTTGACCTTGGCGGGCAGCGCCACGCGACCATGCTTGTCCGGAATGAGCATGTGGCTGTTCAGGCTCATGAGTCGCTGGTTCCGGATATGCTCGCGCTTGCTCAGTCCCTCGGGCCGATCGTTGAAACGATCCAGCCACACCGCGTACGGAGACAGGGCCGCCGATCCGTCCGGGCCCGGGCTGAGCATGTACTTCTCACGGGATTCGCCATCCTCGGGCTCATCCTCGGCCTTGGGCGGACGGAACTGGAAGGGCAGATGGAACCGCCCCTTGGCGTCCACCTTGCGGGTATGACTCCCGTGGAAGGTGGGCGGCGTCACGTCTGTGTTGCTGGCCAAGGGTTCCGTGCTCATGAAACGACCCGAATCTGCCTTACGGCGGCGAAAATCAGAAAACTGGTGTCAGGTGGCCCGGGCGCGGCTAATCCGGGAAAAGGCTGGTCGTCAGGAATTTCCGGCAGTCCAGGCAACCTCCTTGTGCCCCAGTGCCCCTCCGTGGGCCTCCGCCATCGATCCTATTTTACTCCACTTTTCGACTTTATTCTCCACCTGACTCCACAAATATACCCCACAGCCCCGCGCCATGTCAACCACCATATTAAAAAAACCTGATTCCCCTGTTCAGAAGGCGTAATAACGCAAAAACCGCCCCGAGCAGGGCGGTGGTGATGAGTGGGGTGAAGGGTGGGGTCAGGTGGTGTCGCGCCCCCGCAGGCGTCGGAGCCAGGCCCGATGGCGCCCTAGAAAGATACGGCCCCAGCTGAAGCCGGTGACCATACGAAAGCGCACCAGCATCAGCACGCACCCGGACGCGTAGGCGATGGAACTGGAATAGGCGGCCCCCACCGCCCCATAACGCGGGATCAGCTGGAAGGCCCCGATCAGGTTCACCACCACCGTCAACACGCTGGCCTGGGTATTCCAGTGGGGTTTGCCGCGCCCGATGAAGTCCCCGGCCAGGACCACCCCGGGCGCGAAGGCCACGATGCCCGGCAGCAGAGCCCGCAGGCTGGCCCCCGACGCGGAGTATTCCCCGCCGGCCAGTAGCTCCAGCAGGGGCTGGGCCAGGAAGTACAAAGGCACCGCCGCCGCGATCACCAGCCCCAAACCGATGCGCAGGGCCCGAGCCGCCGTGCGTTCCCGGTCCGGATCGCCCTGGTTGCGGGCCGAACTGTGCACCAGCAGAGGAGTCAGGGCTCCGGGCAACAGCCAGAGCATCTCCCCCACATACACGCCCACGGAGTAGATGCCCACCTCCGCCGCCCCCTTGAAATGCTCCAGCAGCCCCTGGTCCAGGCGCAGCAGCAGAAAGTAGGCCACGGCCGAAAGTTGGCCCACCCAGCCCCGCGACAGGTTGAAGCGGATCAGGCCCGCCAGGCTGCGGCTGTCCAGATCCGTGGGTAGATCCTCCGGCGGCAACCCCTGGCTGACGGGTTCAGGATGACGGCGCCGGCGGATATCCCGCTGCAGAGTGATCAGCACCGCCACGGCACCCGCCAGCTGGGCGGCCGCGAAAATCCCCACGGCCCGCGCGAAATCCAATCCGCCCACAGCCCACAGCAGCCCGATGGCCGCCAGATGCCCCATGGCCCGATAGCCGTTGATGGCCGCGCTGACCACCAGGCGTCCCCGCGCCAGCAGATCGTAGCTGAAAACTTCGAAACCCAGGATGGAGGCCGCCGCGATCACCGCCGCAAAGCCCAATCCGGGGAACCAGCCCAGATGGTCCCGGAAGAAGATGGCCGTCTGCCCGCTGAGGGTTACGACGGCCAGGACAAACATGAGCAGAACCATGCCCCCGGCCCACAGCAGTTGGGCCTTGAGCATGCGCGCCGCCGGCAGACGGTCCTGGCGCAAGGGCGGCACCGCGGCCACCCCCATGCCCCCGCCCAGCAAAGACCCCAGCAGCATGGCCACGGCCACCGTCAGGCTGTAGTGCCCCATGCCACCCGGCCCCAGCGTCTGGGCCACGATCATCACCACCGCCGCGTTGGCCAGCACCTGCCCCACCCGGCTGAACAGGATCCGGGCCCCGGCGCGCAGCAATCTCACGAGTCGGCTCCTATATCCGTAGCGTTATCGGTATCCGTAGCGTTATCAGCAGCCGCAGCCTCATCGTGCCAGCGCCGGCCGCCGTCCGCGCTGCGGAAACGGTTCAGTATCTTCTTGCCCCCACGCAACAGCTTCAGAGAAGCAGGCTCCAGAACGTAGTGGCCGCGTTCTTCGGTTTCGGCGCCAAAGTACTTCTTGAAGCGCTCCAGGCTGACCACCCCGCCGCTGCCGCCCAGGTCCAGAATACGGGCCCCGCGCTCGCAGCCGGCGACGACATCCCCCCACACGCTCATCGTGCCGGGAAAAAGGGTGCGGGCGTGCCGCCGATCCGTGACCCCGTTCCAGGCCACCGCCCGCCCCCCGTACAGCAGATTCAGATGGCCGCCCAGCATCTGCCCTTCGTGTATGACGGACACGAAGTAAACACGCTGCCGATCCCGCAGCAGATCCTCCAGGAAAGCCAGTGGGGTGGGCACCTTGCCCCAGACGGCACAGGCCTCCTCGAAAAAGGGATAGTAGGCGCGCAGCAGGGCGGGATCGTTCCCGGCCGTGGCGCTGACCCCGCGCCGCAGGGCCCGGTTGCGCTCGTTCCGCTTGTTCCCGACCATGCGGGTCATTGCCACCTGCTCCGGCCCCCCTTCCAGGGGCACCACCGCTCCAGGATTCTCGCTGCGTTGCCAGGGCTCGGGATGGTTCCGCATGAGACGGCCATAACGGGCTTCATGCTGGGCGTTGAAGGTGAGACACACGGCGGGCAGCGCCCCCTGACGTTCCTTTAGGTAGGCTGCCAGCAGGGACGTGAAAACCGTCTCCTGCCGCGCCGGTTCCAGGGTGGGATCCAGCAGCGGTCCCCCGCTGGTGCCGTCCAGCCCGCTTTCCAGACGGGCCACACGACCGGTGTGCCGCACCGCCGCCATGCCCCCCACCAGCCGACCCGCCTGCCGGGCACACAGCCAGAAAGGCTTCACCCCGGGCCAGCTGCGGCCGGCGGCTTCGCTCCAGTGCGGGGTGTGGAAGTAGTCGGCGGCGGGATCGGCCGCCAGCAGCGTATCCCAGTCCGCGGGCGCGCTGTCCCGGCACACGATTTCCAGGCTGTCGTGGCCGGCGCTCATGAAAGGAGGCGGCTTTCCACGCTCTGCCGCACGACGGTGATCACATCCTGGACGTCGGCATCGCTCATGGCCGGGAACAGGGGCAGGCTCACGGTCCGCGCGTAATAACGCTCCGTCTCCGGCAGTTGGGAGGCGAATTCCTCACCCAGTTGAGCAAAGGCCGGGTGCCGATGCAGAGGGATGAAGTGCACGGAACTGCCCAGGCGGTTCTCCGTCAGGTCGGCGATCAGGCCGTCGCGCCCCTCCCGCACCAGGGCCGGGTCCACCTGCAGGATGTACAGGTGCCAGGCGTGGCGCGCCCAGGACGCCTCGGAGGGGGTCCACACGCCGGGCAGATCCGCGAACGCCTCGTTGTAGGCGCGGCAGATCTCTGCCCGGCGGGCCATGAAGGCGTCCGAACGGCCCAGTTGAACCAGACCCAGGGCCGCGGCGGGATCGCCCAGGTGCATCTTGAAACCGGGTTCGATGATCTCGTAATACCAACGCCCCTTGTCCCCGTAGCGCTGCCAGGCGTTGCCGTCCATGCCGTGAAAGCTGAGGCGTTGCAGGCGCTCGGCCAGCTCGGCGTCGTTGGTCGTCACCAGGCCCCCGTCCCCGGAGGTGATGCACTTGGTGGCGTAGAAGCTGAACACCGTCAGGTCCGCGAAACCACCGATGCGCTTGCCGGCGAATTCGGTCCCGAAGGCGTGGGCGGCGTCTTCCATGACCCGGAGGCCGTTCTTTCCGGCAATGTCCAGGATTTCGGCCACCTGGCAGGGATGCCCCGCCATATGCACCGGCACCACCACCCGGGTGCGGGGTGTGATGGCCCGAGCCAGGGCCGCGGGATCCATCCCCAGATATTCCGGGTGAATATCCACCAGCACCGGCCGGGCGCCGCAGTGCAGCACCGCCGTCAGGGTGGCCACGAAGGTCACGCTGGGCAGGATGACCTCATCACCGGGTCCCACCCCCAGGGCCTTCAGCCCCAGGAAAAGCCCCGCGGTGGCGCTGGCCACGGGCACGGCATGCGCCACCCCCAGATAGTCGCCACAGGCGGTGCCGAATTCCCGTACCTTCGGCCCATAGGTCAACCAACCGGAGCGCAGCACCTCGGTGACGGCATCGATCTCGGCCGGGCCGATATCCGGTTTGAAGAAGGGCAGGAATTCTTCCCGCGTGATGAAACGGCGGTTGGCTGTGTCGGCGCTCATGGGGTGTCCTTTGGTGTGGCTGAGAGAATGCAGGGCCCGGTTTCCAGTTCCGGATTGTCCAGGAGGGAGGCCAGCTTCCGGCGCAGGGGGGCCACCGCGCCTTGTCGGGCCAGGTCACAAAGGGCCTGGCGATCCGCCGCCGGCAGCACCGCCGCGGCGCCACGGGGCCGGGCCCGCCGGATCAGGGGGTGATCGCTGGCCACCAGATCCTCCCCCGGTTCGTTCAGGATCTCGTGCAGGCGTTCGCCCGGCCGCAGCCCGGTGAAGCTGATGCCGGGCCCTCCACCGCCATCGGCGGGATCGAATCCGCTGAGGGCCAGAAGATTTTCCGCCAGTTCCAGAATGGACACGGGCTTGCCCATCTCCAGGATGTAGGTCATGCCGCGCTCGCCCATGACCATGGCCTCGATCACCAGCTGCGCCGCCTCTTTGATGGTCATGAAGTAGCGCGTCATGCGTGGATCGGTCACCGGCAGGGGTAGCCCCGCGGCGATGCGCTTCATGAAGAAAGGCACCACCGAACCTCGGCTGCCCAGCACGTTCCCGAAACGCACGATCATCAGGCGGGTCCCGTTGGGCTCCTCCGCCGCGGCGGCCCGCACCGTCATCTCGGCCAGTTTCTTGGTGGCCCCCATGACGCTGGCGGGCTGCACCGCCTTGTCGGTGCTGATCAACACGAAACGTTCGGCCCCCGCCCGGCGCGCGAAGCGGATGACGTTGGCCGTGCCGCCCACGTTGACCAGGACGGCCTCGTCCGGATGATTCTCCATCAGGGGCACATGCTTGTGGGCCGCCGCGTGCAGAACGATGTCGGGATGGTAGGACTCGGCCAAGCGGTCCATGCGATCGCCCGCGCGCACATCGGCGATGATGGGGATCAATTCGGTGTCGCCCGCGCGCGGTTCCAGCTCGGTGAGCATCTCGAAGATGCTGTTCTCGCCCCGCCCCAGCAGCAGCATGCGGCGGGGACGCAGGGACAGGATCTGCCGGCAGAGTTCGCCACCGATGCTGCCGCCGGCACCCGTGACCAGCACACAGCGGCCGGCCACCACCGAGGCGGCCTGCTGGTCCTGAAAGACCACCGTCTCGCGTCCCAGCAGATGCTCCGGCGCCACGGGGGCCACATGCCCGAAATGCACATCCCCTTCGATGATGGCGCGCAGCCCCGGCACGATGCGGAACGGCAGGCCCGCCCGCTTGCAGAGGATGACCAGACGGCGCACCAGGGTGCCGCCCGACGAGGGGATGGCCAGCAGGACCTCCTGCGCGCCCGTCTGCCGGGCGGCCGTCAGCAGATCGCCGGTGCCCCCCACCACGGGCAGGCCGCAGATTTCCTTGCCCTGGAGGGTGGGATCATCATCCAGGAACGCCACCGGCTGCACCGGCAGCTTGTCCGCCTGGATTTCCTTGACCAGGGACTGGCCGGCCACACCGGCGCCCACCACCAGCAGGCGGGGACGCTGTATCGGGTTGCTTTTTGCCTCGGGTATGAAGCCCATCATTTTCTCCGTGAAGAAAGAGCCGTGACCAGGGTTCAGCGCACCACTGCCAGGCAACGGGTTGCGACCTGGTTCCTCCAGGTCAGTTTGAGCATATACATTCCCGAGGCCACCGGAAGGCCCCTACGGTTCTTCCCTGACCAGAAACCATCGGCCTCGCTGATGTGGCTGTTTCTGTACACTAGCTGCCCTTCCAGATTGTAGATCTCCACGCGGGCCCCGTCACCATTGGCGGCATCCGCGGGCACACCCGCCATCTTCAGCAGACCACTGTCCCGGCCGGGCCTGAAGGGCTGGGGGTAAAAGTAGACGCCGGCCAGATCGCCGACATTCGCTTCAGCTTTCTGCTGCACCTCCCAACTCACCGCGCCTGTGCTGGCGGTCATCGCCAGGATACCGCGATCCGCGCTGCTCACCAGACGGTAATAAAGTCCTCCCGGCAACTCGGTCACGGTGTTGGTGCTGTAAAGCTGGGTGTAGAGAGGCGTGCTCAGGTAGCGCGCCAGGTTGAAGTAGGCGTCGATCTCAGGGCGGTCCGTATCCCAGGCGATACGGTTCAGCCCCGCCTGGTTCAGCACCCACAGGTCCCCGTTCCGATCCACCGCCAGATCGCGCACGGCGCTGTTGATCAGGCCGCTCTCGTAATCCGCGATTTTGGTGGAATAGTCGTCCTGCAGAATCAGCTGGTTGTTCCCGTCGAAGGTCACCCGGGTCACGCCGTCTCCGCCAACCCAGAGAGAGCCGTCCGGAGCCATATCCAGAGCCATGCCCTGGGTCAGGTTGTTGCGGCTCATGGCCACATCGCCCATGGGGCCGGACCAGAAATCATCCTGGAAATCGTTCCAGGTCAGATCATCCTCGGGGCCGCGGAGCAGACCGTTGGTATCCCAACGCACCAGCCCCGTGCCCTCAACCATGAACCAGATCACGTCGCGGCTTTCCACCGCCACGTCAAAGACCCCCGTGCCCGTGCCGATGCCTTCGCCGCCCTGGGGAACGTCCAGCCAGTTGGCGGGGTCTTCCCAGTTGGCGGGGTCCAGCAGGATCTGCACCTTCTGCTCATCCGCCCAGTCGTGCAGCATGAACAGCGGGCCGTCCGGATGGACCACCATGTTGACGATGTGGCCCCCCGACATGGCCGAATTGCCCGGATGGATAAGAGCCGTTTCATCGTTGTTCTTATCGTAACGGATGATACCGGCGGTATACTGGGCGGCGTACACCACCCCCGCGTTGTCCGCGGCCATGGTCAGGAAGTTGGCGTAATGGTTGAACAGACCCGTGCTGTCATTGTCCACCGTGGCCAGCTCGTAGAAATGGTGGTTGCCGGCATCCCCGATCCCGGAAAACGCCTTGCCCCCGAAGGAGCCCACCCAACGGGTCCCGTCGTTCTCGACGGCCACGCCACAGGCATTGTAGACCAGAGAGGCATCCTGAATCTGCACCGTCCAATTATCCTGCCCATCCCAGCGGGCCAGCCAGGCGAAGCCGTTGGCCGAAGCATCCATCCCCGCGGGACTGTCGCGTCCTCCCAGCCACAGGGTCGTCCCGGCATACAAGGCCGTGACTTTCTGGTCCGGCACCGGCGGGTACTCCCAGCTGCCGGCGACATAGCGCCCGAGACGGCCATCACCACCGGACAACAGGCTCAACCCCCACAGGGCACCTCCATGGGAGCCCAAGTGGGTCACCTGCCCCTGGCTCCAGCCCAGATTGTTCCAGGAGCCGGCCGCGGGATCCCAGCGGAACACGCCACCGGCGCCGCCGCAAACCAGCGCGCCAGCGGGGTCCAGGGCCAGGGTCCGTACCTGCACATTGCTCAAGCCGTCGTTGATGGTGGTGAACGTGTTGTCGGCGAACCGGCAAACTCCCGAAGGAGTCGCGATATACAGGACATCTTCGAAGAAGATCAAATCGTTGATGTTGTTGTCCAGCAGGCCATCTTGGTCCGCGGTGTAGATGGCGCCGGGCAGACCGTCGGTGATCAGCCCCAGACCGCTCCCGTCCATGGCGTAATAAACCCGTTCGCTGTTGCCGATGACCGTCCCGGCCACGGCCGTTATGTCCAGGCCGCCCAGGTTGCCGGCGTAAGGCCGATAGGACGGGTTCCCGCCCACATCACCGATCCGGGTCAACCCGCCCTCCTCCGTGGCCACCCAGACATATCGGCCGGAATAGGCCAAGTCGCTGACGATGTTCCCGCCCAGGGATTGCCCGGAACGCAGCTGGGTCACGTTGGTGAGATCATCCGCGTCCCAGATCAGCAGACCACCGCCATCCAACCCGCCCAGGACGACATCTTCCACGGCCAGCAGAGCCGTGATCTCCCGTTCGGTCAGCAGGGACTGGAATTCCTGCTGGGACAGGGACAGGACCGGCCACAAGAGAACGGCCAGCAGAGCGGGCAGGAACACGGCTTTTCCAGAAAACGGGATTAGGAACTTGGTCCGCAATTTGGTTCGCAACATATCAGGGCACCTCATGGGCATCGGGTTGGGTTCCGGCGACGGGAGCATCCGGTGCGATGACCCCGAATCCGCCGGGATCGCGCCACAGCGTTTTCCATACAGTGAACAGAGACTTCCAGCCGCCGGCTACCGGTTCGGGGGTCATGCCCCGGGCCCAGTCTCCGGTCAACCCCGGCACCGCCGGCTGGCGTTTCCAGAACGCCATGGCCGAGATTCCGGTCTTGGGCGCGGGACCGGCCACCGTCCGCGGCCCCGTCAAATTCAAGCGGCCCCGGACCAGGTCCCAGGCCAGAGGCCATTGCCAGAGCAGCGGTAGCGTGCCACCGTCCTGACCCACCGCGAGCGTGACGGTGGGGTCGTACCCCCAGGGATCCCGGGTGGGCACCCGGCGCGCGGCCGAAGCCCCGCGCGGGATCCGCAGCAAACGCAAAGCCAGCCAGAACGGCAAGGTCAGGACAACCAGAAGCGCTCCCGCCAGGAACGACCCCAGCCTCAGCAGGCCGCCACGCAGAACCGACCCGGCGGCATGGGTCTGCACGGCGCTCCAGTCCCCGCCGATCCGCTCGGGCCGCGCCCCGCTGGTCAGCAACCAGACATCCTCCAGATTCCAGCACAGCCGCACACGCAAACGCCGCAACAAAGCCAGTTGCCGGCGCGAGGGCCCCTCTGGGGAAGGACGTTGCCAGAAAATAATCTGGCTGATGCGATACCGCTGGGCCGTTTCGCCCAGATCCGCCAAGGTGCCCAGCCAAGGAACGGTGCCTCCCTGCAGAAGAGGCGGCCCCGCGCTTTCCGCGGCGGAAGAGCCCCAGATATAGCCGGCCACATCAATCCCCTCGGCCACCAAACTACGCGGCCGCTCCAGCCACTCCCGCAGCACATCCGGCGGCCCCACCAGCAAGGTGCGTTCCAGGCTGAGATAACCCTTTTCCAGGCGCCGCTGGATGGCGCGGATGCCGGCATCGCCCAGGGAGGTGGTCCAGGCGAAAAGAGGGATGAAGAACAGCCACACGGCCCGACTCACCACCTCCAGATGCCCCAGATAAGTGGCCGCCAGCAACAGGACCGAGACGACACCTACCTGCTTGAGGTGCGCCCGCAGACGCCGCGGCCGGCGCGACCGCACCCCGGTGTAGCGCCCCGTCAACAGGAAGACCAGCGTACCGACCAACAGGCTGAAAAGCAGCAGGGGGCGATACTCGGCAAAAGGATACAGCCCCTCGCTGAAGAACCCGCCCAACAATTTGCGCAAACCGTAGGCGCCCACGAAGGCCGCCGCCATGCCCGCCATGTCCAAGGCCCACAGCAACATCACCAGCAGGGGTTCGCGCCACTTCTTGAGCAGCCAGACCAAGGCCCCCCACTTCTCGTAGAAGGAGATGAGGCTACCCAGGTGCAGCCAGAAGGTGCGGTTGAACTTGCCCTGGGCACTTTCGCGACGATGCCGGTGGATGAACCGGGCCTCCGGAGTGTAAACCACCTCGCACCCCGCCTGCCACATGCGATGGCACCAATCCACATCCTCGAAGTAGAGGAAGAAGCGCTCATCCATGGGGCCGGTGCGTTCCATGGCCGTACGGCGCACCAGCATGCAGCCGCCGATGACCCAGTCCACGGGCCGGCTGCTCCGATGATCGAAATCCAGCATCAGATGGCGGCGCACCGTGGTGCTGTCGGGAAAGATCTTACCCAGGAAGGTGCGCCGCAGCAGAAGCGTGTTCAGGGTGTAGAAACGGCGGCAACTGTGCTGGATGGTAAGATCCGGGTTCAGCAGTTGCGGTCCGACGATCCCCGCGCGCGGCGTACGCTCCGCAAAGGCCAGCAGATTGTCCAGGGCCTCGGGCTGAACCACGATATCGGGATTCAGGATGAGATAATACTCCGCCTCCACCTGGCTCATGCCCAGGTTGGCCCCGCGGCTGTAACCCAGGTTCTCGTCGCTGAAGGTCCACTGGAATTGCGGATAGCGCTGATGAACGGCATCCAGGCCTTCGTCCGTGCTCTGGTTGTCCACGATATGGACAGCGTGTTCCACCGCCGGGGCGCACGCCACCAACGATTCGAGGCAGCGGTCCAGATCCGCGCTCGAATTGTAGTGGATGATGACGATGGCCAGCTTCAACATATCTCCCGCCTACGGAATCCGACGCAAACGCAGGGCCCAGACCATCCACATGGCTTCGAAGATGATCCGGCGGGACATCTTGCTGACCCCTACCTGCCGGTCCACGAACATGATGGGTATTTCCTTGATGCGCAGCCCGCGTTTCCAGCAGTGATAGTTCATCTCGATCTGGAAGCTGTAGCCATCGCTCTTGATACTCTCCAGGGGCAGCATTTCCAGGGTGCCGCGACGGAAGCATTTGAAGCCGCCGGTGCTGTCCTTGATGGGCATGCCCGTGATGAAGCGGGCGTAGATGTTGGCCCCCACGCTGAGGATGAGCCTCCTGAGAGGCCAGTTCACCACCGTGATCCCCTCCAGGTAGCGACTGCCCAGAACCAGGTCATGGGTCTGGATTTTTTCCAGGAAGTGCGGCAAGGCGTCGGGGCTGTGGCTGAAGTCGGCGTCCATCTCGAAGACGGCATCGAAGTCCGTGTTCTCCAGAATCCACTGGAAGCCGGCGATGTAGGCCGCGCCCAAACCCTGCTTGCCTGGCCGCTCCAGGATGAGAATGCGGTCACCGAAGCCCGCCAGACCCTTGACGATGGCCGCCGTGCCGTCGGGGGAGTTGTCGTCCACCACGAGCACGCTCAGTCGCGTGTCCTGGGCCAGGATCTGGGGGATCAGTTCGCCGATATTGTCCGCCTCGTTGTACGTGGGCACCACCACCACCGGTTTTTCCACCGGAGGCAAGGAAGGCAGGGTGCGGCAGTGGTCGGCCTGGCTCATGATGTTTCTGTTTCCTGTCCGGAACGCCGCCGGCGCGGCAGAATGGATGGCAGCAGGATCATCAACAATGTCAGCGTCCCTCCCGCCAGCGTCAGCGTCAATCCCCGGCTCACGGCCGGGTCCGAATAATGGAAGCGCACCGTGTGCGATCCCGCCTCCAGAGCCACCGCCCGCAACACGAGATCGGCCCGCAACAGGGGCCGCGCCCGGCCATCCACCTCCACCTTCCAGCCCGGGACCATCATATCGGCCAGCAAGAGCAGGGCCGCCGTGGGGCTCTCGGTTCGCAGAACGACTTCGTCCAGCCCGTCGGTCACGAACACCGGAACCGGCAACTCCTGGGCCGTCGGCTGGGGCTCCGGAACGGGCTTTTCCAGCAGATAGGTGGTCCGGCGCACATCGATGCGGCCGGCCTGGATACCGTCCAGAAACGGCTCCAGAGCGTCCTTTTCCGGCAACGAGGAAACGGGAGTCCACGAATCCATGAGCCGGGCGCGCGGCAGCGCGGAACGGTTCGGGTAGAAGACAGGACGGGTGCCGGTGGCCGCCGCCGCGTCCAGATCCGCCCCCAGGGTGGCCAGGGCCTCCAGCTGCGGGTCGTTGAACGTGGTGCCGTAACTGAGCACCCGACCGGCCAACCAGTTGCCCAGTTCCAGAGCCGGGGCTTCCGGATGGTACAGACGCTTGCGGATCTGTTCGTAGGCCGCCAGCTTGGCCGGGTGGTAGCCGCCCAGGCTGCGGATACCATCGGCCATCCAGATGTTCTGATTGCCCTCCGCCCCCAGAGGATAGACCCGGTCATGGCCGACCATCTCCGCCAGCACCCCGGCGCCGGGACCGGCGCGGAGAGCAGAGTCCCGATGCTTCCGGAGCAAGGCTCCACTGGGCACCAAACGGGCCCGCCCCTGGGGGTCTTGCACCACCGTCTGCAGTCCCCGATCCGGGTGCACGATCAGGCGATCCACCGCCCCCAGATCCACCACCATCAGCACCATCAGCACCCATGCCAGGCGACCATCGCCCAGCACCGTAGCCCGCGTGCGGGCCCAGGTGGCCGCACCCGCCGTCAACAACACCAGACCGATGAGGATCAGGCTGCCGCGGTGCAGGTTCCAGGCGCTATCCAGCAACACATCCGGTGCCTGCCGTCCGCTGGCCCGGGCCAGTTCCTGCAAATCCGCCCGGTAAAAGCCGGCGGCCAGCCCCGTCAGCCCGCCCAGAAACAGCATCAGGCCCAGGGCGGCCAGGATCGCCGCGAAGATCAGCGGCCCGCGCCAGACCGTCCCGGCCCCAACCGTCCCAACTCCAGCCGTTCCAGCCCCGCTTCCCGCCAGCCGGGTCGCGCCCAGGGGCGCCAGGATGGCCGCCGCAAAGGCCGGCAGAATCAGGATCATGCTGGGCACGCGGAACTTGTTGAAGAACGGCACCCAGCCGTAAATCCATTCGTAGAAGCCGAAACCATGGTTGCCCCAGGAGACGAAGACAGCCAGCAGGCTGAGCGCCGCCAGCGCCGCCGGCAGACTGCGCCGCCCCCGCATACAGGCTGCCGCCGCCAGCGCCAGCAACAAAAACCCGAAGTAGTTGGGGTAGTCATTGAAGGGCATATACCCCATGTAGGTCGCCTTGCCAAAGCCCGCGGCCATGGGCAGCAGGGTGGAGCCGTACTCTCCCGGAGCCAGAGACCAGCCCGTGGCGTAGTCCAGGCCCACGCCTCCTCCGTCCGCCGTGTCTTGACCCCGGATACTGATCCCCGCGTACTGCTGCATGGGCAGCAGCAGGATGGCCGCGATCATGAACCCCACCACCAGGCCCGCCAGCACCATGGCCGCCCGGCCCCAGCGCCGCCCGGCCGCCGCGGCGGTGCGCCCATCCAGGGCCCAGACGCCGTTCCACAAGGTCAGCCAGGCCACCAAGCCCAGGGTGTAGAAGGAGATTTGCGGATGGCTGCGCAGCAGTTGCAACCCCAGCAACAAGGCCGTCCAGCCCACGTAACGCCAGCCCCGGCCATCCAGCACCCGCCACACGCTGCCCACGATCCAGGGCAGATACATGGCCGCGCCCAGCTTGGAGCCATGCCCATGCACGCCCCAGGCCACCACCTTGGGAAAGAGCAGGAAGACGACCGCGCCCAGCAACAGGGACGCCAGCGGCAATTCCCAGCGCCGCAACAGCCAGAACATGCCCAGACCACCAAAGAGCAGATGCCCGAACATCCAGGTCAGCGGCGGCAGCCCCCAACCCTGCAGAGTGTTGAACAGGACCGAAGGCGGATACACATACTTCAGATAGGCCACGGAGCCGAAGGAGGGCATGCCGGCGAAGAGATAAGGGTTCCATAGGGGATAATGCCCCGCGGCCAGACCGGCATCCCCCACGGCGGCGAAGGCTTCGGCATTATGGGTGTCCGCCGCCTGGAAGACCTGTCCCTGGGTCAGGGCTCCGCCGTAGACGAAGGCCAGCACCGCCCACAGGCACACGACGGCCAGAACCCACCGGCCCCAGTCCGGCAGCCGGATGCCCGCCAGAGTCCGGGTCGGCGCCTCCGGCCGCGGTTTGTCCTTGCCGTGCTTTGTGCCTCGGTTCTTGACCAATTCCTCTTCCTTCAGTCCAGCGGGTCAGGAGTATTCCACGCCCCGCAATTCATCCAAAGCGCCCAGCCACACGGCCCGCGCCGTTTCCGGACGCCCATGCCAAAGATGCCACAGGCTATGCCCCCCCAGAAAGGCCAACTGCGGCCCCAGCAGCAGCGGCCAGCGAGAGCGCGGCCAGTGCTTGCGCAGCAGGCGCACATGGCTGCGGCTGCGCAACCAGGCCTTGCGCGGGCTGTCACCCCCCACGCTGGCGCTCACCTTGTGCAGCACCAGGGAGCGTGGCACATGCAGGATGCGGCCACCGGCGGCGCGCAGGCGCAGGCTGTAGTCGGCATCCTCACCGTAGAAGTGATAACCTTCGTCCAGCAGGCCCACACGATCCAGCACCTCGCTGCGGATCATGAAGGCGCAACCGGTGGCGTAGTCCACGAAGCGGCGGTTGTCTGCCTGGCCATCGGCCATCTTGCGCAGACCGGCATGGCGCACCCAGCCGCTGTAGCGCCCCACCAGGCCACCATCATACCAGATAAGGGCCGGGCGCGCCGCATAGCAGATGCGCGGCGTGGCGGCCCAGGCCTCCGGGGTAGCCGCCAGGGCCTCCACCAGGCGCCGCAGACTACCCTCGGGCACGATGGTGTCATTGTTCAGCAGCAAGATATAGCCCTGGAAGCCTTCCTGCCGCAGGCGCCGCAGGGCCGCGTTGTTGCCGCCGGCCCAGCGCCTGTTCTCCCCCGTCTCGATGATCTCCACCTCGGGATGGTGCTCCCGCGTCCAGGCCACCGAGTCGTCCCGCGACCCGTTGTCCACCATGATCACCCGCGGCCACAGGCTGGAGCCCCCGCTGAGGCTGCCCAGGCAGTCGGGAAGATCGGCCCGGCCGTTCCAGTTGACGACGACCACCGCCAGAGGCGGCCGCGGCTCAGCCAAGCGCTCAGACACGGTCCGCCACACGGAAGGCCAGCTCCGGCTTGCGACCGGCCACCACCAATTCCGCGATCAGGCCCAAGCTGATGAACTGGAAGGCCACCAGGATGAAGACGAACCCCAGCAGCAGACTGGGCCGCATGCGCAGGGCCTGCGTCATGATCCAGAAATACAAATGGTACAGGCTGATCAGCCCGCCCACCGCCAGAAACCCCAGGCCGATGCGCCCGAAGAAATGCAACGGCGAGGTGCGCCGCGCGTGCAAGAAGTACACCGTCAGCAGATCGAAGAAGCCGTTCAGAAAGCGCGCCACACCGTACTTGGTCTGCCCGTACTTGCGCGCGAAGTGGCGCACCGGCATCTCGGTGACGCGGTAGCCGTCCAGATGGGCCAGGGCGGGCACGTAGCGGTGCATGTCCCCGTAAAGTTTCACGCTTTGGGTGACGTCGCGCCGGTAGGCCTTCAGACCACAGTTGAAATCGTGCAGCCGCAGGCCGCACATGCGGCTGGTGAACCAGTTGAAGATCTTGCTGGTGTTGTTCTTGATGAAGCTGTCCTTGCGGTCCTGCTTCCAGCCGCTGACCAGATCCCAGCCTTCGTCGATGTGCCGCACCAGATCGGGGATCTCCTCGGGATCGTCCTGGAGATCCGCGTCCATGGTGATGACGATCTCCGCGTCGGCCGCCTGGAATCCCGCGGCCAGGGCCGCCGCCTTGCCGAAGTTGCGTCCGAACCGCAGGCCGTGGACCTGGGGCCGGCGGCGGGCCAGCTCGCGCACCACGCCGAAGGTGCCGTCGGTGCTGCCGTCATCGATGACCCACACCTCCCAGGTGCGCCCCAGACGGGTCAGCACTTCCTCCAGCCGCGCCACCAGTTCAGGCAGGCTCTCGGCCTCGTTGAAGGCCGGCACCACCACCGCCAGCCGGGTCCGGGCCCCGTTGTCACCGGTTTCAGCCACGGGTCCCCCTCCTGGCAATGGCCCAGTCCACCTCACGCGTCAAGCCTTCGCGGAAGGTGATGCTGGGCTTGTACCCGATGGAGGCCTCCACGTGGGTGCGATCGGCGAAGGTGTCCTTCACGTCGCCCTTGGCCACGGGCTTGTACTCCACGACGGGCTCCAGGCCGGGCACGCGCTCGCGCAGGATCTGGGTCAGCATTTCCAGGCAGCGGCTGAAGACCATGCGGCTGCCGCCACCGGTGTTGAAGACCTCCCACGGCCGGGCGCAATCGACGGCCAGCAGGTTGCTGCGCACGGCATCCCCCACGTAGGTGAAATCCCGGGTCTGGCTGCCGTCCCCGTACACACTGAAGGGTTCACCGTCCAGGGCCCGTTCGATGAAGATGCGGAAGGCCATGTCCGGGCGCTGACGCGGGCCGTAGACCGTGAAATAGCGCAGGCTGCTGGTGGGCACGCCAAAGTTCATGGCGTAAAGGACACAAAGGTGTTCGGCGGCCATCTTGGTCACCCCGTAGGGGGAACGGGGCTGAGGCAGGGCGGTCTCGGTGACGGGCAGCTGCAGCTGGTCCCCATAGACGGAGCTGCTGCTGCTGTAAACGAAGCGCGCCAGATGCGGGGCCACCCGCTCATCCGTGCAGGCTTCCAGCAGCCGCTGGGTGGCCATGATGTTCCAGTCCACATACTCGCTGAAAGTGTCGCCCCAACTGGCGCGCACACCCGCTTGGGCCGCCAGATGAAAGACCACGCGCTGGCCCGCCAGCAGTTCCATGGGATCCAGATCCAGCAGATTCTCCTCCACGTAGCGGAAGGCCGCGTGGTCCTTGAAACCCGCCATGTTCTCCCGCTTCAGATCCGTATCGTAGTAGTCCGTCAGGCAATCCACGCCCGTCACCCGGCAGCCCAGCTCCAACAGGGCCTCGGTGACGGTGCTGCCGATGAAACCGGCGCAACCGGTGACCACCACCGGCGCCCCTTCGGCCAGAATTTCCCGCACGCCCGCGGGCAGGTCCCTGATGATTTCCTGCCGTTCGTTGCTGTTCATGTCACTCCCCACTGGGCTGGTTCTGCAGGCGTCGGCGCATCTGCACCAGGCCTTCGTCCATTCCGGGATCCCGGTTGCCTGTTTGCTGCTGCCAGGCGTCGGCCACGGCCGCGGCGTCCGCCAGACGTCCCATGCTCTCGAAGAGCTGGAACTTCAGATGGTAATAGAAGAGGCGGTCCGGCTGGGCCGTCATGCGCTCGTCCAGCCACTCGAATGCCAAGCTGGCCACCCCGCCGCGCACCAGGCCGGCCAGGGTGTTGACCACCACCTGCTCTTCCACTTCCGGAGGCACGTTGCCCGTCAGGGAATTC
>PDQT01000073.1 GCA_002747875.1 bacterium DOLZORAL124_64_63
TCTGGCCAGTTGGCGGTCCACGGTCGTGGAGGAACAACCAAGAATCCGGGCTACTTGGCGGTTGCAAGCGCCTCCAACGGCGGACATCACGAGGGTATGGAGGTTTTGGGGCTTCTTCAGCCAGTAGTCCCAGTTGAAGGCCTGTCTACTGTAGGTGTCACCACAGACCTTGCATTTGAACCGTTGTATACACAGTCCTGAGGGCTTTTTGGTGTATGTGCCCCATTTGGACCACTGCTGGGGGTTATCGTACCCTTTGTGGGCCTTGCAGTTACGTCTTGGGCAGCGCGGTGGCTGGAAGTTTTTGCCGTAGATCTCCATGCCCTGGGCAGGGCAAGAAGAGTGCGGCCAACAATTTCAGGGGCACAACTTTCATCACCCGGTTCAGGCTGGGGTTTGCAGGCGGGCTGTCTCTGCGGCCAGGAAACTCGGCAGCCAAGGAAAGAGCCCGGCAATGCTGCCACTGGCGGTGGCGAAGGCCTCCAGCCGGGGAACCTGGCGGCTTTCCCAGAGCCGGCGAACCCAGGTCTTCAGAAGGATTTCCGCCTGCTGAGCCGTGACATCCACTTGCAAATCCACCGGCTTGTCCAGGCACAGGCAGCAGACGAGGTAGCCGATGGCGGCTTCCGGATCGGCGGTGGCCAGGGGCTCGAGAATATGGGCGGCGGCATCCACCACACCGTTCCCTACCAAGTTGCGGCCTAGGCTGAGGGCGGCCAGGCGGGCCTCGGGATCGTGGGGGTTCAGGGCCACGGCGGCGGCGATCTGGTCCACCGCTTGCGGCAAGTCTCCACGGGCCAAAGCCAGGCGACAGAGGGCCAGCCGTGGGCGCAATTCCTGGTCGCCGCGCGCCCGGCTCTGGTCCAGGGCCCGGGTGAAGGCCTCGGCGGCCTCTTCCAGCCGGCCCAGATTCTCCAGTAACAATCCCCGACGCATTTCCAGGGCCGGATGAGCGTCGGTCCGGCCGCCGGCATGGGTACTGGCCTGCTCCAACCAAGCCAGTCGGGCGGTGTCGTCACCGGGCAGCCGGGCGGCGGCCAGAGCCACCAGTTCGCCGCTGAAACGGTGCGCGCGCAGGCGCGTGGATTCCTGGGCGGTCAGGCCGGCCAACAGTTCCACCACCTGGGTGGCGGTCTCTTCCCAGAGGGGTTCATCGCCCCAGAAGCGGGCAATCTCCATGACCTTGAACCAGCAGTAGAAGTCTCGCGGGTCTTCCTGGAGGCTGAGGCGCAGCAGGGCCAGGTCCCGTTCCTTCTTGTCCCGGTTCCGGGCCACCTCGCGGGTGTAGCCCAGATGGTGGACCGTGCCCGGTAGGTGGCGCAAGGTCAGGCCGTGGCGCGGCAGGTAGTCGTGGATGGCGTCGTGGACATCTTCGTGGATGCGGTGCCGGAAGCGGATGGCCGGGTCGTTGCGAAAAAGGCGCAGGAGGTGGGAGCGGCGCACCGTGCCGTCGGGCCATTCGTTGCGCATGACCAGGGTGGCGGCGCCGGCGGCCGGGTCCCGCAGCAGGGCGCGGATCTGGTTCCGCAGCTCGGGGGTGGGGCGCTCGTCCGCGTCCAGAAAAAGGATCCAGCGGCCGGTGGCCGGTTCCAGGGAGGCGTTGCGGGCGGCGGCAAAGTCATCGCGCCAGGTGAATTTCCGGACCTGGGCGCCGGCCGTGCGCAGCAGCTCCGCCGAACGATCCGTGCTGCCGGTGTCGATGGCGATCAGCTCATCCCAGAGGCCTTCCACCGAGGCGATGAAGTCCGGCAGCATGGTTTCTTCATCGCGGAAAATCATGCACAGGCTGAGGTCGGGTCGAGACAAGGCGGGCTCCCTGGGTTGGCGGGTTGGGTTCCAGTTTCTGGCGACCATGGTGGGCGCGTCGGCACGGATTGTGCAATCCGCGGGCCGAAAATCCGTACCCGGTTTGGGCCCGGGGTTTCGCGCGACAAGGCGGCGAAGCTTGCGTGTGGCCCGGCAACAAGGCGAAGGTGAGCCCGAGATGACCCACAACGAACCTCGAAGCGATGGTCCCCTGGACGCGCGTACGGTGGTCGGTTTTTACCACGTCCACCT
Source organism: bacterium DOLZORAL124_64_63 (assembly GCA_002747875.1). Classification (GTDB taxonomy): domain Bacteria; phylum Krumholzibacteriota; class Krumholzibacteriia; order LZORAL124-64-63; family LZORAL124-64-63; genus LZORAL124-64-63. The sequence continues at coordinate 2,059 of PDQT01000073.1, forward strand.
TGAGTACAAGGACCAGATGGCCCTGCGGGATGTCAGCTTCACCGTGGACAATGGCGAGTTCCTGTGCCTGACCGGCCCCAGCGGCGCCGGCAAGAGCAGCATCCTGCGTCTGATCGCCATGGATGCGTTCCCCACCCAGGGGGAGGTCATCGTGCGCGGCATGATGGCCGGCACGATGACGCGCCGCAAGGTGCCGCAGCTGCGGCGGGAGATAGGCTTCGTCTTCCAGGATTTCCGCCTGCTGGAAGACCGCACGGTCCAGGAGAATGTGGAATTTCCGCAACTTGTTGTGGGCGTTGATAATGCCGAGATGAAAAGGAACGTCATGCGGGTGCTCACCCAGGTGGGTTTGTGGGAGAAAAGGCACCGCTATCCTCGTGAGCTGAGCGGTGGGGAGCAGCAGCGGGTGGCCATCGCCCGGGCCATGGTGGGCAGCCCCAAGATTTTGCTGGCCGATGAGCCCACCGGCAACTTGGATCCCGTCACCGCCCAGGACATCGTGAACCTGCTTTTCCGTATCAACGACGGGGGAACCTGCGTCATCTTCAGCACCCACGATCACCAGATCGTGCGCACCTTCGGGCAGCGGGTGCTGGTCATCGAGGACGGGCAGGTGGCCTCGGATGTGAAGCGTACACGGGAGACCGACCGGAGCGTTTCCCTGGCCGACCGGATGTATCGACCGGACCGGGAGAACGACGAAAAACGGGCCAAGGGCCAGGCCGAAAGCGAGAAGATGTATGCTTAGCCGACAGCAGTGGAAATACCTGGGCCGCGAGAGCGTGGCCGGCTTCCAGCGCAGAAAATTGACCACCGGTGTCACCATCTTGATCATGGGCGCGGCCCTGCTGGTGTTGGCGGTGCTGACCCTCGCCACCCTGAATCTGGGCCATCTGCTGGAGACGGCCCGCAGCAGTATCGATGTGCGGGTTTTTCTGCGGGAGGGCGCCTCGCAACAGGATGTGGCCGAGATGCAGCCCCGACTGGTGATCATTCCGGGAGTGGAGCGGGTGCGCTACATCGCCCCGGAGGCGGCCTTGGCCGAATTCCGGCGTGAGCTGGGCGAGCAGGCCGGCATCCTGGACATGCTGCCGGAGAATCCTCTGCCGGCCAGTTACCATGTGGTGCTCAAGCCGGAGGCGCGCAATCTGGAATCCGTGCGCGCCATCCGGGACGAGATCGCCGTCTGGCCCCAGGTGGGGGAAATCGTCTACAACCAGGAATGGATCGACAGCCTGGAGAACTGGACCATGCGCTTCCAGGTTGCCAGCCTGGTGGTGGGATTGCTGGTCTTCCTGGCCGCGG
>PDQT01000215.1 GCA_002747875.1 bacterium DOLZORAL124_64_63
ATGGTGGCCATGAACGTGGATCAACCGCTGGGCGAGACAACCGATATGAAGGTGAATGTCTCCTACGCCAACACCAACCGCCACGCCTACTACGGTGTGGGCGGCGCGCTGGACGCCTACGGCACCACCATCAACCCCCTGTGGGTTGTCGATACCCAGTTGAACCACCGCCTGGGCGACCATACCCTGAGCTGGGGCCTGCAATACACCGATGACAAGCTGGATGACGACCACCCGGGCCACAATCGCCACCTGCGCAGCCACGCCGTCAACCGGGGCCTCTTCGTTCAGGACGACTGGACGTTGCAGGAGCACCTGACTCTCCTGTTCGGCGTTCGCGTGGATGATCACAACATGCTGGCGGACCCGGTGATCTCGCCCCGCGCGGCCCTGTACTACAAGCCTGTCGAAAGCACCACCGTGCGCGCCTCCTTCAGCACCGGTTTTCTGGCCCCTCAGGTCTTCGATGAGGACCTGCACATTGCTTTGGCCGGTGGTGAACCCCAGATCATCGTCAACGGAGACAACCTGAAGGAAGAGAAAAGCCGCAGCTTCACCCTGGGCGTGGAAAGCACCCCTAAGGTGGGCCACGGCTGGGTTCTGCTGGAAGCCAACGTCTTCCACACCGAGTTACATGATGCCTTTGCCCTGACGGACGAATTCGATGTGGTGGGTACCGATGTGGTGGAGTTCACGCGCGTCAACAGCAACGGCGCCTCGGTCACCGGTATGGAGACCACCGTGGGTTACATGGAAGGCCATTTCGAGGGACAGGTGGGCTACGTGCACCAGAAGGGCGAGTACGACGACGCCCAGGACTTTGGCGTCACCGAGTTTTTCCGCACTCCCAACGACCTGATCGTGGCGAAGCTTTTCTGGCGGCAGCCGGAACTGGTGAGCGCCTTCCTGGGTGTGAAGTACCAGGGCTCCATGAAGGTGCCCCACTACGCGGGCTTCATCGCCGAGGATCGTCTGGAAAGCGTGGACGGGATGTTGGAGCTGGACGCCAGCCTCTCGCGGGATGTCTTCATGATGAACAGCCGGGTCACTTTGACGGTGGGTGCGCGGAATCTGCTGGATGAATTCCAGGAAGACCTGGACCGGGGAATTGACCGGGATTCGGCGTATGTGTATGGACCTCGGGCACCTCGGACCTGGTACGGCACTCTGGCCTATGGTTTCTAGAATGGCCTATGGTTTCCAGACACATCCGGCGCTTTCAGTTCTCCTTCTTCAGAAGGTTCTCCAGCCCCTTGCGGGCGGCATCTTCCAGTTTTCGGCCCTGGGTCTTGACCGCCTGCTTCTCCAGCTCCGACGCCACCGAACCCAGATCGATCTTCACCCGGGGGGCGGAGCGGGTTCCACCCACGGCCAACGGCAGGGCCAGGCGCTCCGGTCTGGCCTTGTCCATTAGCTTGCCCAGTTCCCCGAGCACGCCGCCGGTGAACAGCTTGGCGGTGGCTTCCCGCGACAGCAGCAGCTGCCCCTGGTAGTCCAGTTCACCGGTGAAGGCCAAGGTGCCGCCCAGGGAGATGTCGCCCAGGCCGCTCAGGCGGGCCTGCATATTCTCAAGCCCGATCTTTCCCTCCTGGACCACCAGGTGGGTCCGCAGATCCCGCAGGGCTTGCTCTTGATCAAGGTTCTGCCCCAGCTGGTTGGCCAGGGTGCTGAGGGCATCGTGTGTGGCGCCGGAAGTGTGCAGCATCCCGCTGCTCAGGTTGCCGTCCGCCGCCAGGGTCAGGGTGCGCTGGATGGCTTGCGGATCTCGCCCCTTGGCGGCGAAGGAGCCCTGCAGGCCGGCGGTCCCCGTCAGGACGTTATGCAGATCCACGAACCGCGCCAAAAAGGGGCTCACCTGCATGCTCGTCATCTGGTAGCGGCCGCTGTAGGCCGGATCGTTCAGATCTTTCAGGTCGATGCTCACCTGGCCGGCCAGGCGGCCCGCGTAAAGTCCGCCCTGCAGGTCCCGGCAGTCCAGCACCCGATCCCTGATTTGCAGGCGGCCCGTCAGATCGGTGAAGGGCATTTTCATGTAGAACAGGGAATCGGCCGCGATGGTCCCGTTGCCGGTGATGTCGGGAAACTCCACCGAGATGGTTTTCGGCGGGGTCGCCTGGTGGCTTGGGTCGGTGGTCGAACCGGTGGAGGGGCTGGCCGCCGGCAGCAGCTTGTCCACGTCCAGTCGTTTGGTGCGCAGGGTGAACTCCAGATGGGGCGTCTTCATCTCCAGGCCCTGCTGCAGTTCCGGGGGCAGGAAATAGGGGAGCGGATCCCGCAGGCTGCCCTGTAGGGCGAAGGTGCCGGACGCGAATCGGGCGGTGCTGCTTTCCACGGTGAACCGCTCCGGGGTGATCTTCAGCACGGCGTCCAGGTTCTGGAGCTGATCCATCAGCTGGGGCTGCCGGAAGGAGACCCCTTGCAGGGTGGCCGTCCCCGTGTACCGGAGCTGCGCCAGGTCCGGCGCGGGAAGGGAGAACTCCAGATCCAGGTCCGCGTGGCCGCCGATGGTGGCGTCCTGTTCGGTCGGAAGGAACGGTTGGGCCAGGGCCAGATCCAGCCCGCGCGCCTTGGCCGTGCCGGCGGTCCGCACGGGGGCGTCCGCCTGGCCGGTGAAGACCACATCCAGGGCGGCGCTCACCAAGCCGCCCTTCTGGTCCCGGGAAACCTTGGCGGCCAACTCCGGCGGGGCCAGGGTGGCCAGCCGGGTCAGGGCCTGCTCCGGAAGCTGCAGCTCCAGGGTGCCGGTGGGCGTGCCCTCGCCCAGGGCCAGGTGGCCCTGCCCCCGGGCCCGGACCCCGTTGAAGCGGGTTTCCAGGGAGTGGATCTCCACGGCGGCGGGGTCCGCGCGCCAAGTCATGTCCAGATCGGCCGTCACTTCGATGGAGGGCAACGGTTGGGACGATTCCAGCACCAGGGCCGGGGTTTGGGCGGTGCCCTCGATGGCCAGGTCGCCGCCTGCCAGACTGCCGAGGCTGAAGTCCAGGTTCAGGTCGTCCATCTGCATCCGGCTCATGCCCTGGGAGCGGGCGTCGGCGTAGCTCAACCGGGCATCCTGGACGCTCAGATGGGGAATGGATATGACCGCGCCTCCGGCGGTCCGATCGCCGGAGTCGGCCGTGGCGGGGGATTTCTCCGTCGTCGGGAAGGTGAAGTTGTTGGTCCCGTCCGCGCGCACCACCAAGTTGAGGCTGGGGCCGTCCACGACTAAGCGCTCCACCTGGATCTCTTTTTTCAGTAGCGGTCGGAAAGCCAGCTTCAGGTCCAGGGCGGGGACGGTGGCCAGCGGGGCGCCCGCGAAACCGTCCGGGTTGGCGACGGCCACATCGTTCAGTTTGATGCCCAGGCCGCCCAGCACGGAAATCGAGACGTCTCCGATGGTGACCTCGCGGCCCAGCTTTTCGCGAGCCTGGTTCTGGGCCATGGCGCGGATCTTGTCGGCGGGCAGCAGAAGGCGCACGGCCACAACGGCAATCAACAGCAGGGCCAGCACCACCACCAGGATGCGTACCGGCTTGCGGGCCCAGAGGCTCATGTCACTTTACCCTTCAGCTCCTGGAAAATGGCGGGCAGGTCTTCGGGCTGAATGCCCAGCATGTATTCGCCGTCGGGGAAGCCCAGGGCCACGGGACCGCGGGCGCAGGCGCCCAGGCAACCGCTGGTAAAAATTTTCAGCGGCCCGTCCAGGCCCTCGTCACGCACCATCTGGCGTAAGTCCTGGCGCAACTGCGCGCTGCCGCGCCGCCCGCAACTGGGTTTGGGGTGGCCGTCGGGGCGCTGGTGGGTGCAGATGAAAAGAGTGTTTCCAAACGGGGCATCAAGTTTCAGCATCATGTTCTCCTGAGAATCTGGCGGGGGGTTCAATACCCTTATCAGGTATAAGCACGATCAGACCGGACCGCACGCCGCCGCACCCACCAGGGAGCCGATGAGGGGAATCGGCTATCCGACAGGCGGTCGGCATTTCTCTACAGAACTCTTTGGAGCGGCCGAAAATGAGCCCGAAGGTCGCGCTGTATTCTGAGCCAAGCCAATCAGATGAATTGGGGATTTTGCGATGACGGAAAATGGGCAACCGATTGATTTCGAAAAAATTTTCATGAGCTCGATGACCGCGCTGGCGGTGCACGAGATCATCTTGGATGACGCGGGCCATCCGGTGGATTTCATTTTTCTGCACGCCAACGCAGCTTTCGAAGAACACACGGGGCTGAAGCTGGCCGATATCCAGGGACGCCGGGGCACGGAGGTGATTCCGGGCATCGACAAAACGGATTTTATGGCCAAGTTCGGAGAGGCCGCTCTGACGGGGACCACCCATTTTTTAGAGGATATTTTCGACGAGTTGCAGCGCCATCTTTCCATCCAGGTGTTCCCCGCCGGGCCGGGGCGTTTCGCGGTATCCTTTCGGGATATATCCAATTTCCTCGAGGTCCAGCATGAACTGGAGCAGACCACGGAGCGTCTCAAGCAAATCTCCGGTGCCATCAGCGAGGTGGTTTCCTGGCGCGCGGAGGATCGCAAGACCGTGCGCTACATCAGCCCCGGCTACGAGAAGGTTTTTGGGCGCAGCTGCGCTTCCCAGTACGATGATTCCGAATCTTTCATCAAGGCCGTGCATCCGGGGGATCGCGAAAGGGTGCGTCGCCATTTCGCCGCCTTCCTGGCCGGCGGCCAATACGATCTGGAATATCGCATCAAACGGGACGGCGAGGTGCGCTGGGTGCGGCACCAATACCGCCCCGCCCGGGGTTCTACCGGGGAGGTTGTCGGGTACGCCGGCTCGCTGGTGGACATCACCGAGAACAAGCGCATGGAGGAGATTCTGCGGCGGGAGAGCAACCTCTTCGCCAAGGGACCGGTTTTTCGGATCTCCTGGGCGCCGACAGAGAACTGGCCGGTGACCGTGGTTTCGGCCAACGTGGAGAACTTCTTGGGCTACTCTCCCGAGGAGATGACGGCTCCTGATTTCCGGTTCACGGATCTGGTCCATCCCGAGGACCACGCCCGTATCGGGACGGAAGTGCACCGCTACATCGCCAATGGAACCGAGCGCTTTGAGCAGACCCTCCGCATAAGGTCCCGTTCCGGAGAATACCGCTGGTTCCATGACGTGGTTCTCATGGAGTGGGATGAGAAGGGCGAACTCCAGGCCATTCACGGCTACATGTTCGATCAGACGGGACAGAAGAAAGTCGAACAGAAGTTGGCCGAGCAGCAATCCCGATTGAGCAATGTCATCGCGGCCACGGATGCAGGCACCTGGGAGTGGAACGTGCAGACGGGCGAAGTGGAGATCAACGAACGCTGGGCCCAGATCTGTGGTTATGCCCTCGAGGAATTGGGGCCCGCTTCCTTCGAGACCGGGTTGCGGCTGCTCCATCCCGACGATGTCTCCAAGAGCAGGCAACTTCTGCAGGCCCATTTCGCAGGCCAGTCGGATTTCTACGATTGTGAATGCCGCATGCACCACAAAGAGGGCCACTATGTCTGGGTTCATGTCCGCGGCAAGGTCATGTCCTGGGATGATAAAGGTCGGCCGGTGATGATGATGGGCACCCACACCGATATCACGTCCCGCCACCAAGCGGAAGAGGAATTGCGCCGCTCCATGGCCGAGATCGAACGCGCCACCGCCGCCAAAAGTGAATTCCTGGCCAAGATGAGCCACGAAATCCGCACACCCATGAACGGTGTCATCGGCATGACGGGCCTGTTGTTGGACACGCCGCTGGACGAGGAACAGCGCCAATACGCGCGATCGGTGGAGGCCAGCGCCGAAGCCCTGTTGGGGTTGATCAACGACATACTGGATTTCTCCAAAATCGAGGCGGGCAAGATGGATTTGGAGGAGTTGGATTTCGACCTGACCGAGGTCCTGGACAGTGTCGCCTCTTCCTTGGCCATCAAAGCCGCCGAGAAGAATCTGATGCTGGCCTATGCCGCGGAACCGGACACGCCGGAATTCCTGCGGGGAGATCCGGGGCGGCTGCGGCAAATCCTGATCAACCTGCTGGGTAACGCGCTCAAGTTCACGGAAAAGGGCGAGATCGACATGACCGTCAAGGTGGCCGAAGAAACGGAGGGGGAGGCCCTGCTTCGTTTCGCGGTCCGGGATACGGGCGAGGGCATTCCGTCGGATCGCTTGGACATCCTCTTTGATGAGTTCACCCAGGTGGACGGCTCCATCGCCCGCAGGCACGGCGGCACGGGCCTGGGGTTGGCCATATCTCGGCAGTTGGTGCAGTTGATGGGGGGGGAAATCGGCGTGGAAAGCACCCTGGGAGTGGGCTCCGAATTCTGGTTCACCGTCCCCCTTGGCAAGCAGAATGCCCATGCGCGCCGCCCCGTGGATTCCTCGCTGCAAGGGAACCGTGTCCTGTTGGGGATCTGGATGGGCCGTTGCTCTGAGATGATCAAACGGCATCTGGAGAGCTGGGGGATGACCGTGGACATTCTGGAAGAAGGCCGGACGCCTTTGGCTGTCCTGCGGTCCGGTGTGGAAGCCGGGCAGGCCTACCGATTCTTTCTGCTGGATTGGACGCCCAGCCGCAAACCGGATCTGGCTTGGTTGCGGGATCCCGCCATTCTCGAAGGGTTGCAGGGCTTGCAGGTGATCGGCCTCACCCAGCTGGGCGAGGCCTGGGACAAAAGTCTGGTCCGTGGGGCGGGTTTTGCCAGGAATCTGTTGCGCCCGCTGCGCATGCGCGAATTGCATGACAGCATGGCGCAATTGCTGACCGGCCAGGACCCGGCGGACGCCCCGGCCGCTGCCCGCGATGCCGCGGCCGATTCCCCGCAGGAAGGGGAAAAGGCGCCGCGGCTGCGCATTTTGCTGGTGGAGGACAATACCACCAACCAGTTGGTGGCCAAGGGGCTGCTACGCAAGCTCGGGCAAAGTTGCGATGTGGCCGCCAACGGTATCGAGGCCCTGGCGGCCGTGCGCTCCCTGCCCTACGACCTGATTCTCATGGATATGCAGATGCCCGAGATGGACGGACTGGAGGCCACCCGCGCCATCCGCAACATGGATGAGGACAGCCTGAATTACGGCGTGCCCATCGTCGCCATGACCGCCAACGCCATGCAGGGCGATCGCGAGCGTTGTCTGGAAGCGGGCATGGACGATTACATTTCCAAGCCCATTGCCCGCGCCTCTCTGGCCCGGGTGATCGAGCACCACACGGCTCTTTTGCATGAGGGTTCAACCGAGCCGGCGGGGTCTCACTGAACAGGCTGAGGCTCCGCCACGGGAACGAACTGCCACCCATGGCTGGTCAACCATTCGGCCGCCTGCTCCCGGCGTTCCGTATGCACCAACCAGACCACCCGCGCGCCTTTGCCGAACCGCGTCTTCTGGTCGATGGGCAAAAGCTGGCCTTCCTTGTCCTCCGCAAAGAGGGGCAGCAGCCAGGACAGGGCTTCCGTCGGCAATTTGGGCCCATCCCCGTCATGGTTGGATTCGCGGATCCAGGTCTCCGCCTCGGTCAGCTTGCGGCGGATGCGCACGGACCACAACTCCGGGTCGGTCTCGTTGCCGAACAGCAGCCGCGCGCCGGCCTCGGTGAACTGGCGGCGCTGAATCTCCGGTCCGGGGCGCACGCTCGCGGCGTACACCAGCGGCACCTGCGCGTCCGTCAGGGCCACCCGGGCGAAGAGCAGATTCAACGCTTCGTTGGCCGTCACGCCCAGGGCCGCCCGGCGCGTGTCCATCTGTGAGCGCAAGAGCACGTTCTCGTCCAGCGCGTTGCCGTAGACCACCTTCAGGCCTTCTTTCTCGGCTTCACGGCACTTGGTGGCGTCGGCATCGATGATCACCACCTCATGCCCGTGCTCGCCCAGCAGCCTGGCGATCAAGCGCCCAAAGGGGTCGGCGCTGAAAACGGCGAAACCCTTGCCCGAAGGGCGGCGCACCTTGAGCAGGCGGGCCATGACGCCGGCCGTCGCGCCTTGGACCACCACCGTGGCGGCAATGACCAGGAAGACCAGGGCCCGCAACTCGGTGCCGATGGTCTCGCCGTGATGCCCCAGACGCTCGGCGAAGAGCGAAGCCACCGCGGCGGCCACGATGCCGCGCGGCGCCACCCAGGACAGGAAGGCCTTTTCCCGCCAGCTCAATCCCGACTTCAGGGTGCAGGCCAAGATGTTCAGCGGCCGTACCACGAACATCAGCGCCAGAACCACGTAGATGCCCGGCTTACCCAGGGCCAGCACGTCGGCCACCCGCACGTCCGCGGCCAGCAGGATGAACAGCATACCGATGAGCATCACCGTCAGCTGTTCCTTGAATTCCCGGATTTCTTTGAAGCTGCGGGCTCCGGCGTTGCCCACCACGACACCCGCCACGATGGCCGCCATGATGCCGGATTCCGGAATGATGGCGTTGCTCACCTGGAAGATGGCCAGCGCCAGCGAGAGGGTGAAGATGGTCTCGAATCCGTCGGGCACGGCCCACGAAACCCGCAGCAGCATGGCCATGACCAGACCGCCCGCCGCGCCCACGGCCAGGCCCAGAGCCAGGCGGGTGGGCGCGCTCACGGCACCCTCGGCAAATCCTTGGCCCAGGGCGATCTCAAGGGCCACCACCGCCACCACGGCGCCCACCGCATCAATGAGGACGCCTTCGGTTTCCAGGATGGTTTCAATGTTCTTGCGCACCCGGATCCGGCGCAGCAGGGGGGTGACCACCGTGGGCCCGGTGACGATGACCAAGGTCCCGAAGAGCAGGGCCGGGGTCCAGGCCCAGCCCAGGAAGGCGCGGGCGGCCAGGGCTCCGCCGGCGGTGGTCACCACCACGCCGACGGTCAGGAGCATGCGGATGGCCGGTGCCTGGGATTTCATGCGCTTGGCGTGCAGGTTCAGGCCGCCGTCGAACAGGATCACCGCCACGGAGAAGCCCACCAGAACATCCAGGGCGGAGCCCAGCACCTCGGGATCCAGGATGCCGGCCACGTCCGGACCGAGGATGACCCCCACCGCCAACAACAGGACGATGCCCGGGATCCGCAGATGCCGGGCCAGGGTTTGGGCCAGGACACCCGCCGCCATGGCCAGGGCCACCGTCAGGGCCGGGTTGTGACTGAAGCCATGATGCATGAAGGGTTACCTCAGTTCTTCGAAGATGCCTGCGTCCCGGTTCTTGCGCACATTATCCCAGGTGAAATACCGTCCGTTCATGGCGATGTAGACACCGTGCGGCAGGCTCTGCGCAAAGGCCAGCGCGCTGCCCAGGTTGAACAGCCCGTCGCTGGAGCCGAAGGCGTACGGGATCATCGCGCCCGTCAACACCAGGGTCTTGCCCTGGACGTTCTCGCCCAACAGCCGCGCCGTCGTTTCCATGGTGTCGGTGCCGTGGGTGATGACGATGCGCTCGTTGGCGCACTTGATGCATTGGTTGAGGATGACATGACGGTCGTCATCGTCCATTTCCAGGCTGTCGATCATCATCAGGGTGCGCACCTCCACATCCAGCAGGCAACGCCCCAGACGCAGGATGTCCCGCATGTGGGTGTCCTTGAAGTAGAGGGAGCCGTCGCGCTCGTTGTATTCCTTGTCGAAGGTGCCGCCGGTGATGAAGAGGCGGATGTTCTGGCTCATGACAATATCTCCACTGCTGGAACCCCTTGCTGAAAGAGGCTCAAATCTGAATCACGAGACGCTTGCCGTCCAGCAGGGAATGCTTGTACTCGAATAGCCGCAACCGCAACCCGACCTTGGATCGCCAAGCCTGCGTGATTTGTCCGCCCTGCAATTCGCCCACGGCCTCGGGGTCGGGTTCGCCCATGGCGGCGCAGGCGTGAAAGGCGGCAGGAAAAGTGTCACCGTGGGCGCGCAACTGATTGACCAGAAAACGGATCATACCGGCGTTGACCACCTCGTCGTACTGGTTGACGAGGAGCAGAACCACATCCGGCGTGTCGGCCGGCAGATCGCTGCGCAAGCGGTCGCCGATGGCCAGGCTTTGCTCCGGGGCGCAGCCCACATCGCGCAGAATTCGGCCGTAAGGTTTGCCCAGAGGGGTGTAAAGATCGCCGTAAACAGCCTCGAAGTGTTGAAGTAAGTCAAATCCTTGCAGCATTTTGCAGGCGCTGTCGGTCTCATCTCCGGTGGTCACGAAGAGGCGGAAAAGTTTGCCCAGTTCCGGTAGAACTTCTTCTCCGCCGGGGATGGTGTCGGGGCGGCCGGTGATGCCATCGTAGCTGATGAGGGTGCCGGCCATGTCCCAGAGGAAGGCGCCGGAAGGTTTGGCGGAAGAATCTGAGACGCGAGCCGAATCTGGCATGATACTGGCTTTCAACTACAATCGGCAGGGTGCGGCAACGTCTGTTTCGCTGCGTGTCCCGGCCGATATGAGAATTTGCTGGCAAAGGGCCAGCTCCAGGCATTTTTTAAGCGATGCCTACGCGAATGCGGCAAAAATATCCGATTTCCGGTGATTAAGCAACAGAGGGAGCAGAAAAATGAAGAGTTGTCCTTGCAGGAAGGAAGCCGGAGCGCGTTTCCTGGCTTTGGGCTTGCTGACCATGGCCCTGGTGGTCCTGACTCTCCAGCCGGCTCAAGCCGATGATCTGGAAGAACTGCTGGTCCAGGTGGGTAAGAGCTACGCCCAGGGCTACAGCTCCCCGTTCATCCACGCCTTCGGCGCCAACCAGAACGCGGGCACCTACCAGACGGCCCGCATTCCCTGGGCCGGGCTCACTTTCGGCTTCGGGCTCAAGATGATGGCCACCAACGTCCATGAGGACGACCAGACCTTCTCCCTCAACCTGGAGAACGTGGACCTGGGGGCCTATGATGCCGCCTGGGCCGGTCGCACCGGCGATGTGGTCATGAGCGGCCCCACCATCTTTGGCGATACCGAGACCGATGGCACCATCACGGGCTACTACAACGGCCTGCCCGTCTTCCAGACCAATGCCATCGCCGGTCTGGTGGATACCAAATTCGTGCCCTTGGCCGCCCCCGAGGCTTACCTGGGCGGCATCTTCGGTTTGAAGGCCACCGTGCGCTTCTTGCCGTCGATGGATCTGGGCGATTACGGCAAGACCAATTTCCTGGGTTACGGCCTGCAGTGGAGCCCCAACGGCATCGTGCCGGAACTGCCGGTGGACGTGATGATCGGTTTCTTCACCCAAGGGCTGGATGTGGGCTCCCTTGTCGAAACCAACGCCAAGTCCTACTTCCTGGGTGTCAGTAAGTCCTTCCCCATGGCTACCGTTTACGGCGGGCTCGCCAAGGACAAGTCGGACATGACCATCAAATACATTAAGGAGTCCTCGGATCTGGACGTCATGTTCAGCGTGGACGGGGCGCAGAAAAGCCACATGACGCTGGGCGTCAGCCTGGATTACCTGATGGGCTTGAACGTGGAAGTGAACAAGGGCACTCTGGTGACTTATAGCGGCGGTCTGATGTTTGGTTTCTAGCCAATCGGTTGGTGAAAGGATGACGACATGATGAACACGAAACACACTCTGCGGGCCGTGCTCGCTCTGATGCTGATGCTGAGCCTGTTCCTGACCGGCTGCGCCAGCGACTCCGTGGCTCCCCACGACGAAGCCCCCGCCTTGAGCGACGAAGGCGTCGCCACCCAGGCAGCGGCCATGGCTTTGGTCACGGCCCATGTTCTGCCCCGGATGGTGGAATATTCGTCCACGAACAAGGACATGTACTCCTATGAATTCAGTGACGAGGACGTCGTCGCGGGCACCATCTGGTTGGATTTCCGCACCGGCGGTGCCGACGGCGCCCCCGCCACCTACAGCGCGGGCGACTGGTGCCGTATGCACACCGCCGATGGCGAGGCCATCGGCTTTGCCGTGGGCCTCGACAGCCAGATCGCGGTGACGCTGAACATCATGGCCGACATCGTGCAGGCTACCGACACGGCCACCGTGCGGGCGGGCAGCGGCGGCACTTTCACCGCCGGCGCCTACAGCGCCACCTTCGACTTCGCGGATGTGGTGGTGACGGCGGGGCAGAACTATCCCGCCGGCGGAACCATGACCTTTGTCAGTGGCGCGCGGGTGCTGACGGTGACCTTCGATGGAGATGAAACCGCGGTGGCGACCCTGGCCGGCGGTGGCAGCTGGGTTCTGAATCTGGAGGACGGGAGCATCAACGCGGCGGGTTGATGCGCGGGGAAAGTCCGGGCGGCGCGCAAACCATCAAATAGCGCAATCCGTCAAGTAACAAAGTTCACCAAGTAACAAAATCAAGGCGGAGCCCCTCGGGACTCCGCCTTTCTCCGCTATCAAGCCGAACGTTGTCGGAAACGGCTCCTTCTTGTTCAGACCGGACCCGGCCACAGACCGTGAGTCGCAAGTCTGGTCTGGTGTCTGCGCCCGACACGGTTTTGCGCTGCCATTTCATCGGGTCAAACGATAAGGAACCGGACCACAATCCCGCTCGGTAAGTTCTCCGCTGCTGCTTGCTTTGTGTCAAATCACAATCCATTCCAAAATCAATAATTCCAGAATGGATTTTGAACTAACTTGATCCGGATCCTGATTATGAAACAGATAGAGGAGAAACACAAGGACAGATTTTTACCAGCCGCAGCATTTTCTCCATAAATTATCCTGGGTACGGTGTTTGCAGGGTGTGAAGGAGGTTTGTCTGGAATCCCTCGGGAAGGCCGCTCCCGATTTTTTGGCGGTGTCCCCGGGAATTATGGTAGAATGGCAGGGGCCCTTGGCGTGCGCTCTTGCTTAAAACGGCGCGCCTTTTTCTTTATCATCTGGTGTGTGTCTGCTCATAAGGAGATTGGGATTGCATTCTTGCCGCCAGCATTTTTGTGGCCAGTATTTGTTTAACCGGTATTTGTTTAACCGGTATTTGTTTAACTTGGGCCGGATCACCTGCCTGGTGATCTTCCTCCTGTTCGTGAGCACCAACCCGGCACGCCCCGAATCCCCCTCCCTGCTGGACACCCAGAATGCCGAGATCTCCAAGCTTTATGAGGAGGGCCGCTACACGGAAGGCGTCGCCCTGGCCCGTCGCTACCTGGCGGAATGGGAACAGCGCCTGGGCCCGGACAGCCCCGAGGCCTGCTCCATAGCCTCCAACCTGGGACCCCTGCTGACGGCGGCCGGAGATCTGGAGGCGGCGGGGGAAGCCCACCGCCGGGCCATCGCCTGTCTGGAGGCCACCTCGGGCCCGCAGAGCGAGGACCTAGCCTCCGCCCTGAACAACTATGGCCAGCATCTGGGCTTTATCGCGGATTTCGGGCGGGCGGAAGTGGCCTTGCGCGAATCCCTGCGGCTGCTGCGCCTCAACCTGGGCGATGACCATATCTACGTGGCCATCACCCTGAACAATCTGGGCATCAACCAGCAGAACCAGGGCAACCCGGTGGCGGCGGAGCGCACGCTGCGAGAGGCGGTGGCGCGTCTGAAGACCAGCCTGGGTTCGGCGCACCAGTACACGGCCACGGCGGTCAACAATCTGGGGCGTTTGCTGGTGGACCAAGGGGCCCTGTCCGAGGCGGAACCCCTGCTGCGGGAAGCCCTGGCGGTGCGGGACTCCGTGCTGGGACCGGATCACGAGGAAACAGCCATCGGCCGGCGGGATCTGGGCCGTCTGTATTTCCAGCAAAACCGTCTGGCCGAAGCGGAAGAAGCTCTGCGGAATGCCCTGCGGGCGTTCATCGCTGTCGGCGGGCCCCGGCATCCGGACGTGGCCATGACCCGCCATGATCTGGCCCGGGTCCTGGCCGCGGCCCGGCGACCGCAAGAGGCTCGCGAGCAGTGGGAGCAGGCCCTGGCTCTGAACCGTGAACACTACGAGGACAGCCATTCCTCCGTGGTGCAGATCGAGCGCGAGTTGGGCGAGCTGGACTTCGCCACAGGGAACCCTTCCGACGGGCTGGCCCATTTTCTGACGGCCGCCGAGGCCTTCGAGAAAGGCCGCGCCCTGACCGGCGAGGGCCTGAGCCGGGCCACATACCTGGACAGTCCCTGGCGCCAGGTGGCTGCCGCCCGTCTGCTGGCGGGAGACGAAGCGGGGGCCTGGCAGGCTCTGACCCGGACCCAAGGGCGGGTGCTGGCTGATGCCTTGTACCCCGGCGGTGCCGATCCCTTGTACCCCGGCGGCACCGATCCCTTGGCCATCGACGACGGCACGGTGGTCATCGGTTGGCTGGATGTGGATCCGGGCCATGGGCTGCATGCCTGGGCTTATGCCCTGCGGGCTGGCCAGGTGCATTGGTACCCGCTGGCGGACCCGGAATCCCATGGCGCGGCGGCCGGCGATTTGCGCGAGTCCCTGGCGGCCCCCGGCTCCCAGGCCCGCCTGCGGCAAAGGGCGTTCACCGTCTGGCGGCAGCGCGTGGCCCCTCTGGATAAAGAACTGGCCGGCGCGCGCCGGGTCATGGTCGTGCCTTCCGGGCCGATGCTGGGGGTCCCTCTGGCCGCTCTCCTGGATGCTGACGGCCGCTGGCTGGCGGATCGTTTCCCCATTTTTTCCAGCCCCTCCATCGCCTATTCGTCCTGGGTCCGGCAGGCCCCCGCCCGAACCGCCGGCCCGGCCCTCTTGGTGGGCGATCCTCTCTTGCGAGCCGAAGGCCGAACCCAGCCCCCGACCGGAACCCAGCCCCCGACCCTGGTCCAGGGACCCTCTCTTTCCGATGATATCATCCGTGGCGCCGCTCACGGCGTTCGCGAGGATCTGGCCCGGTTGCCCTCCCTACCGGGCACGCGGCAGGAGATTCTGGGTCTGGTGGCCCAGTGGGACAGTTGCCTGGTTCTGCTGGGCGCGGACGCTACCGAGGAAGCGGTGGTGGATTTGGCTGCCGCCGACCGCCTGGCCGGTTTTCGCGTTCTGCACTTTGCCACCCATGCTTTGGTGGACGCCAACGACGCCGACGCCTCCGCCCTGGTGCTCAGCCAGACCGGCTTGCGGGAACCGCTGGGGCTGCTGGCCTCGGGCGACCGTGTCTGCGATGGTCTGATCACCTCCGGGGAGATTGCCGCCGAGTGGCGTCTGGACGCGGATCTGGTGGTGCTGAGCGCCTGCAACTCGGCCCTGGGGCGGCAGGTGGTGGGCGAGGGCCTGGTGGGTTTTGCCCACGTGTTCTTGCGCCGGGGCGCGCGGGCGGTGCTGGCCAGCCAGTGGAGCGTGCCCGATCGCGCCGCGCGTCTCTTCATGAACGCTTTCTACCGCCACTGGCGCACCGAAGGGCTGACCCGCGCCGCCGCCCTGGCCGCCGCCAGGCGGGATCTGCGGAACCACCGGGATGCCGACGGGCGTTGCCCCTACGGTCACCCTTATTACTGGGCCTCTTTCGAACTGGTGGGCGATGAACGCTAACGATGTCACTTTGGTGGATGCTTTCCTGAACGGAGATCACCAGGCCCATGCGGAAATCCGGGGCTGGGTGGAACGCGTCGTGCGGCTGCGGGCTTGGGGGCTGAATCGTCACGACGACCTGGTCCAAGACGTGCTGTTCGTCCTGCTGCGCAACCTGGGCGCGGGACGGTTCGCGGGCCGCTCCAGCTTGAAGACGTATGTGGAGCGCATCGCCAAGTACCGCAGCATCGACATGTTGCGGCGTGAACGGCTGCGGCGTCATCAGTCCTGGGAAGAAAGTGGGGAACCGGAGCCCGCCCACAACGACAATCCTGAACGGAGAGCCGAGGCCGGTGACGAGACGCGCCTGGCTTTTGCCGTCCTCTCCCGGTTGCCCGACGCCTGCCGTATGTTGCTCAAGCGGCTGCTGGCAGAGGACGCTTCTTATGAGGAACTGGCCCGTGAGTACGATGTGGCCACGGGCACCATCAAATCTCGGGTGGCGCGTTGCCGCGCCCGGGCCAACGAACTGCGCCGCAGGATGGGAGGATCCCTTTGAACGGTCATCAGGAAGACTGGCTGGAAGCGGCGGTGGGGCGTGAGGGGGCCCTGCTCTTTTCCGACCACCCCCGATCCGAGGATCTGGTGCTCTTTGTCGAGAACCCCGCGGGCTTGGCGCCGTCCCTCCGCGCCGATCTGCAGGACCACCTGCGGCTGTGTGATGAATGCGCTGACGATCTGGCCCGGTTGCGTCTGGCCGAGCGGGAGTTGGCGACGGGAGGGAGCG
>PDQT01000102.1 GCA_002747875.1 bacterium DOLZORAL124_64_63
GAATACGGCTAAGCGGCGGCGTATGCCGCAACATGTCATTATCCACCAAAGCCAGGTGATGAGCGATCTGATCGAGCTTACCGACATGTTCGCGACCACCGAGGAGCCCGTGCTCATTACCGGTGAGACGGGGACGGGCAAGGAATTGATCGCGCGGCGCTTGCATATGCACAGCTCCCGCGCGAACAGGAAGCTGGTTTCCGTCAATGTCACCGCCATCCCGGCGACCATGTTCGAGCGCGAGATGTTCGGGCATGTGAAGGGATCGTTCAGCGGGGCCGACAGGGACGGTAGCGGTTTCGTGAGCGAGGCGGAGGGCGGCACCCTCTTCCTTGATGAAATCGGGGATCTGCCGGCTCAGATGCAGCCCAAGTTGTTGCGCCTTCTGCAGGAAGGGACGTACCAGAAGCTGGGTGATCCGACCGAACGGCACGCAGACATCAGGATCATCGCGGCAACGAACTCCTCCCTGCAAGAGAAGGTGGAGGCCGGTGAGTTCCGTAGCGATATTTATTTCCGGCTGAAGGTTCTGGGATTGGAGCTGCCGCCGTTGCGGGATCGAGTGGGCGACGTGACGCTGCTCATGAACCACTTCCTGAGCGAAGCCGCGGGCAAGTCCGTGGATATGGGTCATTACTTCAATCCGGACAGCATCTACTTTCTGGAGCAGTATGAGTGGCCCGGTAATATTCGGGAACTGATCATGCTGGCGAAGCGGGCGCATGTGGAGCAGTCCACGCGCGGCTCGGTGCGGATTACCATGAAGCGGGCCGGGCAACCGTCCTTCATCTTGACGAATCTCGAGGCCTTGGCCGCCAAGGAAGCCGCCGCGGGGGCCCATGAAGAGGAATCGCTGGGTCCCGAGACCGGGATTCCCGAGCGGACACGGATCGAGCTGGCCCTGGAGCGGTGCAGGGGGAATCGTGTGGAAGCGGCGACCAAGTTGCAGATGGGCCGAAGCACCTTGTACCGGAAGATGAAGAAGTACGGCCTGTAGCTCGCCCTGACACAGTAGCCCGCCCTGATCTGACCTCCAATCCTACAGTCATTTATGGTTTCCTTTTTTGCTGGGGTGCTCGTCCCCGAAAAACGGCTTCCTCAGCCCAACCGTCGGCCGCGACAGACAATGCACCGCGCACCCGGCGCAAACATCGTCGAAGAACTCCGTCAGCCGGTCCGCCAGCCAAATCCATAGCCCCTTATTGCGCCCCTCATCCAGCCCGCCGTGTTTCCCCATGGCATTGAGCATGCGGCGGTAGCGCCGGCGGTCTTCCTCCAGGCGGCGGCCATCGCCGAAGATGAAGAAGGCGTCCACGTAGGCCTTGGCCACGGCCACGGCCAGGTGGGCGTAACGATCTTCCCCCAGGTACTCCGCCCCCTTGAAGTTCGTGATGCTTTCCAGCGCGTGATGCGCCACCTCCGCAAAGTCCAGGTACGCCATGTGCTTGCCCTTGGGCCGGGTAAGCCGGGGAAAACCCACCTCGCGCAGGCGTTGGCGGCGGCGTGTGTCGCCGATGGGGAATATGATGCTTTCGGGCTTGGCCAAGAAGGCCGCCATGCAGTTGATGAAATAGTGCTGCAGGAATAAGCGGCCCTTCTCCTTGTCGTCCAGCATGCGCATCAAGCGCTCATAAAAGCCGGGACCCGGCACGTGCCCACCATCCGTGCCGGCATAGCGTCGGTACAGGCTCATGTGGCGCAGCATGTCTTGCAAGTTCTTGCGTACTTTGGGGTTGTCGAAAAGCTCGAAGGCGGCTTCCTGGGCCTTGGCGTCGGCGGTGCGCAGATCTCCCGGCTCGATGCCCAGGTGCCGCATCTGTTCGGCATCCAGAAACCAGGACAGATGAAAGTCCATAAAAAACTCGTGCATCTCCTCGTCGCAAGGTTCGGGAACGGAGGGGACCTCCTCGTCAAGGGAGCGGACCTCCGGCTCATCGCCCCAGGGTTGGCCCATACCGATGGACCAGATCAGCGAAGCGGCGGCGTAGCGGGTTTCTTGGTCGGCGTTTTTCCAATCCAGGGTGCGGCGCGCCCAAACCGCCGCTTCGGCAAGAGGCAGCGGGGTGAAGGCCAGGTCTTCCAGCGAGAAGCCGCCCTCCTGCATGCTGTCCAGATTGCCGGCTTCGCGGTTGCCCAGGGAGAAGCCGTCCCGTGGTTCTCCGTCCATGCGCCGGGCCACATTGTGCACGTGGACGTTGCCGTTGGGCAGAAGGACCTGCACCAGTATGGTGTAGGTGCCTGTGCCATCGCATTCGGAAAAGAAGGCGCGCACAGGCGCGGCAAGGGGCTCGGCCGCCTGCAGGCCCAGTTCCGCCAGGGAGCGCCCGCCCATGGAGACGGTGCGGTGCTTCATGAGGGACTCGTGCAACAGGGAGCGGGCCGGTTCCGCCGGTTCCAGGCGCAGGATATCGTCCCAGATATCGAGATTGGCGCGGACGGCTTCGGACGTGATGGCCTTGACCATGAAAGGGTGAAGGTGCGCCAGCTCTTTGCGCTTGAGGGCCGGGCCGTAAATGATCCAGGCGGGCACCATGAAGGCGCGCCGTTCCTGTTCCAGATTCTCGAGGGCCAAGGCATCATGGGGGCCCGCGTAATGCACCATGGCATCGGCCAGCATGAGCGGGGCTTCGGGTTCCTCGAACATGGTGCCCATGGTGCTGGCCTGGTAGTTGGCGAACAGCATCTTCTCCAGTTCGGGAGAAAGCTTGAAGTCGAAGGCTTCCGCGAAGATCGGGAAGAAGGCCTGGATGCCGTCAGTGAATTCGCCGGCTTGGAGCAGTTCCAGAAGGACAAGGCGGCCGGCGACGGGATTCAGGTGACGGAGGCTTTGGAGGATGGATTCCGGATCCGGCGGAGGGGCCTGCAGGATATCCTGGAGGGCACGGCGGGCGGCGGCGAGGGCGGCTGAGGTTGGGGCTGGGGTTGGAGTTGGGTTGGGATTCGCGGCTGGGTTCGGCATGGCAACTCCTGGTTCCGGGTGGCGAGGCTCCAAGGGATAAGAGTGTAAACCCTGGGAGTCATCCGCGCGGTTTCTGTCAACCCGAGGCTACGGGTTCGGGTTTGTGGCGGTGGCGGCCCTTCTACGGAGGCACATGGCGGATCCTGAATAAGCACATACATGACAATGGATTAAGGCCGTAAAAAACGGTTTGGAAGAACCCATTGCCCGGTGTAAAGCCCGCCGGTGAGGTGGTTTTGCAAGATCGGGGCCTTGGCTGGGCTGCAGGCAATGGGGTTACCGGTAATGAACTTCTGATCATGGGTTACCGATCCCCTGATCCGGCATCAAAGAAAAAGAAAAACCTCGTTGGCCCTGTAGAATCAGGGAGTTAAGCTACGTTTACCACAACCAAAGCTTAACCAACGAGGTTAGACGAATCATGGCACAAGGTATTTTGCCTTTCCAGTACAAAAAAGAGCGATGCCGCATCGGAGTCACGGGTCTGGCTGGGCTTCCTCTTTACTTGGAGCTCGCTAGCGCGGCCAAGCTACAGCAACTTGTAGAACGTTATTTTGGCCATCTCGGCCCACTGCAGGGATGGAGTACCGTCCAGCATATTTTCGCGTTGGTAATGCTGAACCTTGCCGGTGGCGACTGCGTGGATGATCTGGAACGATTAAACGGTGACGCTGGATTCAGT
>PDQT01000116.1 GCA_002747875.1 bacterium DOLZORAL124_64_63
AATTTCTTTCCCGCCCTCAGCATCTGCTTCCTACTGCTGAGCATCGGCTGGCTGGAGGCGGATCAGGCCGACGTAGCGCGCGTTTTCTGGTACATCGGGGCGCCGCTGCATCTGGTTTTCCTGCTGGTGATCCTGCACGGCTGGTTCCATAAGAGCTACGATCTGAAATTCTTCAACCCCGCCTGGTTCATCCCCGTGGTGGGGCCCCTGCTGGTGCCGGTGGCGGGTGTGGAATTCGCCCATACGGAAATCAACTGGTTCTTTTTCAGCATCGGCGTCGTCTACTGGATCGTGCTGCTGGCCGTGCTGGTGGGCCGCATCTTCTTCCACAGCCCCATGGCCCCCAAGCTGCTGCCCACCCTGTTCATCCTCATCGCGCCGCCGGCGGTGGGTTTCATCGCCTACAACAAGCTGACGGCCGCGCCCCTGGACAACTTCGGGCGCATCCTCTTTTACTTTGGCGTGTTCAATGTCCTGATGCTGGTGACCATGCTGGGCAAGCTGCGTAAGGTGCCCTTTTTCCTGAGCTGGTGGGGCTACACCTTCCCCCTGGACGCCTTCACTCTCAGCGTGGTGATGATGTTCAAGAAATCCAAGCTACCGTTCTTCAAGCAGTCGGTGCTGGTGCTGACCATCATCACCACGCTGGTCATTATTTTCGTTCTGGTGCGCACGGTGGTCGCGGCCTCACGCCGGCAGCTTTGCGTGCCGGAAGATTAGCCGGGATCACTCTCCGTGCTCGATCAGGCCCCATGCTTGATCAGGCCCCATATTTGCGGATGGCCCCGTCCAGCCGCGGCAGCATCGCGAAGATAAAGGCCGCCACGCCCAGGATGGCGATGGCCAGCACCACGAAGATCTGCGTGTCCGGCTCCAGGCCGCTGATGAAACCGCTCATCTTGTTGCCGATGGCCGTGGCCAGGAACCAGCCGCCCATCATCAGACCCACCAGCCGCTTGGGCGCGAGCTTGGTGATCAGGGACAGCCCCATGGGCGACAGGCAAAGCTCGCCCAGGGTGATGATCAGGTAGTAACCGATGAGCCACAGTATGCTGATCTTGCTGGTTCCGCTGCCCCCCAGGTAAGACCCCAGGGCCACCAGCAGCAGACTGACGGCGGTGATGATCATGCCCAGGAAGATCTTGCGGGCCGTGGTCACGGCCTTGCCCTTCTTGGCCAGGAAGGCGAAGAACCACACCACCAGCGGCGTGCAGACGACCACGAAGAAGGGGTTGAAGAAACCGGTGATCATCTCGGCGTTCAGCAGCCGCACGTACTGGCCCGGTGCCAGGCGCGGCGCGTCGGGGCCGGCCCCCTGGTAGACCTGGTCGAAGGTACGCTGGCTGACCAGGACCACGCTGGTTTCCTGCCCGCCCACCATCTTGGTGATGGCCACCTCCGCCAGCTTGTCCGTGCCCTCGGGATCCACCTTCACGGTGGTCGTGGCCACCCCGTGGCTGTCCTTCTCGGTGCTGACCTTCACGTTCTCATCCGGATAGACGCTGACCACCAGCCTGCCGTCGAACTGTTCCTGACCGACGTAGTCGTGGACCTGCACCGTGGGGTCGTTGTGGAAGTTCCGCACCGTGGTCTCGTTCAGGATGCGGGCGCCGAACATGCTCTCGGCCTCGTCCGACACCACGAAGAGGGTGTTCTCATCGGGCCGGGCCAGATCCGGACCGGCGTTGTGGTAGTAGCTGGGCATGGCCTTCTGGGCGTAGACCGCAAAGGGAATCCACTCGGCCTTGCGGTTGGTGTCGTGCTCGGCAAAGACCGTGATCAGACCACCGGAAAGGTGCAGCACCATGAAGAACGCACCGCCCGCCACGAACACGGGAATGAGGGCGGCCAGGCCGGGTTTCTCCTCGGGAGAAGCCCGCCGGACCAGCCGGAAGAAGTAAATACCCACCGGCAGCATACCCATCAGGAAACCGAAGGTGATGGGCCCGATGGACTCGTCCACAAACGGGATGGCCCGGCCCACGAAATAACCGATCACACCGAAAATGGCCACGGGCAGCAGGATGGTGGTGAACATCTGCGGCAGGCCGAAATCGTCGTCGCCCTTCTCGCTACGACGGTCGGCGCTTTCCAGCTTCTTCCAGTTGAGCAGCAGCACCGCCACGCCCACCAGCATACCCACACCGGCGGCCACGAAAGCCATGTTGAAGCTCCAGAAGTTCCGCAGAGGCGCGGCCAGCAGAGCGCTGGCCGTGGCGCCGATGTTGATGCCCATGTAGAAGATATTGAAACCGCCGTCGCGCCGAGGATCATCGGGCGCGTAAAGGTTGCCCACCATGGCGCTGATGTTGGGTTTCAGAAAGCCGTTGCCCAGACAGATCAGGGCCAGGCCCGCAAAGAACATGGGTATGCTGCGCACCCCCAGGGCGAAGTAGCCGGCAGCCAGCAGCAGCGCCCCCAAAGCCACGGCCCGACGGTAGCCCAGCAACCGGTCGGCGATCATGCCGCCGGGAAAAGGCGTGAAGTAGACCATGGCCATGAAAGTGCCATAGATTTCGCCGGCGTTCTTGAGGCTGAAGCCCAGACCGCCACGCTCGGTGTCGGTGATGTACAAAACAAGAATACCAACCATGATGTAGAAGCCGAGCCGCTCCCACATCTCGGTGAAAAACAGAGGATAAAGACCACGGGGGTGGCCTTTCTGGACCTGGGTGCTGGACATATCCCGCCTCCGGTTGGACGTGAAAACGGGGCTCCCGACATGTCGAGAACCCCGCTCGTGGCGTTCGACCGGAGAAGTTTACCCAATGCCGGGCACAGATTCCAGCCAAATCGCCGGTTATTCCACCCCGTGCATCATCTTGTTCAAGGGCTTGCTCAGCAACACCAACAGCACGCCGATGCCCACCGCCACGTAGCCCATGTTCCCGAACACGCTACCGAAATTCTCCAGCTGCTCCGCAGCGCTCAGCTGGATCACGGCCTCGCCCGCGGCCTCGCCCTCCTCGCCGCCGCCGGTCAGGACGGCCAGGCCGCTGGCCACGTGCATGCTGAAGGCCGCGCTCAGGAACCACGCTCCCATGGCGCTGCCGGTCATGTGCTTGGGCGAAAGCTTGGTGATCATGGACAGGCCGATGGGCGACAAGAAAAGCTCGCCCGTGGTGTGCAGCAGGTACATCAGCCCCAGGAAAACCAGCGGCACCATGGCGTCCGTCCCGGCCACCTTGATGCCCAACAGCAGCACCAGATACCCCAGCCCCAGCTGGATGATACCCAACCCGAACTTCATGGGGATGTTGGGGTTCTTGCCGATGCGCGCCAGGCTGACCCACATCACCGAGAAGATGCTGCCGAACAGGATGATGAACAGGGGATTGAAGACCTGGGTCTGGCTGGCCGTCATGGAGAACCACCCGAAGACGCTGCGGTCCACGTTGCGGTCCGCGAACAGAGTCAGGGAGCTGCCCGCCTGCTCGAAGAGGGCCCAGAAAACCACGTTGAAGGTCATCAAGATCATCAGGACCAGGATACGATCCCGCGCCACCGGCCCCCTTTTGAAACCATCGCGCAGCAGGTTGAAACACACGAAAAACAGCAGGCCGATCAGGATGTAGAACAGCAGGTTCTGGTCCAGGAAGATGATGTCCGGCCCGTACTTGATCAGCGCGAAGAGGGCCGGGATGGCCAGCAGGCTGACAGCGTACACCAGCATGCCGTACTTCTTGTAG
>PDQT01000219.1 GCA_002747875.1 bacterium DOLZORAL124_64_63
TGATTCAGGAAGCGTGGATAGCCCCAAAGAACCCCACACCCAGATCCACGTGCACCACTGCCCCGAATGTGAAAAATCCCACATCACCACCAGCCGTGGAGAAACTGAACTCACCCCGGCGGAATACGAAAAACTGGCCTGCGACGCCCGCGTAGCCACCGGCGACGGCCCCAACAAATCCGCCATCCCGCCCAGTACCCGCCGGCGGGTATTGGCCCGCGATCAACACCGCTGCCAAGCCCCCGGTTGCCCCCACACCCGATTCCTGGAGATCCACCACATCACGCCCCGCAGCGAAGGCGGCACCAACGCCGAAGAAAACCTCACGACCTTGTGCAGCGCCTGCCACCACCGGACGCACGACAAGCAAAAACCCGCCGGCAGTAAGAACCGCCAGACGGACGCAAAACCCCAAGAGCGTCAGCCCCGATAGTTCACGAAGACTGCTGGAACGGAGATCAACCGCGAGGATACCACCCGAAAGGATGCCACCAGAAGAGATCCCATCCCACGGGAAACCACCCGCAAGGACGCTACCGGAAAGGACGCCCTCTTGGAATTCCCCAGCCCGCTGACCCGCGCCATCTTCGATCGTCGCGAGAAACGCTTCTTCATCCACGCCCATCTGCCGGACGGCACCCCGGTGGTGGCCCACACCAACAACACGGGCGCCATGCGCGGCTGCCTCTTTCCCGGTGGGGACATCTACCTGAGCCCGGCGCGAAACCCCGCCCGCAAGTTGCGCTGGACCCTGGAACTGACCCGCACCGAGCCGGACGGGGTTCTGGTGGGGGTCAACACCATGGCGGCCAACACGCTGGTGCGTGAAGCTCTGGAATCCGGCCCCCTGAAAGCCGGCCTAGCAGGCTCTGGATTGCCAAATTCCGACCTAGCAAACTCCGACCTGCCAAACTCCACCACGCCAAATCCCAGCCAGCCGGACATTCTCCCCCCCGGCGGCACCCTGCGGGCTGAGGTCCGCTATGGCCGGCAAGGCTCCCGTGCGGATTTCCTGGCCACCAGCGACCAGGGGGCCCGCACCTGGATCGAGGTCAAGAACGTCTCTCTGGTGGAAGACGGCCACGCCCGTTTCCCGGACGCCCCCACCGAGCGGGGACGCAAGCATCTGCAGGAGCTGGCGGCCATGGTCGCGGCCGGGGATCGGGCCGCTCTGGTCTTCTGCGTCCAGCGCGCCGATGCTCGCAGCGTGGGGCCGGCGGATGACATCGACCCGGCCTACGGACAGCTGCTGCGGGAAGTGGCCGCCCAGGGTGTGGAGGTTTACGGAGTGGTCTGCCGGGCCGCACCCCAGGCTTCACCCCGGACGCTGCGGCCCCAGGCTCTACTCCCGATTATCCTCGGAAGGTGAGGGCCCAAGAAAAACCGGCCACAGGCATGAAGCCTGCCGCCGGTTTTTCTTTGACCGGATGGATCTTGCCCGTCCAGACCTTGACCGTCCAGCCCTTGACCAGCACCTGAAAGCCAGACGCCTATTCCACCGTCCAGGCGTCCGGGGTGTAGATCAGGTCCCTGATGTTGCCGGGGCCTTTCTGGTCGGTCACTTCCTTGATCTGGTCGTGGATGAGACCCTCCAGTGTGGGCATCTGAACCTGGTGCAACACACCGAACGGGCGCGGCATCTCCGGGTTATTGTCCAGCTGGCTCATGACGAAGGCAGGGCCCGCGCAATCGTTGGACGCGTTCCACACCGACGCTTCGGCCGCGGGCACGACCTTGATCTGGCAACCCTCGGCCTTCAGGCCCTTGTCCTTCTCGGCACCGAAGATCATGGGCTGGCCATCCTCCAGGAGAATGGTCTGCTCGTCACGGACCTTCTTATCGCTCCACGCCTTGAACGCGCCGTCGTTGAAGATGACGCAGTTCTGCCAGACCTCCACGAAGGCGCTGCCCTTGTGATCGGCCGCGGCCTTGAGGATGGACTTCATGTGCTTGGGGCTGGCGTCCATGGTCCGGGCCACGAAGGAGGAACCGGCCCCCAGGGCCAGCTGCACCGGATTGAAGGGATGGTCCACCGAACCGAAGGGCGAGGTCTTGGTCTTCTGCCCCTGCGGCGTGGTGGGGCTGTACTGCCCCTTGGTCAGACCGTAGATCTCGTTGTTGAACAGGATGATCTTCAGATTCACGTTGCGGCGCAGGGAGTGGATCATGTGGTTGCCGCCAATGCTCAGGCCGTCGCCATCGCCGGTGATCACCCACACGTCCAGTTCCGGATTGGCCACCTTCACGCCGGTGGCGATGGCGTTGGCGCGGCCGTGGATGCCGTGCAAGCCGTAGGTGTCCATGTAGTAGGGGAACCGGCTGCTGCAGCCGATGCCCGACACCATGACCACGTTCTCCTTGGGCACACCACAGGCGGCCAGGGTGGCCTGCACGGAGTTGATGATGGAGTAGTCACCACAACCCGGGCACCAGCGCACTTCCTGGTCGGACTTGAAGTCCTTGGGCTTCAGCTGTTGCACGTCGCTCATGATTTCTCCTCCAGCATCTTCTCGAAATGGGCCTTCAACTGGAAGGCCTGGAAAGGCTTGCCCTTGACCTTGTAGTAGGTCTCGAATTTGAACTCAGGGTACTCGACGGTCAGAAGCTTCGCCAGCTGACCGAAGTTCAGCTCGGGCACGATGATGCGATCATAACGCGCGAAGATTTCCCGCAGCCCTTTGGGGAAGGGGAACAGGTGACGCAGATGCAGGTGGGCAACCGGGCGCCCTTCTTCCTGCAAACGCTCCACCGCCGTGCGGGTGGCGCCGTAGGTCGAGCCCCAGGCCACGATCAGGGTCCCGCCCTCTTTCTGCCCATTCACCTCGGGGGTGGGAATGGTGTCCTGGATGTTCATGATCTTCTGCAGGCGCGTTTCGCACATGATCTCATGGTTGTCGGGCTCATGGCTGACGTTGCCCGTGACGGCGTCCTTCTCCAGGCCGCCGATACGATGCTCCAGGTGCGGCGTGCCGGGCTTGGCCCAGTTCCGCACCAGCTTCTCGTTGCGCTTGTAGGGGCTGAAGCCCTCGGGGTCGGTGACAAAATTCACCTTGAACTCCGGCAGCTGGTCCATCTCGGGCAGCTTCCAGGGCTCGGCGCCGTTGGCGATGTAGTTGTCGCTCAGCAGAATCACCGGAGTCATGAACTCCGTGGCGATGCGGCAGGCCTCCACCGCGCAATCGAACGCATCCGAGGGGCAGGCCGCGGCCAGCACCGGAATGGGCGCCTCGCCGTTACGACCGTACATGCTCTGCAGCAGGTCCGCCTGCTCCACCTTGGTGGGCAGACCGGTGGACGGGCCGGCGCGCTGCACGTTGACCACGACCAGGGGAAGTTCGGTGATGACGGCCAGGCCCAGAGCCTCGGTCTTCAGCGCCAGACCGGGACCCGAGGTGGTGGTGATGCCCAAACGACCCGCGAAGCTGGCCCCGATGGCGGTGCAGATACCCGCGATCTCGTCCTCCATCTGGCAGGTCACCACGTCGTAGTTTTTCATCAACGCCATGTACTGCAGGATGTCCGTGGCCGGGGTGATGGGATAGGAGCCCAGGAAGGCCTTCAGACCGGCCTGGTGCGCCCCCACGGCCAGACCGATGGCCACGGCCTGGTTACCCATGATGTTGCGGTAGGTCCCGGGGTGCACATCCTTGACCGGGGGCACCTCATAGCGGCCCTGGAACAGACGCAGAAGCTGGCCGTGGTTATAACCGGCCTTCAGGGCTCGGGTGTTGGCCTCGGCCAGTTCGGGCTTCTTGGCGAATTTGGCCTGCAACCACTCCAAGGTGGGTTCGCAGGGGCGGCTGAAAAGCCAGTACATCATGCCCAAGGTGTAGAAATTCTTGCAGCGCAGCACGTCCTTCTTGCTCAGGTCCATGCCCTCCAGCGCCTCGACGGTGCGCTGGTTGATGTCTTCCTGGATGACGCGATACCCGGCCAGGGTGCCGTCCTCTAGGGGGTTGGTATCCAGATGGGCCTTGGCCAGATCTTTTTCCGCGAAATTGCCGATGTTGGCCAGAATGATCCCACCGGGCTTCAGATCTTGGTAGTTGGTGATCAGCGCCGCGGGGTTCATGGCCACC
>PDQT01000299.1 GCA_002747875.1 bacterium DOLZORAL124_64_63
AGCAGCTTCTGGCTGCCGGGGTGATGGACGAGGCGGCCCTTCTCAAGGCCCAGGAAATCCAGAAGAAGGAAGGCGGATCTCTCGGCCAGGCCCTGGTGCGCAGCGGGGCCGTCGATGAACCGACCTACACCCAGTATCTGGGGCAGGTCTTCCGGCTGCCTGTCGTGGATCTGGATAGCGCCGAAATCGAGATGGAATGCATCGACCGCATTCCCGACGACGTGGTGCGCAAGTTCCAGGTGTTGCCCATCAGGCGGGTGGGACGTCAACTCACGCTGGCCATGGCCAACCCCGCCAACATCTTCGCCATCGACGACATCAAGTTCATCACCGGTCTGGAAGTCCAGTGCGTGGTGGCGGGCGAGATGGCCATCAAGAAGGCCATCGACAAGTATTACAGCGATGCGGACAGCCTGGCCTCGATCATGGAAGGGCTCGAGGATGATATCGAGCTGGTGGAGGAGGATGAGGGTGACGACCTGCTGGGGCAGGACGGGCAGAACGCCCCGGTGGTCAAGCTGGTCAACACCCTGCTGGCCGAGGCCGTGAAGATGGGCGCCAGCGATATCCATGTCGAGCCCTACGAACGCAACATGCGCGTGCGCTACCGCGTGGACGGTGTGCTCAAGGAAGTGATGGAGCCGCCCATCAAGCTGAAGAACGCCATCATCAGCCGTTTGAAGATCATGTCCGAGCTGGACATCGCCGAGCGCCGCATTCCCCAGGACGGCCGCATCAAACTGAAGATCGGCGCCAAGAAGGTGGACCTGCGTGTCTCGACCCTGCCCTGCATCTACGGGGAGAAGGTCGTGATGCGTATCCTGGACAAGGGCAACCTGAATCTGGACCTGGCCGACTTCAACATGGAAGAGAAGGCCATCGCGGATGTGTACCAGGCCATCGCCTCGCCCTTCGGCATGGTCCTGGTGACGGGCCCCACCGGTAGCGGCAAGACCACCACCCTGTACAGTTGCCTTTCCAAGCTGAACGTCGAAGACACCAACATCATGACCGCCGAGGATCCCGTCGAGTACAACATCGACGGCATCAACCAGGTGCAGGTGCGGGACGAGGTCGGCCTGACTTTCGCCTCCGCCCTGAAGGCTTTCCTGCGGCAGGATCCGAACATCGTGATGGTGGGTGAGATTCGTGACCTGGAGACCGGCGGCATCGCCACCAAGGCTGCTCTGACGGGGCACCTTGTGCTCTCGACCCTGCACACCAACGACGCGCCCAGCACCATCAACCGTATGATCGACATGGGTATCGAGCCCTTCCTGGTGGCCAGCAGCACGGTGCTGATCATGGCCCAGCGTTTGGTGCGGCGAATTTGCTCCGGTTGCAAGGAGGAACTGAAACTGTCGGACGAGGCCCTGGCCGACGTGGGCCTCAAACCGGGAACCCCCGTCTTCAAGGGCAAGGGGTGCGACAAGTGCAACGGTAGCGGGTATTCCGGGCGGCAGGGCCTGTACGAAGTCATGCCCATCACGCCGGGTATCCGAGAGCTGATTCTGGATCGGGCCTCGACCACCGAAATTCGCCATAAGGCCGTCGAAGAAGGCATGCTCACCCTGCGCGCCGATGGTCTGCTCAAGGTGGCCAAGGGCATCACCACCATCGAAGAAGTGCTGCGGGAAACCGCGGTTGCCGACTGATGAGAAAGAGGGTTTGACGTGGCCGGTATGCGAGAACTGCTGGAGGATATGGTCAACAGGGGAGCCAGTGATCTGCACATTACGGCCGGTCTACCGCCGTTGTTGCGGGTGGACGGTCAGGTGCTGCCGAGTTCTTTCCCTCCGCTGACGGGGGATGATACCCGGGCCCTGGCCTACAGCATCCTCAACGACGAGCAGAAGATGCGCTTCGAGAACGACATGGAACTGGATCTGAGTTTCGGCGTGCAGGGCATCAGCCGCTTCCGCGCCAATGTCTTTCAGCAGCGCGGCGCGACGGCCATGGCCATCCGCCAAATCCCTTACAAAATCAACAGTTTCGAAGAACTGGGCCTGCCCCCGGTATGCCGGGAGATGATCAACCGCACCCAGGGGTTGATCCTGGTGACGGGGCCCACGGGCAGCGGCAAGAGCACCACCCTGGCCACGATGGTGGACACCATCAACAGCGAGCGGCACGGGCATATCATCACTATCGAAGATCCCATCGAGTTCGTGCATCAGCACAAGAACTGCATCGTCAACCAGCGCGAGGTGAACAGCGACACCCACAGCTTCCCCGACGCGCTGAAGTACGTGTTGCGCCAGGATCCGGACGTGATCCTCATCGGCGAGATGCGTGACCGCGAGACCATTTCCGCGGCCCTGACCATTGCCGAGACGGGCCACCTGGCCCTGGCCACGCTGCACACCAACAGCACCTTCGAGAGCATCAACCGCATCGTGGATGTCTTCCCGCCGGAGCAGCAGAACCAGGTGCGCAGCCAGCTGGCCTTCAGCCTGGCGGGTGTCATCACGCAGCAGCTGGTGCCCCGGATACGTGGCGGCGGACGGGTTCTGGCTCTGGAGATCATGGTGTGTACCCCGGCCATCAAGGCCATGATCCGCGACGACAAGGTTCACCAGATCTACGGTCTGATGCAGGCCGGCCAGAAACACGGCATGCAGACCATGAACCAGAGCCTTTACCAGGCCATCATCAACAAGTGGATTGATCCGACAGAGGCCCTGGGCCGCAGCAACGATGCTGCCGAACTGGCCCAGATGATCGGTCAACCCGCCATGATCAAGTGAGGAAGGTAAGCCCGTGAGCACCACCACGACGTTCATCTGGAAAGGCAAGACCACCAAGGGAGAGACCCTCAGTGGGGAGCACGAGGCCGCGAGCGAAAAGGAAGTCGGGGAGTATCTGCGGAAGAAGCGGATCGTCATCTCCTCCATCAAGAAGAAGCCGCGGGACATCAAGTTCAGTTTCCTGCGGCGCAAGAGCGTGGGGGTGAAGGATCTGTCGGTCTTCACACGGCAGTTCGCCACCATGGTCAACGCCGGTCTGCCCCTGGTGCAGTGCCTGGACGTGCTGAGCCGCCAACTGCAGAAAGAGCACTTCAAGTCGGTGGTCCAGACGGTGATGAGCGATGTGGAGGGCGGCAGCACCCTGGCCGAGGCTCTGGCGAAACATCCCAAGGTCTTCAGCGATCTGTACGTGAACATGATCGCCGCCGGTGAGGCCGGCGGTATCCTGGACGTGATTCTCCAACGCCTGGCCGTTTTCCTGGAGAAGGCCGACGCCTTGCAGCGCAAGGTCAAGGGCGCCATGACCTACCCCTCCATCGTGCTGACGGTTGCCGGCGGTGCCTGCATTTTCATGCTCCTGTTCGTGATCCCGGTCTTCGCCAAGATGTTCAAGGATTTCGGCGGCACATTGCCGGCGCCCACGCGCATCGTCATGGGGCTGAGCAACTTCATGCGGGCCTACTGGTGGGCCCTGTTCGCCGGCGGCGCGGGGCTGTTCTTCGGTTTCAAGCGGTTCCGGGCCACGGCGCGGGGTTGCTACCTGACGGACAAGCTGGCCCTGCGGATTCCCATCATCGGCAACGTGCTGCGCAAAAGCGCCGTGGCGCGCTTCACCCGCACCCTGGGAACTCTGATCGGTTCAGGCGTGCCCATCCTGCAGGGCTTGGAGATCACCAGCCGCACGGCGGGCAACACCGTGATCCAAGAAGCCATCGGCAACACGGCGGAGGCCATCAGCCAGGGCGAGAACATCAGCGGTCCCCTGCGTGAGAGCGGCGTCTTCCCGCCCATGGTCACGCAGATGATCGGCATCGGCGAGCAGACGGGCGCCCTGGATGAGATGCTGTCCAAGATCGCCGACTTCTACGACGACGAGGTGGACGCGGCCGTGGAGGCCCTGACCGCCGCCATCGAACCGCTGATGATCGTGCTGATGGGGGGCATGGTCGGCTCCATGCTGGTGGCCATGTACCTGCCCATGTTCAAGATGTCCAGCATCGTGGGAGGCTAGGGCAGTTGGCGTGCCTTCTCCACGGCCTCGGTATCCTCAAGACCATCTCCCACCGAACCCTGGGCCGGGTGGTTCTGCTGGTGGCGCTCACCGCGGTGGCGGTCCTGGCCTGGCACTACGCCCCCCAGGACAGTTCGGGCCTCGGTCTGCTGGGTACCCTGACGGCTCTGGCTCTAAGCATCGGCCTGGGCTGGATGGCTGACCTGGGCCGCTGGTCCGGGCGGGCGATCCTGCCTCTGCAGATGGTCATCGACGTGCTGGCCGTGGTCCTGGTGGCCACCTTTGCGGGGCAGAAGACCAGCAACGTGATCCTGCTGGGTGTGGCCGGTACCCTGGCGGAATTCGGCCTGTGGCACTATTTCCAGCGCATCCAGGGCTTCGAGGACAGCGAGCAGAAAAGCCGCCGCCGGGTTCAGAAGGCGCTCTGGGAAATGCGCAACATCATCGACAACATCCGCAGCGGTTTGCTGACCATCGACACGGGCGGCGTGGTGGTGCGGGTCAATCCGGCCTGTTGCCGCATCCTGGAGATGGAGGAAAGCGACCTGATCGGCTGTCGCCTGGAGGATGTGTGCCGTGGCGGCATGGAGCAGATGGTGGATGTCATCCTGCCCGTGGCCCGGGGCGAGGCTCCCGTGGATCGGGGCGAGGCGCTGATCAAGCGCATGGGGCGGGAGCTGCCCTTGGGGCTGAACGTGAACCATGTGACGGCTCCCGGCGGGCGCATCATCGGCGCCATCTGCATCTTCACGGACCTGACGCGGGAGAAAGAGATGACGGCCCGCGTGCGGGAGAACGATCGTCTGGCGGCCATCGGCGAACTGGCGGCCAGCATCGCCCACGAGATCCGCAATCCTTTGGCCAGCATCCGCGGCAGCGTGGAGATGCTGGCGGACGACCTGGATCTGGAAGGTGACCATGCCGCCCTGATGACTCTGATCCTCAAGGAGAGCAGCCGGGTCAACACCATCATCAACGACTTCCTGGCCTACAGCCGCATGCGCCCCACCAACCGGCGGCGTTTCCGGGCCCGGGAATTCGGGGATGAGATCAGCCTGCAGATCCGGCAGCACGTGGCGGCCAAGAACGGCCGGGTCAACCTGCATTGCGACGTGCAACCGGAGGATATGGAACTGGTGGCGGACCCGGGCCAGTTGACGCAGCTGACCCTCAACCTGGTCATCAATGCCTGTGAAGCCATGCACTATCAGGGCGATCTGGGGCTGAATCTGCGCCTGCTGGCGGCGGGCACCAGCCAGGAGTTGGTGATCACGGATGACGGGCCGGGCATCGACGAGGATATCCGCCAGGACATGTTCACGCCCTTTGCCACCAACAAGGAAGGCGGCACGGGGCTGGGCCTGGCCATCGTGCAGCGTATTGCCGCGGCCCATGGCGGGCGGGTGCGGGCCGAGGACCGTCCCGGCGGCGGGACGGTGTTCCGGGTGCGCTGGCCGGTGGTGCACGTACCGGAACTGGGGCAGGACGGCCCTCGGGCAACGGACCGGCCCTCCGCGGAAGCGGCCGAGCCGGAACAGGCTGAAGCCCTTCTGGTGTGACCCCCCTCCTGTCCGGAATCACCCGGTCTTGAACAACGGAAGATGTTGCCTCGCAAAGGGCAATGCGCACGGCCCCTGTGGGGCTGTTGTTTTTTGCAAAGTCCAAGATTATCGCGATTTAGGTGTAAAGCGAGGTCCCGCAGAGGCCGATATCTCCTGCATCACTGCAAATTGCCCTTTTCGCGGACGAAGGAGAGAACATGGCCGAGGAACGGATTCTGGTTGTCGACGATGAAGAGTCCATGTGCCAATACCTCGCCATCTTGTTGCGCAAAGAAGGATTTCAGGTTCGGGCGGCCAACGGCGGCGCTCAGGCCTTGCAGCTGCTGGAGCAGGAGAAATTCGACCTTGTGATGACCGATATCCAGATGCCCAAGATGGACGGCATTCAGCTTCTGAAGGGCGTCAAGGCGATGAATCCCAACATTCCGGTGATCATCATGACGGCCTACGCCAGCGAGCAGTCGGCCATCGACGCGGTCAACCTGGGGGCCTTCAGCTATCTGCAGAAGCACTGCAAGAACGATGAAATCCGCATGGTCGTGCGCAACGCCCTGGCCCTGGGTCAGGCGCGCAGCGAGAACGTGGAACTGAAGAAAAAGCTGAATCGCTCCTCCAAGGCCAAGAAGATCATCGGCCAGAGCGCGCGCATGCGTTCGGTGTTCAAGATGGTCGAGAAGATCAGCGGCACCGGAGCCACGGTCCTGATCAATGGCGAAAGCGGCACGGGCAAGGAGCTGATCGCCCGGAGCATCCACATGCAAAGCGCGCGCGCGGACAAGCCGTTCGTGGCCATCAACTGCGGCGCCATCCCGGAAACCTTGCTGGAAAGCCAGCTCTTCGGGCACGTCAAGGGCAGCTTCACGGGCGCGGATAAGGACCATGACGGTTTCTGCCGCCAGGCCGAGGGCGGGACCATCTTCCTGGATGAGATCGGCGAGACACCCCACGCCATCCAGGTCAAGCTGCTGCGCATGTTGCAGGAGCGGGAGATTTATCCCGTGGGCAGTTCCCGTCCCATCAAGGTGGATGTGCGCGTGGTGGCCGCCACCAACCGGGATCTGGAGCAGGAGGTGGCGGCGGGTAATTTCCGCATCGACCTCTTCTACCGGCTGAACGTCATCCCGCTGAACCTGCCGGCCCTGCGCGAGCGTCCGGACGATATCCCCCTGCTGGTGGATCACTTCCTGCGTCGCTGCTGTCCCAGAGAAT
Organism: bacterium DOLZORAL124_64_63; assembly: GCA_002747875.1. Lineage (GTDB taxonomy): Bacteria > Krumholzibacteriota > Krumholzibacteriia > LZORAL124-64-63 > LZORAL124-64-63 > LZORAL124-64-63. The sequence continues at coordinate 6,750 of PDQT01000299.1, forward strand.
ACAAAGGGACCGTGGGATCCCTAGTGACCGAGAAGGCTCTGCAGGCCCTGCAGCGCTACGAGTGGCCCGGCAACGTGCGGGAACTGGAAAACGTCATCGAACGCGCCAGCATCATCCGCGACGGGGATCGCATCGAGGTGGGGGACCTGCCGCCGGAATTCCAGTCCGCGCCTTCCGGAGAAAACAGCGCCGGCGAGCTGACCGTGGGCGGAGCGGTGACCTTGGAGGCGCTGGAGAAGGCGCACATCCTGTCGGTTCTCCAGAGTACCGGCGGGGCGCGCAAGCAGACCAGCGAGATCCTGGGTATCAACGCCTCCACCCTGTACCGCAAGCTGAAGAAGTACGGTGTGCAGGATCCCGAGGACGCTTGCGAGGAGCAGAACGAGGATCTCACGCCGGGTTCGGATCTGCTGGACGCGGTGGAAAACGCCCTGCGGGAGCAAGAACCGCAAGAGGCGGTGCTGAGTTGAGGGGAAATACCCTCTCATTTGCAAGGTTTTGCCGGGTGGGGGAAGCAAATTGCCCGGCTCGCGGGCCCTGGGGTTGGGGCAAAGAAGTTTCGGGAAAAGCTTAAGTCGCCTGTTTAAAAGGACTTGCAAGGACGAAAAATGGGCTAGGGCGAATGGCATGCCCTATGCTTACCGGGACTGCCATTGGCAGGCACCCGTGAGGCCGGTCCCCAACAAGACCGGAATCGGAACAACGAAGGTCTTTTCAAAGGGACCGCTACAAGGAGGACGTGTAGTGTTGAATCGCAAGGGCTTTACTCTGATTGAGCTGATGATCGTGGTCGTTATTATCGGCATCCTGGCCGCCATCGCCATCCCCAACTTCATCAGCATGCAGGATCGTGCGAAGGAAGCCAAGGTCAAGGGCGCGGCGCACACCGTGCAGCTGGCCGCCGAGGATTTCGCCGTCCGGAACGATGGCATCTACTCGGATGCCGCTGGCGATCTGACCCCCTTGCTGCCCGGTGGTGCCCTGCTGGAGAACGCCTTCACCGGCGCGTCCACCGAGCCCCAGTTCGCCGGCGCGGCCGCGACCGCGGGCCAGATCGGCATCCAGGCCGTGGCCCAGGGTGGTGTGAACGTGGGTTACACCATCACCGGCTTCGGCAAGGACGCGAATGTCGTCACCCTGACCAGCGGTCAGTAAGCGTAAGCATGGCCGACTGATACTCAGGAGCGGGGCTGGCCCAACCAGCCCCGCTTTTCCTTTTGAAGGCGCACCATTGCGAAACATGCGAACGAACTTCAAGCTGCCCCGCAAGCCCATCGACAAGGCGGATCTGATCCTGGCCGCGGGCACGACCAGCCTGGTGCTTGTCTGCCTGTTCCTGCTGGGGGTTCCGGCGTTTCGGCACCTGGAGCACCGGGCTCATGAGGCCACCGTCCGGGGCAATGCCGCCACTTTGCAGTTGGCGGCGGAAACCTATGCCGCCGCCCACCTGGGCAACTACCCCCTGGATCCCTGGGACCTGGTGCCCTACCTGCCCAACGACCAGGCCCCCCGCAACCCCTACACCGGCAAGGCCAGCACCTTCACCGGGGGGGTGGGCGATCTGACCTATCGCTCGCCGACCCGTGGCCAGGACTATGTCATCGAGGCCTGGGGACAAGGAGAGAAACAGCGGCCGCGCCGTCTTGTCCTGCTGCAGGGACATCGCCCCCGGCTCTGATTATTCCCCGCCAGGGATTTCCCTTAATGCCGGCCGATGGAAGCCGAAACCCGAGCCAGTATTCTGGTTATTGGCGCCCCTCCGGAGGACTGTTTTGCACCACCACCGCGGTTTCACTTTCATCGAACTGATCACCGTCATTTTTATCCTGGGGATTCTGGCCCTCATGGCCATCCCCAACTACATCCGCATGCAGAATCGCGCCAAGGAAAGCCAGGTCAAGAATAACGCCCACACGCTGCAGTTGGTGGTCGAGGACTACGCCGTCCAGCATGAAGGCGTCTATTCCGACGTCCAGGCGGATCTGCTGCCTCTCATGCCCAACGGCACCCGCCTGGTGAACGCCTTCACCAGCGGGGTCACCGAACCCCAATTCGGCGTGGCGGCGACGACACCGGGACAGATCGGGCTGGTGGGGGTGGTGGACGGCGGGCGCACCACGGGTTATCGGATCAACGGCTGGGGCCTGAGCCAGGAGATTCTTGTCCTGGTCGGCGGCCGTTAGACCGACTTCGGGTCAATCGTGGCATCCGGTTTGCAAAACCCTTCTCCGTGAAAAGGAAATACGTCCTGAAAACGATCTGAATACGGCTTTGGGCCGGAGGTGGATGTTGAGTTTCCAGAAGGTGGTCGCAAACAATCCAGCGCTGGACGCCCCGGAACACCCGGTCGCGGCGCCCCCGACGGATACCGGATCCCGGCGCAAGGTCGAAACGGAGGCCTTGCGGGTGCTGGATCTGCGCAAGGAGTTCCGCTCGGATTTTCTGCGCAGGCGGCAGCGGGGTATCGACGGGGTCAGCTTCAGCGTGAACCGGGGCGAGGTCTTCGCCCTGCTGGGGCACAACGGTGCCGGCAAGACCACCACCATCAACTGCATCCTGGATCTGATCCGGGCCGATGGCGGCAGCGTTCAGATCCTGGGCCTGGCCAACACCGAAGTGGCCAGCCGCCGCCGCGTGGGCTATCTGCCGGAACGTCCCTACTTCTTCGAACACCTCAGCGGCCGCGAGCTGCTGCATCTTTACGCGGGTTTGCTGGATGTGCCGGCGGCCAAGCGTGCCGATCAGGTGGAAAGTGTTCTCCATCGCACCGGCATGAGCGCGGCCGCGGGCCGTCCTTTACGCAAGTACAGCAAGGGTATGTTGCAGCGCATGGGCCTGGCCCAGACGCTGCTGGGAGATCCCGAATTGCTGATTCTGGACGAGCCCATGAGCGGCCTGGATCCCGTGGGCCGCCGTGAGGTGCGCCAATTGCTGCAGGAATTGCGGCAGGAGGGGCGCACCATCATCCTGTCCAGCCACATCGTGCCGGATGTGGAGATGCTGGCCGACAAGGTGGGCATTCTCTGCGAAGGCCGCATGGTCGAAACCTGCGACATGCGCCGCCTCCACCTGGAAAGCCGTTACGAGATCCGTCTGCGCGATGCCGCGGCGGTCACCGGCGTGGCCGTGCAGACCGCGCGGGATGTGGCCGCCCTCGGCGACGCGCTCCAGGCAGCCCGCGCGGCCGGACGCGAAGTCCTTTCGGTGGAAACCTGCCGTTCGGGCCTGGAGGACCTGTTCATGAAAATCCACGACAGCAGGAGAGGAAACTGATGTTTGCCCATGTCGGCATCCTGGCCTACAGCACCTTCCGCGAAACCGTTCGCGACCGCATCTTCTACCTGGTGGCCGTTTTCGGTTTCGTGATGCTGGCCGGTACGGCCGTGGTCTCGCCCCTGACCGTCGGGGCCCAGGGCAAGATCATGACCGATATGGGGCTGGCCGCCATGACCGTCTTCGGTTTGCTGGTGGTGGTCTTCGTGGGCAGCAACATGGTGCGCAAGGAAATGGACAAGGGCACCATCCTGACCATCCTGTCCAAACCGGTCAGCCGTCGGCAATACCTGTGGGGCAAATTCCTGGGCCTGAGCATGACCCAGATCAGCATGATCGCCGTCATGGGCGTGCTGTTCATGCTCATGACCTTGCTGGCGCCGGGGGATTTCTCCCTGCGCTTTGTCGGGGCCATCTACATGGGCGTGCTGGAAATGCTGCTGATCACCGCGGTGGTGGTTTTCTTCAGCACCTGCGTGTCGCCGGTGCTGGCGGCCGTCTTCACCCTGGGCACGTTCGCGGTGGGGCATCTGAGCGAAAGCATCCGTGACTTCGGAGCCATGCAGGGGACCGTGGGGCAGGCCAGGGTGGCTGAGGTGGTCTACTATCTGGTGCCCAATCTGGAAGTCTTCAACGTGCGCGGGGCCGTGGTGCATGGCGAGACCGTGGCGCCGGAGCATATGCTCATGGCCACCCTGTATGCCCTGGCCTATGCGGGCCTGCTGTTGCTGCTGGCCGGCAACATCTTCGCGCGCAAGGAGCTGCGCGGATGACGGCGGCCCGGCGCGACTCCCTGCTACAGGTGGGGGCTTTCCTGGTCCTGGCGCTGGTCATGGTCTTCAGTCTGCGGACCTTCGATACCGGCCACTCGCCACAGGAGAAATACGACCGTCTCTACTTTCCTTCGGGCAAGTTCCTGCGCGAAAGCAGCCTGGGTTTCCGCGAAGCCAACGCCGACTATCTCTGGTTCCGCTTCGTCCAGTACTACGGCGCTTTCGCCAAGGGTTACAACAACTTTCGCCACTTCGAGCTGCTCATCGACGCCATCACCCGGCTGGATCCGCACTTTGTCGAGGCCTATCATTTCGCCTCCCTGGTCACCTGGTCGGATCTGGGGAAACCCTACAAGAGTGTGGATATCCTCAAGGAAGGGCTGCTGCATAACCCGCACACGGCGCGGCTTTATTTCCAGATCGGTCTGATCTACTACGTGGTGGATCATGATTATGATCGCAGCAGCTACTGGTTCACCCGGGCGTCACGTTGCTCGGACGCCACGGATCTGGAACGGCGTTTCGCGGCGTTCAGCCGCTACCGGGGCCGGAACCTGTTGGGCAGTCTGCAGATGTGGGAAGAACTGAGGGAAACCACCGACCAGCCCGGCATGAAGAAACTGGCGGAGAAGATGATCTCCATCATCCAGGAGAAGATGGCGACCGGACAGCAGGCAACGGAAACGTGAAATGATGGGAGATTGGCCGTGAGCGGGAGCTTGAATCCATCCGTTTTCTGGTATGCCGTGGCCGCCGTGGTGGGGGCCTGTTTCGGTAGTTTCAGCAATGTGCTGGTCTACCGTCTGCCGCGCAACCTGAGCGTGGTGGGACCGCGCAGCTACTGTCCCAAGTGCAAGAAGACCGTGGCCTGGTACGACAACATCCCCCTGCTGAGCTGGGTTCTGCTGCGCGGACGTTGCCGGCATTGCGCCGCACCCATCAGCCCGCGCTACCTTCTGCTGGAGATGGCGGGCATCCTTTGCGTCCTGGTGGGCTTCGGGCGTTTCGGCGTGACGGGGCAGGGGGTTGGCGCGGCCCTGTACCTGCTTCTGCTGGTGAATGTCGCCATCATCGATTGGCAGCACATGATCATTCCCCACACCCTGACCGTTGCCGGCATGGTGGCGGGGCTGGGGCTGTCCTTCTTCACACCCCTGGGGCCCGTGGACAGCCTGCTGGGGTTGCTGGCGGGCGGCGGCATCATCCTGGGCGTCAGCTATGGCTACAAGCTGGCGCGCGGGGTCCTGGGCATGGGGGGCGGTGATGTCATGCTGATGGGCATGGTGGGCGCCTTCCAGGGGCCCTATGGCGTGCTGGCGGTGCTTTTCGGCGGGGCTTTCCTGGGGTCGCTTTATGCGTTGACGGCCATGCGGGGCAAACCCGCGGGGGCGGCCAAGCTGCCCTTCGGCACCTTCCTGGCGGCCGCGGCGCTGGTGGTGCTGCTGGCCGGAGAAAGACTCTGGCAAGCCTATATCGCCCTGTTCTGATTCATCTGCTGACGCCGCCGGTAAATTTTTCCCCGCTACGGTCGAAATATCTTTCCCACAAGGTCTTTACGTTTCTCACCACGGTTTGGAATTTCGCGTCATTCCGGGAAAAAAGCCTCAAGCCCGGATCTGGGCAGCCGAACCGGACACTGGCACGAGAGTTGCCAGCAAAGCGCTGGGATAGGGACCATGAGGGTCGATCCCGAGCCAAAGACATCAGCAGCAAGGCAGGATTCCCATGTTTGGCTTCCTGAAGAAGAAGAGAAAAAGCCTCATCGCCATGGACATCGGTTCCAACGTGGTGAAGGTCTTGCGTCTGGATCTGAACGAAGAGCGGCCGGTGGTCACCCATTTCGCCATGGCCGACCTTCCGCCCGAGGCCATCGTCGACGGCGAGATCATGGACCGTGAACTGGTCATTCAGACCATCCAGGACTGCGCTTCCGAGGCGGAGATTCCCGACGAGCCCGTGGCCAGCGCCGTGGCGGGTCGGGCGGTCATCGTTAAGAAAATTGTCATGGACCAGATGAGCGAGGAAGAAGCGCGCGAGGCCATCTACTGGGAGGCCGAGCAGCACGTGCCCTTCGACATCGACGATATCAGCCTGGACTTCGAGGTTCTGCAAGAGGATATCGGCGCCGGGCAGATGGAATTGATGCTGGTGGCGGCCAAGAAGGACATGATCCTCACCCAGGCCGAACTGATCCGCGACGCGGGCTTCGTGGTGGAAGTTATCGATGTGGCCAGCTTCGCCAACCAGAACAGCTGGGAATTCACCGGTAAGCGGGATCTGGTCCTGGAAATGGCCGAAGAGGCGGCACCGGAGCCCGAGCCCGCGTTGGCCGGCTCTCTGGATGACGACATCGAGGGCTTCGGGCCGGAAGAGCCCGGGCTGGAAGAGGATGGCGACGAGGAGTTCGTCGCCCTGCTGGATGTGGGTGGTGGCGTGACGAACGTGCACATCGTCAAGGGCGGCGTGCCGTACTTCACCAAGGATCTGCCCCTGGGGGTGGGCCATTTCATCGAGGAATTCCAGAAGCAGATGGGCCTGAGCTACGAGTCGGCCCAGAGTTTGGCCCGTGGTGAAGAGGCGGATGTGGACCAGGAACTGGTGCTGGACATCGTGCGCACCGTGGCCTCGGAAATCTACAAGGGGCTGGAGCCCAGCCTCAGCTACCTGAAGACCGCCGGCGAAGCCGACGGCATCGACCGCATCGTCCTGAGCGGCGGCGGGGCGCACCTGCCCGGCCTGGCCGATTACCTGTCCGAGGTCTACGCCATTCCGGCGGAGAAGGCGGATCCCCTGGCGGGGCTGGACTATGACCCGGATCTGTTTGCCGCCGGGCAGGCCGAACACCTGAGCCCGTTGCTGTCCGTCAGCGTCGGGCTGGCTCTGCGTCAGGGGGTGACGTCATGATCCGCATCAACCTGCTGCCTCATGAGGAACTGCCCAAGAAGAAGGGGTTGCAGATCCCGCAGCTGAACACCTTCGCGCCTCTGATCCTGATCCTGGTGGCGGCCCTGGCCATTGGCGGGGCTTATATCCACCAGAGCAAGCAGATCACGGCTCTGGAGGAAGTGATCGCCGAGGAGGAGGCGGAAAGCCGCCGCCTGGCGCCGGAGATCGCCAAGATCAAGCGGCTGAACCAGCAGCGCAAGGATCTGAACGATCGCCTCGACGTGATCACCGAACTGGATCGGGATCGCTACTTCCGGGTCCATCTGATGGATCAACTGAACCGCAGCCTGCCCGAGCACATGTGGTTGACCCGCTTCGAGGATATCGGCGGCGACAGCTACCAGGTGGAGGGCGTGACCTTCAGCAATTTTCTCATCAGCGACTTCATGCAACGCGTCACCAACAGCCCCTGGTTCGCTACCGTGGATCTGACGGTGGCGGAAAAGGGTGAGATCGGTGAAGTGGAAGTCATCAAGTTCAAGGCCAAGGCCCAAGCCGTGCGGCGCGCGCCCAGGGCCGAATTCGACGGGTAGGAAGGACCATCATGGATATCGACGTCAAAGATCCCAAATTTCTGCGCTGGGCCATGGCGATCCTGGTGGTGCTGGTGGCTGTGCCGATGTACTTCCTGTCGGCCATGTACCCCTTCACCTACGCCGCTCGCAAGAGCGATGTGGCCGCCTTGGAAGCCCGTCATCAGGAGCTGAGCCGGGACCTGGAGAAGGCCCGTCTGCTGGTGAGGAACCTGGAGCGGGTGGAGCAGGAGTACGCCATCCTGCATGACCAGTGGCAGGTGGCCCGCACGCTGTTGCCCGAGAAGAACCAGATGCCCGATCTGCTGCGCAAGGTCACGGCGGCCGGTCAGCAATCGGGGGTGGAATTCCAGATCTTTCGCCCGCAGAACGCCGTGGGGCGCGGCTTCTACGCCGACAACCCCATCGAGGTCAGCCTGGAGGGCGGGTACCACCAGACGGGTGTTTTCCTGAGCCGGCTGGCCAATATGAACCGCATCGTGAATGTCTCGAACCTGCGCATGGAAGGCATCAAGGAGCAGGAGGACCAGCCCTTCACCATGAAGACGGACCTGATCCTGACGGCCTACACCCTGGATGGTTCCCAGCCCCGCGGTGTCGCGGGCGGCTCGGGCGGTAACGCCAGGAAGAAACCCCAAACCGCCAAGGTTCCGGCCCAGGCCGGTCGCTAAAGGAGGGTGGAAATGAAGAACCTGGAAAAGACCACCCTGACGGCTCTGATCTGCGTGCTGTGCGCCGTGGTCGCACTGCCGGTGCTGGCGGATGACGGGCCGGGCTCGGTGAGCCCGTCGCAGGAGGCGCGGGAGCGCATCAACGCCCTGCGCGCCAATGAATTTTTCTACCAGAGCTACGGCAAGGAGGACCCCTTCAAGGTCCTCGTCAGCGGGGATTACGAAGCCTCCCCGGCCAACGATCTGGTCGATATGAACAGCGCCCACCTGGTGGGTGTGATGTGGGGCCAGGAGGATCGTTTCGCCCTGGTCGAAGATGGAGAAGGTTTCGGTTATATCCTGCGTGTGGGCGATCGTGTCCGCAGCGGCCGCGTCGTCAGCATCCGCAAAAATTCACTCACCGCGCGGGTCACTCTCTACGGAATCACCAACAAGGTGGTCCTGAAGCTCGAGAAACTGGAGGACTGAGAAAATGTTCGGAAGGATCCGCTTTGCCCACCTGATCGCCCTGTCCGTCCTGCTTTTGACCTCCGGCCTGGCCCTGGCGCAGGACGCGGAAGTCGTCCCCCCGGAGAAACCGGTCAAGGAAGATATGGGGCGCCCCATTTCTCTTGATGTCCAGGATGCCGACATCCAGACCGTGCTGCGTTCGCTGAGCAGTTTCAGCGGCAGCAACATCGTGGCCAGTCCTCGCGTGGAGGGCAAGGTCACGGTGCGTCTGGATCAGGTGCCCTGGAAGGAAGCTCTGGGGGTTATCCTCAGGGCCCACAGCTTCGGCTACGTGGAAGAGGAAGGTGTCATCCGCATCGACACTTCCGAGGAGTTGCGGGAAGAGCAGCTGGCCCACCAGCGCGCCCGCAAGCAGGTCGAGGAACTCAGCATCCTGGACCTGGGGCTGGTGCCTTTGAAATACGCCAACGCCGACGAGGTGAGGGACGCCCTGGAGAAGATGCTGACCGATCGCGGCAACATCGACGTGGACGTGCGCACCAACAGCCTGCTGATCAACGACGTGTCCGATCGTGTGGCCCTGATCAGCGAAATGGCCCGCCAGTTGGACAGCCGCACCCCGCAGGTGGAGATCAATGCCCGCCTGGTGGACATGAGCGTCAAGGCCACCCGGGAACTGGGCATCAACTGGGGCCTGGGCAACTTCCACCCCTCGGGCGCCAACATCGCCGGAGCGGGGACCATCGACAACAAGTTCACCGGCCCGTCGGCCGATGTGCAGGTGGCCACCGTCCAGGACTGGGGCGAGTTGATGATGCAGGTCCAGGCCCTGGAGAACTCCAACGATGCCCGGCTGATCAGCAACCCGGTCATCACGACCACGGACAACCGCGAGGCCAAGATCCTGGTGGGACAGAAAATTCCCCTGATCGTTTCCGATGAGGCGGGGAACGCCATCACCCAGCTGACGACCATCGGCATCATGCTGCAGGTCACCCCGCACATCAACAGCGAGGACCGCATCACCCTGGACATCCACAACGAGGTGAGCGATCTGTCCAGCCAGGCCACGGTGCAGGGCGGCGTGATCATCAACACCTCCGAATCGGACACCCGGGTGCTGGTGGCCAACGGTGAGACCGCCATCGTCGGCGGACTGATCCGTAAGGTGGAGAGCCAGCTGGAGAGCGGCGTGCCCGTGCTCAAGGACCTGCCTCTGCTGGGCGCCCTCTTCAAGCACAGCGGCACCACCCACGATGACCGCGAGCTGGTGGTGTTTGTGACCCCGCGCATCGTCACCGACGAGTACATCGGGCGCCAGACCCTGACTCCGGACAGCGAAGTGACCTATTCTCCCGAATACTTCGAGGAAATGCCGGTCGAAGACGTCTTGCGGTAGCCGCGACCGGAAAGACGAAGTGCACACCCAGCGCCCTCCCGCATTGCCAGGCGGGGGGGCGCTGTATTACTGTACCGGACATGTGGATATCGTTTGTGGGATTCATGGCCAGCGGCAAGAGCTCGGTGGCGGCCCGTCTGGAGGCCGGCACCCGGCGCCCGCGTGTATCCCTTGATGAGCTGATAGAAGAGCGTGCCGGTCGCAGCATCGCTTCCATCTTTGCCGCCGAGGGCCTGGCGTCCTTCCGCCGGCGGGAATTGGAGGCGCTGCAAAGTCTGGATCCCGACCGCAATCTGCTGGTGGATACCGGCGGTGGCATCGTGGAGACCGAGGCGGCGGTGGCTCGACTCCGCGCCAACGGCGTGGTCATTTGGCTGGACTGCGGCTGGGAAGATGTACGCGCCCGGCTCAAGGAAGGCCCCGCGGGGGTGCGCCCTCTGGTGCAGCAACTGGGCTGGGCGGGGCTGGAAGAGCTGTTCCGCCGTCGGCGTCCCCTGTATGCGGCCGCCGCCGATTTCCGTCTGAACGCCACCGGGGATCTGGAAGGACTGGGCCGCGCCGCCATGCACCGCAGCCTTGTCTGGCAGCGGCAACGGGAAAGGCGGGGCGCGTGAGGGTTATCTCCGGGCAGTGGCGGGGAAGGCGCCTGCTTTCTCCCGCGGGGGATGCGGTGAGGCCCACCACCGACCGCGTCAAAGAGGCCATGTTCTCCATCCTGGGGCCCCGCATCCGGGAGGCGGCGGTGCTGGACCTTTGCTGCGGCTCCGGCGGCCTGGGTATCGAGGCCCTCAGCCGGGGCGCCCGACAGGTGGCCTTCGTGGATCGGGATCGGAGCAGCCTGCTGCTGGCGGGGCGCAACCTGGCCGCCTGCGGCGCGCGGGAAGACACCTACCAGCTGGTGACCGCGGACGCGGTGGATCACTTCCAGCAGGCTCTGCCGCGCCTTGCGGGTGCCGACGAGCCGTGGATCCTGCTGGCCGACCCGCCTTACCGGACGGAGTCGGCCGGCCGATTGGTGGCGGCGCTGCTGGCCGGGAACCCCGGGCCGGGTTTCCGTGCGGCCGTCATCGAGCACGACGACGGCAAGCTGGTGGAGGAAGCTTCCGGGGGCCCCTGGCGGATCCGCAACCGCCGCTACGGCAAGACCATCCTGACGGTGCTGGAAAGAGGTTAGTCATGGAAAAGCACGTGCTGTATCCCGGTTCCTTCGATCCGGTGACCCTGGGACATCTGGATATCCTGGAGAGGGGAGCGGCCATCTTTGACCGCATCACCGTGGTGGTGGCTGAATACGGCAAGGCCGATCTGCTGGATGTGGACACGCGGGTGCGCCTGTTCCGGGAATCGGTGACGCACCTGCCCAACGTGAGGGTGGAGCCTTTCTCGGGGTTGCTGGTGGACGAGGTCCGGCAGCGCGGGGCCATGGCCGTCTTGCGGGGGATCCGCAACAACACCGACTACGAACACGAATCCGCCCTGGCCGGGGTGAACGCCCTGCTGGATGCGGAGGTGGAGTACCTTTACCTGCTGGCCCGCCCCGGCATGGTTTCCGTCAGCAGCACTCTGGTGCGCGACGTGATCAAGCACCAGGGGCCCCTGGAGCGGCTGGTGCCCGCTCCGGTCATCCGTTTCCTGAGCAAGGCTCAAGGCTGAGAGCCGTTTCCCGAAAGGATCCGCCCGTGTTTCTGGATATCGCCACCATCACCCTGGAAAGCGGCCGTGGCGGCGATGGCTGCGTCAGCACCCGCCGCGAGAAATTTGTTTCCAAGGGCGGGCCCGACGGCGGCAACGGGGGGCAGGGGGGCTCGGTCTATCTGGAGGCCTCCAAGGACCTCAGCACCCTGCTGGATTTCCGCTACCGGCGCACCTACCGGGCCGGTGCCGGCAAACCCGGCGGGGGACAGCGCATGACCGGGGCCGACGGCGAGAGCATCGTCCTGAAGGTCCCCTGCGGCACCAGCGTGCTGCTGGCCGAGGACGGGCGCCTGCTGGGCGATCTGCTGGAAGACGGCCAACGCCTGCGGGTGGCCCCGGGCGGCCGGGGCGGCAAGGGCAATTGGGAGTTCCGCAACCCCCGCAACCAGACGCCCATGAAGGCCACCGAAGGCCAGGAGGGCCGGGTGGTGGAAGTCCGTCTGGAGCTGAAGCTGATCGCCGATATCGGCCTGGTGGGCGAGCCCAACGCCGGCAAAAGCACCCTGCTGTCGGCCATCACCGCGGCGCGACCCAAGGTGGCGGACTACCCCTTCACCACCCTGGTGCCCAACCTGGGGATCGTGGACCTGGGGGATTTCAGCAGTTGCACCATGGCCGACATCCCCGGTCTGATCGAAGGCGCGGCCGAAGGCAAGGGCCTGGGGCACGAGTTCCTGCGGCACGTGGAGCGCACGCGGGCCCTGCTCTTGCTTGTGGATCCCACCTACGAGTCGCCGCGCCGGGCTCTGGACGTGCTGCGGGCGGAGCTGGTCCGCCACGGCAACCGCCTGGCCGAACTGCCCTTCGCCGTGGTCGTCACGAAGCAGGATGTCCTGGCTCCGGAGCGCAGCGCCGAGGTCATGGCCGAAGCCCGCGCCTGGTGCGAGGAACACGGCGGTGTCCAGACGCTGCAGATCTCCTCGGTGGCCCGCAAGGGGCTGGAACCCTTGCGCCACCTTATCCGGCGGCTTTATCGCGCGGATTCCACGCCGGAGTCCTGACCCGTTCATCCGCCTCCCGGATCGGCGGTCGCCATGGTGCGTACCCGTGTGGGGGGCACTGCCCCCGTCCGTGTCCTGAATCCCGAACACGCTCACTGGCCTCCCCTGTGGAAGCAGCTGACGGACCCGCCGCCGGCTGTCAACGCGCAGGGACAGAGCGCCTGTCTGGGGCTCCCCGCCGTGGCCATCGTGGGCACCCGCCGGGCCACCTTGCGCGGCATGGCTTTTGCCCGCGCCCTGGCCGCGGCCCTGGCCGTGCGGGGCTGGTGCGTGGTCAGCGGCCTGGCTCTGGGGATCGATGCCGCCGCCCACCGCGGCGCCCTGGAAGCGGGGGGGGCCACCGTCGCGGTCATGGGCACGGGCCTGGGCCGCATCTACCCGGCGGTGCACGCGGATCTGCGCCGTCAGATCGAGCAACAGGGCTGCGTGCTGACGGAATTCGCGACCGATGTGGGGCCGCGCAGACACCATTTCCCGCGCCGGAACCGCCTGATCGCCGGCCTGGTGCGGGGCGTGGTGGTGGTGGAGGCGCCCGCGCGCAGCGGGGCCCTGCTGACGGCGCAGATGGCCCTGGATGTTGATCGTGAGGTCTTTGCCGTGCCCGGCCCCGTGGACCTGGAAACCAGCCGGGGGTGCCACCATCTGCTGCGCGAAGGGGCCCATCTGGTGGAAAACGCCGAGGATGTGGTCCAGGTTCTGGGCGCTCCGGGCAAAGAGGGAGGAGGCGGGGTGGCGCCGGGCGTGCGCGGTCCGGCAGCGGGATCGGCGGCCCGCTGGATCCTGGACCGGCTGGATTTCGATGGCGTGCCCCGGAACCGTTTGCGTTCCCGTTTCCAGGGCAGCGAGGAAATGTGGTGCGAAGGTCTGCTGGCCCTGGAAATAGCCGGCCTGATTCGGCGGTTGCCCGGCGATCGCCTGGCCCGTACGATATGGCGCGTCTGAACTGTTCGTAACAAATGGCCGGCTTGGGCCGTATGGCCCTCATGTCGTTGCCCGTCAACCCATTCCAGGAGATATTCCGTGATCGAGGTTCAGGATCTGGTCAAGAAATATGGCGCGCAACGCGCCGTGGACGGCATCAGTTTCTCGGTGGTCCGGGGCGAGCTTTTCGGCCTGCTGGGCCCCAATGGCGCCGGCAAGACCACCACCATCAGCACCCTGGCCACCCTGCTGAAACCGGACGGCGGCCGGGCTCTCATCGGGGGGCACGATGTGGCGGCCGAGCCGGGAGCCGCGCGCCGGCTGCTGGGCATGGTGCCCCAGGAAATCGCCCTGTACAAGGACCTGAACGCCCGGGACAACCTGCGCTTCTGGGGAGAGCTGTACGGTCTGTCGGGCCGGGGGCTGGAGCGGCGTATCGCCGAGTTGCTGGACATGACCAGCCTCAGCGAGCACGCCACCCAGAAGGTGGCCACCTTCAGCGGGGGCATGCAGCGGCGCCTGAACATGGCCGCGGGCCTGGTGCACAGCCCGGAGGTGCTTTTCCTGGATGAGCCCACGGTGGGCATCGACGCCCAGGCCCGCAGCCGGCTGCTGGAACTTGTCCGGCAACTGGCCGATGCCGGCCTGACGGTCATCTACACCACCCATTATCTGGAGGAGGCGGAGCAGCTTTGCGACCGTATCGGCGTCATCGACAAGGGGCGCATGGTGGCCTTGGGGGACAAGGAGGAGTTGATCGCGCAGGTGGGGCATCATGATCGGGTCCGTTTCCACCTGCCGGAGGATCGCCAGACGGAACTGTCGGGCGCCGCGACGGCCTGGCCCGGGTACCAGGGCCTGTCCCGCAAACGGGGCAAGGCCGTGCTGGAGGTCCGGGATGGAGCCGCCGTTCTGCCGGCGCTGCAGGGCTGGCTCCAGGAACGCCATCTGGATCTTGAACAACTGGAGATCGAGCGTCCCAACCTGGAAAGCCTTTACCTGAATCTGACGGGCAAGGGGTTGAGGGAGGGTGTTAAGTGAGCCCTCTCATAGCGCTGTTCAGAAAAGATTTGCGGCGTTTTTTGAATGACCGTCGAGCCCTGGCCGTGCACATCACCCTGCCCTTCTTGCTGACGCTGATCATGGGGCTCAGTTTCGGGGGCGGCATCTTCGGCGGAGGCGGAGGGATCAGCGCCATCCCGCTGGATCTGGTGGGTGGCGATCTGCCGGAAATGCTCCAGGAAAGCCTGAGCGAGGGCCTGCATGAAAGCGGCTTCTTCACGGTGACCTGGACCGACAGCCTGACGGCCGACGCCCGTGTGCGCCGGGGCGAGAGCGTGGCCGCCGTGGTTCTGCCGGCCACCCTGCTGGAGGATTGCCTGGCCTTTCGCCCGATTCGGATCCAGCTCTGGAAGGATCCCAACAGCCATCTCAAGGCCGGGATCGTGCAGCAGATTCTGGAACGCGGCCTGCGGCAGTACCAGGCTGGAGAAGCCGCTTACCTGGCTCTCTGGCCGGAAGATCAGGAGCCCTATCGCAGCCCGGCCGAAGAGCGAAAGGTCCAGAACCTGCTGGCGGGTGATTTCACCACCCTCTGGCGTTCCTGGCGAGATGATCCGGACGATGAGAACTGGACCCGGGCCCGAGAACGCATCACCCGGGGGGTGGACCGTTTCGTGGCGCTGGAAGGAGCTCTGCGCCGGCCGGTCCTGAGTCTGGAGGTTCACGACAAGGCCCCCGCGGCCGCCGCCGAATCCGGGAACAAGGTGAACTTCTTCAACTATTTCTTGCCCAGCTTCTCGGTCTTCTTCCTCATGTTCGCGGTGGCGGCCAGCGCCCGGGATCTGCACCGGGAAAAAGGGACCGGCACCCTGCAACGCCAGCTGCTGGGGCCGGCCGGGCGCCGGGACCTGTTGCTGGGCAAGTGGCTGGCGGCCACGGTCCAGAGCATGGTCATGCTGGTGGTGCTGTACCTGGCGGGCGCCCTGGCGTTCCAGGTGAATCTGGGACCGGATCTGTTCGCCCTGCCGCTGATGGTCTTTTTCTGCTGCGCGGCGGCGGCGGCCTTCTTCATCTTTCTGGCGCAGCTGGTGAGCAGCGAGAAGATCATGGACAACCTCAGCACCGTCGTGGTGCTGGTCTCGGCGCTGATCGGCGGCAACATGATCCCCGTGGACCAGATGCCGCGTTTTTTCCACGTGGTGGGCCGGGTGGGCTTCAACTACTGGGCCAACCTGGGGTTCAGCGACATCATGGTCCGCAACCGGACCCTGTCCGAAAGCCCCGGTCCCGTGCTGGTGCTGCTGGCGATGACGGTGGGCTACACCCTGCTGAATCTGATGCTGGCGCGGTTGCGTCCCCATAAGGGGGTGTGGTCATGAACCCCCGGATTATCCTGAGCATGATCCGCCTGCGTCTGTTGCGCGTCCTGCGGGACCCCACTTCCCTGATCTGGTTGCTGCTGATGCCCATGGTCTTCTCTTTGCTCATGGGGCAGCTCATGGGCGACTGGAGTCGGGGGAACGCCGACAAGCCCCGCTTCATGGTCTACGATGCCGATGGCGGCGCGGCGTCCGATCGTCTGCTGGCCCCCCTGTACGACCAGGAGAACTTCCGGCTGGTGCGCGCCGATTCGGTGATCGCGTCCTCGACGGCCCGCCGGCTGGTGGAAAAGGGGCGCATCACGGCCGCGCTTTTCATTCCCGCCGGGTTCACGGCGGCGGTTGACAGCGGGGCTCCCGTGACCCTGGAGCTACATTACGACAGCGACCGCCTCAGCAGCCAGACGGTGCGCACCCTGCTGGATGAACGGTTGCTGGAGACCAACGTGCGGGCCGGAGCCGCCACCCTGGTGGCCCCGCCCGGACCGGATGGCCGGCGCCCAGCAGGGACCAGCCCCGCTTTCGATGAGGCGGTCTTCCAGCACCACTGGCGGCAGCCCCGGATCCAGCTGGAGGCGACCACCCTGGGGCGGCGCGCGGACAGCGGTCTGAAACTGACCCGTGCCAGCCAGCACGTGGGGCCCAGCTACACCCTCTTATTCGTCATGATGTTCCTGATGCTGTCGGCCAAGGAGCTGGTGGCCGAGCGGCAGGATCGCACCCTGGCCCGCCTGATGACCAGCCGGGCCACCAGCCTGGATCTGGTGCTGGGCTTCTTCCTGGGCGGTCTGGTGCTGGGGCTGGTCCAGTCGGGCCTGTTGCTGGCGCTCAACATGCTGCCCCCGTTCCGCGTGGATTACGGGGACAGCGTGCCGGCCCTGGTCCTGGGGGTGCTGCTCTTTGCGGCCTTCTGCAGCGCGGCCTCCGTGCTGCTGGGATGCCTGGCGCGTAGCGGTGCCCAGGCCGATGGCCTGGGGGTGGCCGTGACCTCGGTCGGCGCCGCTCTGGGGGGGCTGTGGTGGCCCCTGGAAATCGTGCCGCCGTTCATGCGTCAGCTGGGGCAGGCCCTGCCCACGGGGCAGGCCATCAGCATCTTCCATGACCTGATCGGCCGGGGATACGGCGTGGCGGAAGTCTCCGGCTGGCTGCTGGGGCTGCTGGCCTGGTTCGTGGTGGTGCTGGCGCTGGCCGTCTGGCGTCTGCGGCGTCTGGTGGCGGCCTGAGCCGGATCGCACCCCCATTGTGCCGGATCGATGCCGGATCGAACCTTGGGCCTACTCCTGGTGGAAGCCGATCCCCGGCCCCTCGTGCCCCTGCTGCCCCTGGAGCTTGATCTCGCCGTGGGTCTGCTCGAAGCGCTCGATATTGGCGCCCAGGTTACGGTGCAGAGCCTTGACGGCCTGGGGCGTCATGATGATGCGCGCGTGCACCTTGGCCTTGGGTATGCCGGGCACCAGGCGGGCGTGGTCCAGGATGAATTCCGCGGCGCTGGTGCTGATCAGAACCAGGTTGGAGTAGATTCCCTCGGCCTCTTTCTCGCCAAGGTCCAGGGTGATGCGTTGCGGGTTCTGGGGGGGCTTGTTCATGATGATCTCCTGACGGGGTGGGACCCGGTTTTTTTGAAGAAGCGAATCCGGGCCGCTTTCGCCGCCACGGGGTTAGGTAGAGGTGAAGGGTATTCTGGCCACCGGTGCCCGGAAAATCCAGACCGAAGTTTCCCTCCGGGCACTCCGCCAGGGCTTTCACCAGGCCGCCCTTGACACTCCAGGGGCGCTACCGGTAGCTTGCTTCAGATCTCTAGCCCGCCCAAAATTCTTGCCGACCATGGGAGCGCACCGTGAACGAGGGACACCCCAAGGGCCTTTATGTCCTTTTTTATACCGAGATGTGGGAGCGCTTCAGCTATTACGGCATGCGCGCCATCTTGGTCCTCTACATGACCCAGGCCCTGCTGTTCGATGTCGCCAAGGCCAGCACCATCTACGGCAATTTCACGGGACTGGCCTACCTGATGCCCCTGGCGGGTGGCTACATCGCCGACCGCTGGTGGGGCAACCGCCGCAGCATCCTGGTCGGCGGCGGCATCATGTCCCTGGGGCAGTTCCTGATGTTCCTGAGCGCCAGCAACTATGCTGACCCCGCCTTGGCCCACCCGCTGCTGTGGGCGGGCCTGGGTGTGATCATCGCCGGCACCGGTCTGTTCAAGGCCAACATCGCCAGCATGGTGGGTTCTCTGTACGCCCCGCAGGACGGGCGCAAGGACAGCGCTTTTACCATCTTCTACATGGGCATCAACATCGGGGCTTTCCTGGCTCCGCTGGTGGCCGGCGGCCTGGGTGACACCGGCAACCCGGCAGACTTCCGCTGGGGCTTTTTGAGCGCGTCGGTGGGCATGGCCTTGGGCACCATCATCTTCCAGATCTTCAAGAACAAGCACATCGTCGATGCCGAAGGGCACCCGCTGGGGCTGCCTCCGGCCGAGCGTGTCCGGGGCGCGGACAAGGGCGATGGCAGCCCGCTGGCGCGCGAGGACTGGGAGCGGGTGGCGGTCATCTTCATCCTCAGCTTCTTCGTCATATTCTTCTGGGCGGCCTTCGAGCAGGCGGGGGCCTCTTTGACCGTTTTCGCCGACCGCCAGACTGATCGCGTCATTCTGGGCTGGACCATGCCCGCCAGTTGGTTCCAGAGCGTCAACGCGGTGGCCATCGTGCTTTTCGCGCCGGTTTTTGCCGGTTTGTGGAGCTTCCTGGGGCGTCATAAGCTGGACCCCAGCACCCCGGTGAAGATGAGCTTCGGCTTCTTCTTGCTGGCCATCGGGTACCTGGTCATCGCCTTCGGCGTCAAGGGGGTGGATCCCACCACCAAGGTCAGCATGATGTGGCTGATCAGCCTGTACCTGCTGCACACCTTCGGGGAGTTGTGCCTGTCGCCCATCGGGTTGTCGGCGGTGAGCAAGCTCTCGCCGGCCCGCTTCGCTTCCCTGATGATGGGGGTGTGGTATCTGGCCAGCAGCTTGGCCAACAAGATGGCCGGGGTGCTGAGCAGCTTCTATCCGGAAAAGGGCAAGGAGCCGCCGGTGATCATGGGCTACGAGGTGGTGGATCTACACTCCTTCTTCCTGATCTTCGTCTTCATGAGCGTCGCGGCGGGTGTGCTGCTGTTCTTCCTGGCCCGGCCCATTTCCCGCTGGAGTCACGGCCGCGCCTGACGGGTTCGCGCTTCATTGACAGTCCCGGCACCCGGTGGTAGCTTGCGCCGGGTCCTTTTCCTTCATTCCCTTCAACCCGAGGGCAGAACATTGAACAACCGTCCTGATCCCGCCATCATCAACCGCTTCGGGGGCCTGCGTGTGGCCGTCATCGGCGACAGCATGCTGGACCGCTTCCTGTGGGGCAAGGTGGACCGCATCAGCCCCGAGGCCCCCGTGCCCGTGGTCAAGCTGGAACGCGAAACGCGCAAGCTGGGCGGCGCCGCCAACGTGGCGGCCAACATCCGGGCCCTGGGGGCGGAGGTGGTGCTGTTCGGGCTCATCGGCCAGGACGATGCCGGCACCTGGATGGGAGAATTGCTGGCCGAGCGCGGCATCGACGCCGGTGGCCTGGTGCGGAGCACGGAGCGTCCCACCACCATCAAGACCCGCATCATCGCCCACAACCAGCAGGTGGTGCGCACCGACCGGGAGGACGACGCCCCCGTGGCCGACTCCGAGGTGGATATCCTGCTGGGCAAGCTGGAGGCCCAGGGACCCTTCGACGGCTACATCCTCAGCGATTACGGCAAGGGCGTCCTGACGGACGGGGCCCTGGCGCGCTGCGTGGCCGCGGCCCGTGCCGCCGGCAGCCCCGTGGTGGTGGACCCCAAGAAGGGCGACTACAGCCAGTACCGGGGCGTGACCAGCCTGACGCCCAATCAGAAGGAAGCGGAGCAGGCCTGCGCCCTGCCCATCACCGACGGCCGGACCCTGAGCCGGGCGGGGGCCCTGCTGCTGGAGCGCACCCAGGCCGCCGCGGTGCTGATCACGCGGGGCGAGCACGGCATGGCCCTCTTCGACCGGGACGGTAGCGAGCAGCACCTGCCCACCGAGGCCAGCCACGTCTTCGATGTGACCGGGGCGGGGGACACGGTCATTGCCGTCTACACCACCGCCCTTGCCGCCGGTGCCGATTTCCGCACCGCCGCCGGCCTGGCCAACCACGCCGCCGGGGTGGCGGTGCGGGAGCTGGGCACCGTGGCGGTGACGGCGGACCAGTTGCGCGCCGCCCTGGGTGAAGGGGAGCGCTGATGGCCACCTACGATACGGGCATCGTTTTGTCGCGTAGCGAATTATCCGCCTGGTCGCAGAAAGTGCATGAGGCCGGTCGGCGCATCGCTTTCACCAACGGCTGCTTCGATCTGGTCCACAGCGGCCACCTGGCCAGCCTGCGCCAGGCGGCCGATGGGGCCGACGAACTGGTCGTCGCCCTCAACAGCGACGCCTCCGTCACCCGGCTCAAGGGGGCGGGGCGTCCCATTCTGCCTCAAGAGGATCGGGCCGCCCTCATTGCCGCCTTGCGGCCTGTTTCCGCGGTCACCATATTTGATGAGCCGACACCGCTGGAGTGCATTCTCCGGATTCGGCCGGACGTGCTCGTCAAGGGGTCCGAGTACAGGGAAGAGGACATCGTGGGCGCTCCCGAGGTGAAAAGCTGGGGTGGCCGCGTCCTCCGTGTGCCGATGGTGCCTGGTTGGTCGACCTCCCAAATCATCGCCGCGATCCGCAACCTGCAGTGATCGCGGTAATCGGCGGCCCTTAGCCAGTGGCCGCAAGGAGCGATAATGAGCAGGATCAAGGTTATTATCTTGGGCGCGGCCGGGCGCGACTTCCACAACTTCAACTGTGTTTACAGAAACAACGAGGCCTACGAAGTCGTCGCCTTTACCGCCACCCAGATTCCCGACATCGATGGCCGCAAGTACCCCGCCGAGCTGGCGGGCGATCTTTACCCCGGCGGCATCCCCATCGAGGACGAGAGCAACATCGTCGAGCTGATCGCCAAGCACAACGCCGATCTGTGCGTCATGAGCTACAGCGACCGCAGCTACGAGCAGGTCATGAGCCTGGCCAGCGTGTGCAACGCCGCCGGCGCCGACTTCGCCATGCTGGGCGAGCGCGAGACCCAGCTCAAGAGCACCAAGCCCGTCATCAGCGTGGGCGCGGTGCGCACCGGTTGCGGCAAGAGCCAGACCAGCCGCCGCATCTGCGAGATCCTGCGCGCCGCCGGCAAGAAGGTCGTGGCCGTGCGTCATCCCATGCCCTACGGCGACCTGGTGGCCCAGCGGGTCCAGCGCTTCGCCGAGTACGAGGATCTGGCCAAGCACAAGTGCACCATTGAGGAGATGGAGGAGTACGAGCCCCACGTCATGGCCGGTGGCGTCATCTACGCCGGTGTGGATTACGAGGCCATCCTGCGCGAGGCCGAGAAGGAAGCCGACATCATCCTCTGGGACGGCGGCAACAACGACACCCCCTTCTACAAGCCCGACCTGCACATCGTCGTGGCCGATCCGCACCGCCCGGGCCACGAGAAGGCCTACTTCCCCAGCGAGACCAACGTGCGCCTGGCTGACGCGGTGATCATCAACAAGGTCGTCGAGGCCGAGTTCGAGAACATCGAAGCCGTGCGGGAGAACGTGCGCGGCATCAACCCCAACGCGGTGATCATCGACGGGGCCAGCCCCCTGACGGTGGAAGGCGACGTGGACCTGCGCGGCAAGAAGGTGCTGGTCGTGGAAGACGGGCCGACCCTGACCCACGGCGAGATGACCTACGGGGCCGGCGTGGTGGCCGCCCTGCGCCAGGGTGCCGAGGAACTGGTGGATCCGCGGCCCTGGGCCGTGGGCCGTCTGGCCGAGACCTTCGAGCTCTATCCCGAGATCGGGACCCTGCTGCCGGCCATGGGCTATGGCGATGAGCAGGTGGCCGACCTGGAGAAGACCATCAACGCCGTCGAGTGCGACGCCGTGGTGATCGGCACGCCCATCGATCTGAACCGGATCGTGAAGATCGACAAGCCCACCGTGCGTGTGAAGTACGAACTCCAGGAAATCGGTTCGCCGAACCTGGAGGAATTGCTGGCCAGGTTCCTGGACTAGCGATATTGTGCCGATAAGGTCGGCCGGTCATGAGGACCGGCCGACCACCTTCATTGTTCAATTCCGGGGAGGATTTGCGTGAATATTCACGAGTATCAGGCCAAGGAGATCTTCGCGAACTTCGGCCTGCCCGTGCCCGGCGGCACGGCCGTCCAGACCGTCGACGCCGCCGTGGCGGAAGCGGAAAAGTATGGGCTGCCCGTCATGGTCAAGTCCCAGGTTCTGACCGGCGGCCGCGGCAAGGCCGGCGGCATCAAGTTCTGCGCCACCATCGATGACGTGCGCGCCAACGCCGAAAAGGTCCTGGGCATGGACATCAAGGGCCATAGGGTCAACACGGTGCTCATCACGCCCGCGGTGGACATCGCCAGCGAGTACTACATCGGCATGCTCATCGACCGCAACACCAAGCGGGTGCTGCTCATGGCCAGCGCCGAAGGCGGCGTCGAAATCGAGCAGGTGGCCAAGGACACCCCGGAACTCATCTTCAAGCACGCCATCGACCCGCGCTACGGCCTGATGGATCACGAGGCCATGGAGATGGGCATGCGCCTGTGCCCGGACGACATCAAGAAAGCCCGCCAGTTGGCCGCCGCCATGCAGAAGCTGTATCAGGCCTTCATGCACGCGGATGCCAGCCTGGCCGAGATCAACCCCTTCATCTTCACCACCGACGGCGAGGGCCAGGCCATCGACGCCAAGGTGAATCTGGACGACAACGCCATCTTCCGCCACGCGAATTGGGAAGGTATGCGCGATCTGGAGGCCGAGGACCCCAGCGAGCGCGAGGCCCGCGAAGCCGGTCTGAGCTTCGTGAAGCTGAGCGGCAACGTGGGCTGCCTGGTCAACGGCGCCGGTCTGGCCATGGCCACCATGGACCTGGTCAAGTACTACGGTGGCCAGCCGGCCAACTTCCTGGACATCGGCGGCAGCTCCAACCCGGAGAAGGTCGTCAACGCCCTGAAAATCATTCTTTCCGACGAGGAAGTGAAGGTCATCCTCTTCAATATCTTCGGCGGCATCACCCGCTGCGACGACGTGGCCAAGGGGATCATCGAAGCCACCAAGCAGATGGATATCGACGTGCCCATCGTGGTGCGTCTGACCGGGACCAACGAGGAGGAGGGCCGCGCGCTGCTGGCCGCCACCGACCTGCACCCGGCCGCCACCATGGACGAAGCCGTCAAGAAGGCCATCGAACTGGGTCACGTTGCCGATTAGGCTTGGCCGGTTCCCGGTCTTGAAGAATTTTACGGCGTCCGAGGGCGCCTTGAAGAGGAGTTAGATCAACATGGCAATTTTTGTCGACGACAATACCAAGGTTGTCGTGCAGGGAATCACCGGCCGTGACGGCGGTTTCCACTCGAGCCAGATGCTGGCGTACGGAACCAAGATCCTGGCCGGCGTCACCCCGGGTCGCGGTGGCCAGATGTTTGAAGACAAGGTTCCCGTCTACAACACCGTGAAGGAGGCCGTCCAGGAGCACGGCGTGAACACGTCCGTCATCTTCGTGCCGCCTTTCGGCGCCGCCGGCGCCATCTGCGAGGCCGCCGACGCGGGCTGCAAGCTCATCGTCTGCATCACCGAAGGCGTGCCCACCTGCGACATGGTCCGGGTCATGCCCTATCTGGAAGAGCGCGGCGTGCGCCTCATCGGTCCCAACTGCCCCGGCCTGCTGGCTCCGGGCATCGCCAAGCTGGGCATCCTGCCCGACAGCATCGTCAAAGAGGGCAACGTGGGCCTGGTCAGCCGCTCCGGCACCCTGACCTACGAGGTGGTCTACCAGCTTTCCGCCGCCGGCCTGGGGCAGACCACCTGCCTGGGCATCGGTGGGGATCCGGTCATCGGGACCACGTTCATGGATGCCATCAAGGCCTTCAACGATGATCCCAAGACCGAGGCCTTCGTCATGATCGGCGAGATCGGCGGGGACGCCGAGGAACAGGCCGCGGCCTGGCTCAAGGAGAACTGCAACAAGCCCGTGGTCAGCTTCATCGCCGGCCAGACGGCGCCTCCGGGCAAGCGCATGGGCCATGCCGGCGCCATCGTTTCCGGCGGCACCGGCACGGCGGCCGAGAAGAAGGCCGCCCTGGGCGAGGCCGGTATCCCGGTGGCGGACCGCCCCAAGGATATCGTGCCCTTGCTGCAGGAAATCTGGAACAAATAGGCGTTTGCTACTATATTGCGCGCCGTGAAGCTGATAGGTCGGCCCGGTCCCTGGATCGGGCCGATCGTTGAAAATGCGCGCCGGTATTTTGTTAAGGCGCCAATCCGAAAGAAGACAAGGATATGCAGAAGACTTACTTCATGATCAAGCCCGAGATCGTGGCCGCCGGCGAGCAGAAGATCGGGGCCATCCTGGCCATCGTCAACCGGGCGGGGTTCCGCATCACCGGCCTGGAGATGCGCCGGTTGGACCGTGCTCTGGTGGAGGATTTCTACGGTGAGCACAAGGAGCGCCCCTTCTTCGGCGAGCTTTGCGACTACATCACCGGCGGTCCCATCGTGGCCATCCGCCTGGAGCGGGAGAATGCCGTGGCGGCCCTGCGTGAACTGATCGGCGCCACCAACCCCGAGGAAGCCGCCGTCGGCACCATCCGTGATCTGTTCGGCACCAGCCTGAGCAACAACGCGGTCCACGCCTCGGCCAACCCCGAAGACGCCGCCCGCGAACTGGGCCTGATCTTCGGTTAACTGGTTTGCTCGCATAACCCGGGAGTCCGCTGCGTGCTTGACAGGGGGCTTCCCACTGATTAAGGTGTGGCGCTTGCATGAAACTGGATATCGACAGGATTGAGCACGGTCGGTCCGAACTGCCCATTGCCGGCACCCTGCAGCTGGGCATGGGAGAGGACCACCCCGCCGAGGCCGCCATCAGCGGAAATCTGGTGGTGGATAACCTGGAAAACCGGTTTCTTGTGAACGGTGACCTGAAGGCCACGGGGTCGGTGCCCTGCGCCCGCTGTCTCAAGGAATTCATGTTCGCCTGGGATGTCCCCGTCGAGGTCATGATTCTGCGGAATCTGGACAGCGACGAGGGCGAGGGCGACTCTCTGGTTCTGCATCAGAGCCGGGGCGAGGTGGACCTGCGCCAGGCGCTCACCGAGTGCGCGGTGCTGGCCTACCCCATCACCGCTGTCTGTCGGGAAGACTGCAAGGGGCTGTGTCCCCATTGCGGCGTCGACCGTAACAAGCAATCCTGTGATTGTGAACAAGAGGACTACGATCCCCGCTGGGCGGGGCTGGATGCCCTGGACTAACATGCTCGGAAGCGAGCATGTTGGGAGTGAACAGGGCGCTTCGGCCGCGGGTGTCATGGAAAGAGAGCAAGGATCATGGCTGTTCCCAAGAAAAAAACGTCCCAGTCCAAGAAGAACCTGCGCCGCGCCAACTGGAATCTGGCCAAGCCCGATCCCAACAAGTGCCCGCACTGCGGTTCCGCCCGTCTGCCCCATCGCGTCTGCCGCGAGTGTGGCTACTACGGTGAGCGCGAAGTGATGGTCGTCGAGAGCTAAGCTCTTTTCGCCTTTATCGACTCTGCGGCACGGCAATTTCGGCAAGGAGGTCGGACAGTGAGCAGCAATGGCAAACCCATGATCGCCCTGGACGCCATGGGCGGGGACCACGGCCCTGCGGCGTTGGTGCCTGGTGCCCTGGACGCCCTGTCGGTCGATTCGCCTTACGGCATCGCCTTCTACGGGGACGTCGCTGCCATCGAAGCGGAACTGGCCCGGCGCGATGTGTCCGGCCTGACGCTGGACGTGGTGCCCTGCACGCAGGATATCGCCATGGGGGAAAGCCCCGCCGTGGCCATCCGCAACAAGAAGGACAGCCCCATCGTGCGGGCCATGCTGGACCACAAGGCCGGCAAGGTGCAGGCCGTGGTTTCGGCCGGTAGCACCGGGGCCATGGTGGCCGGCAGCCTGCTGTTGCTGGGGCGTTTGCCGGGGGTGGACCGCCCGGCCATCGCCACCCTCATCCCCACCATCAAGGGTGAACTGCTTCTGCTCGATGCCGGGGCCAATACCCAGAGCACCCCTGAACACCTGCTCAGTTTCGCCCGCATGGGCACCGTCTTCGCCCGGGAGATCCTGGGCGTTGATGAGCCCAGCGTCGGTCAGCTGAATATCGGGGAAGAGCCCAAGAAGGGCACCGAACTGAACGTGGCTACCTACCAACTGTTGCAGGAATCCGGTCTCAACTTCATCGGCAATGTGGAGGGCAACCAGTTCATGCTGGGGCCTTGCGACGTGGTGGTGACCGACGGCTTCACGGGCAACAACACTCTGAAGCTGGTGGAAGGGTTCGCCCGTTTCCTGTACACCCTGGCCCGGCGGCCGGACCTCAGCGAGGAGGAAAAAGCCGCCTTCGGACCCGTGCTGGGTATCCTGCTGCGGGATTTCAGCTACGAGGTATACGGCGGGGCCATGCTGCTGGGCGTGGCCGGCAACAGCATCATCGCCCACGGGCGCAGCAGCGCTCGGGCCATCACCAGCGCCTTGAAGGTGGCCTGGCGCGAGATTGAACTGGACCTGCCGGCCAAGCTGGCCGCGGCCCACGGTGCGTGAATTCCGAAAGAAAAGGACCATGATCCAGTTACCCATGCTCTTTCCCGGCCAGGGATCCCAGACCGTCGGCATGACCGCTGATCTGGCGCAGGCCTCCGGTCCGGCGGCCGATTTCCTCGGCACCGTCAACGACAGCCTTGACGCCGATCTGCTGACCATCATGCACGAGGGCCCGGCGGAGGTGCTGACCGAAACCCGGAACGCCCAGCCCGCCATCGTGGCCCATTCGGTGGCCATCGTGAAGGCCCTGGAGGCCCGCGGAATCAAACCCTCCCTGGTGGCGGGCCACAGCGTGGGGGAGTTCGCCGCCGCGGTGGCCGCCGGGGCGCTGACGCCCGCCGACGGCCTGAAGGTGGTGCGTCGCCGCGGTGAGCTGATGTTCGCCGCCGGCCAGGAGATACCCGGCACCATGGCCGCGGTCCTTGGGCTGAAGGGGGAGCAGGTCACGGAAATCTGCGCCCGGGTCACCGCCGAAACCGGCGTGGTGGTCCTGGCCAACCACAATTCCGCCGCCCAGGTCGTCATTTCCGGAGAGGTGGACGCGGTGGCCGCCGCGGGCCAGGCCCTCAAGGAGGCCGGCGCCCGGCGGGTGCTACCCCTGAACGTCAGCGGGGCATTCCATTCGCCCCTGCTGGAGGATGCGGCCACCCGCTTCAAGGAATTTCTGAAGGACATTCCCGTGCGGGACGCCCAGGTGCCGCTGGTGGCCAACGTGACCGCCACGGCCGTCACGGAGGCCGGTACCCTGGCCACCGGTTTCGGTCGGCAACTGACGGCTCCGGTGCGCTGGCACGAGACCATGGAAGCCCTGTGCGCCGCGGAAAAGGAAGCCCCTGCCGTCGTCCTGGAGGTGGGGCCGGGCAAGGTCCTGGCCAATATGGCCAAGCGGGCCTACCCGCATGTGAAATTCATCTCGGTGGGAACCCAGGCCGATCTGGACGGTATCGAGGGTGCCCTGCGGGAAAGTCTCTAAGAGGAAGGGGCCACAGCCATGAGCAATGGAGCGGTCATCGTCACGGGAGCCAGTCGGGGTATCGGAACCGCCATCGCGCGGGAACTGGCGGCCGCCGGCTATGATCTGGCCCTGGTGGCCCGCAGCGAGGGCCCTTTGCGGGAACTGGCCGGAGAGCTGGATGGCCCGGTGAAGGTGCGGGCCTACCCCGGAGATATCGCCGACTGGGAGACCGTCGAAGGTATCGTCACCCGGGTGAACGAGGATTTCGGCAGGGTGTACGGGCTGGTCAACAACGCCGGCGTAACCCAGGACGGGCTCTTCGTGCGCATGAGCCCCGAGGCTTGGGGCAAGCCCATCGATATCAATCTGAATGGGACCTTCCACTTTACAAGGGCTGTCGCACCGCTTATGATGCGCCAGCGCGACGGGCGGATCATCAACATCTCGTCCGTGATTGGCGTGACCGGTAATGCCGGTCAGGCCAATTATGCCGCCTCCAAGGCTGGCATCATCGCCCTGACCAAGTCGGTGGCCAAGGAACTGGGCGGCCGTGGGGTGACCGCGAACGCGATCGCTCCCGGCTTTATCACCACCGACATGACCGAAGACCTTCCACAGAAGGTCCGCACGGAAATGCTTAGCCGGATCCCTTTGAAGAGGTTTGGCGAGGGCAAGGACGTGGCGGGCGTGGTCAAGTTCCTGCTGTCAACCGAAGCCTCCTACATCACCGCGCAGACGCTGGTGGTCGATGGCGGCATGATCGCTTAAAACCCACACGTTACCCAGGAGGGCAACACACAATGGCCAGCATTCAGGAACAGGTGTACGAGATCATTCAGCGCAAGCTCACGGTGAACGCTGAGCAGATCACCCCCGAAGCTTCCTTCACCGAGGACCTCGGCGCCGACAGTCTCGACACCGTCGAACTGGTGATGGACCTGGAAGAGCAGTTCAACATCACCATTCCCGAGGAAGAGCAGGAGAACCTGAAGACCGTTCAGGACGCCATCGATTACCTCGAGCAGCATCTGGACTAGATCGGTTCTCGCCCGTTTCCGCCCCGTCGGGGTGGAAGGTGGGAACATGTCCACGCTGAAACTGTTTTTCCGGTCCCGTAACTGGTCAGAAGCCTGTTCAGTTGGGGACCGGAATTGGTATTCGCCGGAAGGGCCGCAGGGCCCTGCGGCCTCGTCGCGGAGGTAGGATTTGAAGCACCGTAAAGTCGTCATCACGGGCCTGGGTATGGTCACCGCCGTCGGGAACGATCGGGACACTGCCTGGGAGGCCCTCAAGGCCGCCCAAAACGGTATCGGCCCCATCGAAAGTTTCGACACCGAGTCTTTCAAGGTCCACTTCGCCGGCGAGGTGAAGGGTTTCGACCCCCATGTTTGCATGGACCCCAAGGAGGCCCGCAAGGCCGATCGCTTCTGCCAGTTGGCCGTGGGGGCCAGCGTGCAGGCCATGGACCAGGCCGACATCACCGAGGTGGAGGACCCCTACCGGGCCGGGGTGATCATCGGCAGCGGCATCGGCGGCATGCTCACCTTCGAAGAGCAGCACAGCAAATTGCTGAACCGCGGGGCCCGCGGTGTTTCTCCCATGTTCATCCCCATGATGATCGGGGACATGGCCAGCGGGCTGGTCAGCATCCGTTACGGCTTCCGGGGCGCCAACTTCTGCACCGTCAGCGCCTGTGCCAGCGGTGGTCACGCCATCGCTGCGGCCTACGACCAGATCGTGCTGGGGCATGCGGATGTCATGATTACCGGTGGCGCCGAGGCGGCCGTGTGCCCCATGGCCCTGGCCGGTTTCGCCAACATGCGCGCCCTGAGCACCCGCAATGACGATCCCGCCACCGCCAGCCGCCCCTTCGATGCGGAACGCGACGGCTTCGTGTTGGGCGAGGGCGCCGGCATCCTGGTCATCGAGTCCGAGGAGCACGCTCTGAAGCGTGGCGCCAACATCCTGGGCTACCTGTGTGGCTACGGCGCCACCGGGGATGCCTACCACATGACCCAGCCCGACAACGAAGGCAAGGGCGCGTACGGCAGCATGGCCCAGGCCCTGCGGGTGGCCGGTCTCAAGCCGGAGCAGGTGGGGTATATCAACGCCCACGGCACCAGCACCCACTTCAACGACAAGATCGAAAGCCGCGCCATCCGGCAGGTCTTTGGCGATCATGCCGACAAGTTGAAGGTCAGCAGCACCAAGAGCATGGTGGGGCATCTCCTGGGGGCCGCCGGGGCCATCGAGGCCGCCATCACCACCCTGGCTCTAAAAGAGGGCATCTTGCCGCCGACAATCAATTACCAGAACCCGGATGCGGAATGCGATCTCTTCTACTGCCCGAACGAGGCTGTCGCCGAAGAGGTGGATTTCGCCCTGTCGAACTCCTTCGGATTTGGCGGGCACAACGTCACGCTGTGCCTGGGCGCCGCCCGCTGAGCCGTTGAGGGAGGACGGAGCCTTCTGATATGGGATTGAAAGACAGTTTGCAGCAGATCCTGACCCGGCTGAGCGGCCCCGCCCCGGCCGGGTCCGGTTCTGCTCCTGTCAGCCCTTCGGACGCCACCACGGGGGGCGCTCCGGCCGTCGATTCTCACCAACTGGACGCTCTCGAGGCCAAGCTGGGCTACCATTTCCGCGACCGCTCGCTGCTGACCAACGCCCTGCTGCACCGCAGCCACATCCACGTCACCGGCCAGGACCGTGAACAGAGCAACGAACGCCTGGAATTCCTGGGGGACGCGGTGCTGGGCCTGGTCGTCAACGAGCAGCTTTTCCACCAGTACCCCGACCGCAGCGAAGGGGACTTGACGAAGATGAAAAGCCTGCTGGTCTGCGGTGCGCGCCTTTCCGAGGTGGCGACGAGCTTCGATCTGGGTATCCATATCCGGATGAGCCGCAGCGAGGCCGCCACCGGGGGACGCCAGCGCAGCAGCATCCTGGCCGACACCACCGAGGCCCTTATCGGGGCCGTGTATCTGGATGGGGGGCTGCCCTCGGCCAAGGCCGTGATCCGGCGGGTGGTGCTGGCGGGCAGCGACAACGTCCTGGCCCGCCGCAGCCTGGGCAACTACAAGAGCCGCCTGCAGGAACTGATCCAGTCACGCTACAAGAGCCCACCGCGTTACAAGGTCCTGGATGTGAGCGGCCCGGACCATGCCCGCACCTTCCGGGTGGCCGTCACCTTCAACGGGACGGTCATGGGCGAGGGCGGCGGCCGCAACAAGAAAGCCGCCGAGCAGCACGCGGCCCGGGCGGCCCTGGAGCGTCTGGAAGAAGAACCGGATTTTCTGGACGGCCCCCAGGAGTAGGCCGCGGAACCGACCCGCGGAACCCCGAAGCAAAGGATCGTATCATCAACCATGCCAACCACATTC
>PDQT01000216.1 GCA_002747875.1 bacterium DOLZORAL124_64_63
GCCGCGCAGGCGCGCCACCGCGCGCAGGGCCGTGACCAGGCCCGAGGCCATGCTCTCCACATATCCTTCCACGCCGGTGATCTGCCCGGCAAGGAAAACATCCGGCCTTGCCGGCAGACTGAAATCCGCGGCCAGGCAGCGCGGCGTATCCAGGTAGAAGTTGCGGTGCATCTGGCCGTAACGCACGAACTCGGCCTTGGCCAGGCCCGGGATCTGCCGGAAAACCCGTTTCTGTTCGCCGAACTTGAGTCGGGTCTGGAAGCCCACCAGGCCGTACAGGGTACCTTCCAGATTTTCCTGCCGCAACTGGATGACGGCATGAGGGCGCCGGCCCGTCCGCGGATCTTTCAATCCCACCGGCCGCAGGGGGCCGAAGGCCAGGCTCTGCGGTCCGCTGGCGGCAATCTCCTCGATGGGCTGGCAGCCGTCGAAAAGATCGGCCCGGTCGAAGTCGTGCACGGCGGCCCTCTCGGCGGCCAGCAGCTCCCGGTGCAGGCTCTCGTACTGCTCCTGGTCCAGGGGGGCGTTCCAGTAGTCGCTGTCTCCCTTGTCGTAGCGGGCGGCCCGGAACAGGATCTCGGTGTCCAGGCTGTCGGCGGTGACGGTGGGGGCGATGGCATCGAAGAAATGCAGGGCCGGTTGTCCCGTCAGGGTGCCGATCTCCCGGATCAGATCCGGGCTGCTCAGGGGCCCGCCGGCCACCAGCCAGAGATGGTCCGGGCGCGCGGGCAGTTCCCGCACCTGCCCCGTTTCCAGGCGGATGAGGGGCTCGGCTTCCAGAGCCTCGCGCACCAGCCGGCTGAAGGCGGCCTTGTCCACGGCCAGGGCGGCCCCGGCGGGCACCGCGGCGGCGCGGGCCAGCTGCAGAAGACGGCAACCCAGAAGCTCCATCTCCTGCTTCAGGCAGCCGGAGGCGGTGGACAGCACGGTGCTTTTCAGGGAATTGCTGCAGACGATTTCGGCCGGATCTCCCGTCTGGTGGGCCGGGGTCGGAGTCTCGGGGCGCATCTCCACCAGTTGCACCGGCACACCGCGGCAGGCCAGTTGCAGGGCCGCCTCGCAGCCGGCCAGTCCGGCGCCCACCACGGTGACCGCCGGGCTCCAGGAAGGGCTCAATCCGCACCGCCTTCTTCGGCCGTGCCGGTGGCTTTCTTGGTGACGGCTTTCTTGGTGGTCTTCTTCTTGGTCACCTTTTTCTTCACGACCTTCTTTTTGGTGACCTTCTTCTTGGTGGTCTTTTTCTTGGCGACCTTTTTCTTGCCCTTGCCCTTGCGTTTGGCCGCTTCCGCCAGCAAGGCCAGGGCATCCTCCAGGGTCACATCCTCGGGATCCCGCTCCTTACCGATGGTGGCGTTGACCTTGTTGTGCGTCACGTAGGGCCCGAACCGTCCCTTGAGGACCTGCAACGGTTCCCCGCTCTCGGGGTGCGTCCCCAGCTCTTTCAGCACGGTCTTCTTGTTCTTGTTGCGGATCTTCTCCAGAGCCTCGTCCAGGCCGATGGTGAACAGCGTGTCCACCGAATCGACACTCACGAAGACCCGGGCTCGCTCCACATAGGGTCCGAAACGTCCCAACCCCGCCCGCACCGGCTTGCCCGTCTCCGGGTCCGTACCGATTTCGCGGGGCAGGCTCAGCAGCCGCAACGCGTAATCCAGGTCGATGTGGCTCTGGTCCGTGCCCTTGCCCAGGCTGATGCGCTTGGGCTTCTTGTCCCCCTCGGGCTCACCCAGCTGCAGATAGGGTCCGAAGGGACCGGTCAGGGAGTAGATGTTCTGCCCCGTCTCCGGATGCCGGCCGATGGGCTCGCGGCTCTTGTCCCGCGCCTTGATCAGCTCCAGAGCCTTGTCCGGCGTCAGCTCGTCGATGAGCAGATCCACCGGCAGGGTGGCGCTGCGGTCCTCGTCCCCCTCCACCTGCACGTAGGCGTAGTTGCGCCCGATGCGCAGCACGATGGGGTGGCCGGTCTTGGGGTCATCGCCCACCTTGATGCGGGGGAAGTCGATCTTCGGCAGTTCCTCGGCGATGGCCTTTTCCAGGCCCCGGGCGTTGTCCTCGCTGCCGTGATAAAAACGGTCCAGAAATTCCGTCCAGTCGAACTTGCCTTCGGCGATGAGGTCCAGTTCCGTCTCCATCAAGGCCGTGAAACCCAGGTCCACGTAGGTCTTGAAGTGCTGCCGCAGCAGGTGCGTCACCGCGATGCCGATGTAGGTGGGCAGCAGCGCCCCGCCCTTCTTGGCCACGTAATCCCGGGTCTGGATGGTGCTGATGACGGTGGCGTAGGTGCTGGGCCGGCCGATGCCCTCCTCCTCCAGCTTCTTGATGAGGCTGGCCTCGGTGTAGCGAGCGGGCGGCTGGGTCGTGTGCTGCAAGGGCTCCACGCTCTGGATGCTCACCGCCGGGGAATCGGCGGCTGCTTCACCGGCCTGGGAACCACCGATCTTCATGCCTTCGTGCAGGTCCGGCAAGAGGGTGTCCCGGCCCCGGTCTCCGTAAACACGCAAGAAGCCGGGAAAGCGCACGATGGAGCCATTGGCCCGGAACACCGCCTGACGGCCCTCCGCCGTCGTGCTCAGATCCACGGCGGTCTTGTCCAGCTTGGCGTTGGCCATCTGCGAGGCCACGGTGCGGTTCCAGATGAGACTGTAGACGGCCAGTTCTTCGCTATCCAAGTAGGGACGCATCTCCTCCGGGGTCCGGGATAGGACGGTGGGCCGGATGGCCTCGTGGGCCTCCTGGGCGCCCTTGCTCTTGGTCTTGTAGCGGCGCGGGCCTTCCGTGTATTCGGGGCCGAACTGGGCGCGAATCAGGTCCTCGGCCTCGGCCAGGGCCTTCTCGCTGAGGGTCAGGCTGTCGGTACGCATGTAGGTGATCAGACCATCGCGCCGGCCGCCGCCCAGGGCGATACCCTCATAAAGGCGCTGGGCCACCCGCATGACCCGCTGGGGGGGCATGCGCAGCCGCCCGCTGGCGGCCTGTTGCAGGGTGGATGTGGTGAAGGGGGGCGCGGGCCGCTGGATGCTTTCCTTGCGGGTGACGCCGGTGACGGTCCAGGGCACCGCGTCGCGGGCCCCGGCGGCCAGGGCCTTGGCCTCCGCTTCCCGCAGGTGGACCCGCTTGGCGGGATCCTTGAGCATCCCCGTGTCGGGATCGAAATCTTTGCTGCCGGCCAGTTTGGTGTCATCCAGGTTGGTCAGGCGGGCGGTGAAAGGCAGATCGGCGGCCTGCAGGGTGGCTTCCACGGCGAAATACTCGGCCACGTGGAAGGCCTGCCGCTCCTCTTCCTTCTCCACCACCAGGCGCACGGCCACGCTCTGCACCCGGCCGGCGGACAGCTTGGTCCGCACCTTCTTCCACAGCACCGGCGACAGGCTGTAGCCGAAGAGGCGGTCCAGGATGCGGCGTCCCTCCTGGGCCCGCACCAGCTGCATGTCCACTTCGCGCGGGTTGGCCAGGGCCTCTTCGATGGCGCCCCGAGTGATCTCGTGGAAGGTGATGCGACGCACCGGCACCTTGGGCTTGAGCACCTCCAGCAGATGCCAACTGATGGCCTCTCCCTCGCGGTCCTCATCCGTCGCCAGCAGGATCTCGTCCGCGTTCTTCAGGAGCTTCTTCAGCTCCGCCACCTGCTTCTTGCTGTCCTTCGAGACCACATAGATAGGTTCGTAATTCGCCTCGGGATTGACGCCCAGCCGGGCCCAGCTCTCCTTCTTGTATTTGGCGGGAATCTCGCTGGCGCTGCCGGGCAGGTCGCGGATATGGCCATAACTGGAAGAGACTGTGTACTCATTCCCCAGAAAGCGGGAAATGGTGCGGGCCTTGGCGGGGGACTCGACGATAATGAGTTTCAAGATGTTCCTTGCCTTTCAGGCATGCTGGGGCGGAGAAATGATCAAAGCCAAGCTCAATGAGGGCTTTCGAAGCCTTCGGAAGCGCCACCGGTCATGAGGGGACGTTGCGGTCGGAACAGGACCTGTTCGATGACGGTTTCCAGATCACGGCTGGTCAGCGGTTTCAGGGCGATGATGGCGGCATACTGCAGCATGGCTTCCATCTGGACCTTGGAAATCTGCCCGGCGTCCATCATGCGCACCAGATAACCCGCTCCTTCGTGCGTGATGTAGCGGCTGTCCTGCTCGCCGAAATAGCGGAAGGCCCACGCCGACGGGGCGTCGGGCATGGGGTCTTCATCCTGCGGGGGCACATCTCGGTACAGACTCCAGTTGGACTCGATCCAGTCCAGGAGACCATGCACGTCTTCCTCGTCCAGCCCCGCGTCGGCGGCCTTTTCCTGGATACGCCGGCGGTTGGGCCGTTCTTCCTCACCGGTGGTCGACAGGGCCTCCAGCAGGATGATCAGCAGATGTTTCAGTCGGTCGCGTTGGGGATCCATTCTCACCGGTTCCTGGTTCTGAGCCTGTTCTTATTCCGCCCCAATTCAAATACAGGGGGCGCACCTTGTCCAGTCCTTCATCGACCGCAACATTTTTTGTATTTTTCGCCGCTTCCGCAAGGGCAGGGGTCGTTCCGGCTCACTTTTTCCCCTTGCCGGCGCACGGGCTGGCTGGCCGCGGGATGCTCCGGCGGCGGTCCGTCGGGGGTCCCGCCCGTGGGATCCGAGGTCTTGGCCTGCTCATATGCGCTGGTTTCCTGGTGGCGGGTCTGCACGGACTGGACCTTCTGTTCCGGCTCCGGTGGCCGGCGCACGATCTCCGCCCGCATGAACAGACTGACGGCCTGCTGGCCAAGGTTGTCCATCATGCTTTCGAAGAGGGTGTAGGCCTCTTTCTTGTACTCGATCAGCGGGTCCCGCTGCCCGTAGGAGCGCAGCCCGATACCACTGCGCAGCAGGATCAGCTCGTTGAGATGGTCCCGCCACTTCTCGTCCAGGATCTGCAGCAGGACGAACTTCTGCAGCTGGTTGGACACCTCGGTGCCCAGGCGTTCCAGCTTGGCCTGGAAGCGGGCCTTGGCGGGCTCCTCCAGGGCCTGGAAAACGGCATCGCGCCCCATGTGCAGGTGCTCCTCCGGCTCCAGGGGCATGGGCAACAGGAAGGTGCTCTGGTACTGCAGGGCCAGCTTCTTCATGTCCCAGAAATCGGGCGCGTCGTCCTCGCTGGTGCATTCTTCGAACATGCTCTGCAGGGCCACGCTGAAGAATTCCTCGAAATCCTCGCTCAGATCCTCGCCCTGCACGGCGCTGCGCCGCAACCCGTAGATCACTTCGCGCTGCTTGTTGACCACGTCGTCGTACTGCAGCAGGTGCTTGCGGATCTCGTAGTTCTGGGTCTCCACGCGCACCTGGGCCTTCTCGATGGCCTTGGTCACCATGCTGTGGGTGATGACCTCGCCCTCCTCCACCCCCATCTTGTCCATGACCTTGATGATGCGTTCGGGGCTGAACAGGCGCAACAGGTCGTCTTCCAGGCTGAGGAAGAAGATGGCCGCGCCGGGATCGCCCTGGCGACCGGAACGGCCCCGCAGCTGGCGGTCGATGCGCCGGCTCTCGTGCCGCTCGGTGCCGATGATCATCAGACCCGTGTCCTGGCCTTCGTAGAGGGCCGGGTCCAGGCTGGCATCCTCGGCCCATTTTCGCGGCAATTCAAGCACTTCCGGCGCCAGCTTGATGTCCGTCCCCCGGCCGGCCATGTTCGTGGCGATGGTCACGGCCCCCAGGCGGCCCGCCTCGGCCACAATTTCCGCCTCGGCCTTGTGCTGCTTGGCGTTCAGCACGTTATGGTTGATGCCGCGCAGCTTCATCAGCCGGCTCAGCAGCTCCGAGACCTCCACCGTGGTGGTGCCCACCAGCACCGGCAGGCCCAGCTTGTGTAGACGGTCCACCTCGTCCACGATGGCCTTGTACTTCTCTTTCTTGGTCTTGTAGATCACATCGTCCATGTCCTGGCGGGCGATGGGCCGATGGGTGGGGATGACCACCACGTCCAACTCGTAGATGCCGCCGAATTCGGCCTCTTCGGTTTCGGCGGTGCCGGTCATGCCGGAGAGCTTGTCGTACATGCGGAAGAAGTTCTGCACCGTGACGGTGGCCAGGGTCTGGGTCTCCTTCTGGACCGTCAGCCCTTCCTTGGCTTCCAGGGCCTGGTGCAGACCTTCGCTGAAGCGGCGCCCCGGCTGCAAGCGGCCCGTGAAGGTGTCCACGATGACCACCTTGCCCTCCTGCACCACGTACTCCACATCCTTGCTGTAGAGACTGTGGGCGCGCAGCAGCTGGTCCACGTTGCTGATGCGCTCGTTCTTCTGGGCGTACTCCTGCTCCACCTCAGCCAGGGCCTTGGCCTTC
Organism: bacterium DOLZORAL124_64_63; assembly: GCA_002747875.1. Lineage (GTDB taxonomy): Bacteria > Krumholzibacteriota > Krumholzibacteriia > LZORAL124-64-63 > LZORAL124-64-63 > LZORAL124-64-63. The sequence goes on from PDQT01000216.1 coordinate 6,299, forward strand.
TCCTCGGCGCTCATCTCTTCGTCGTCCTGGATCTCGCCGGCGCGTTCGGCCAGGTCCGGCAGCACGAAGAATTCGGGATCCTGCCGGGCCATCACCGCGTGGCCCTTTTCCGTCAGGTCCACCTGATGGTTCTTCTCCTCTACCGTGTACAGCAGCTCCTTGTCGGCCTCCCACATGGCCTTGTCCCGCATGAAAGCCTCCTCCGTGCGCTGGATCTTCTCCAGCACGCCGGGAATCTGGCACAGCTTGCGGAAGCGCTTGTTCTTGGGGGCGCCGCGGCTGATCTGCAGCAACAGCAGGGCTGTTTTATCATCGATGACCGGATCTTCGCCCTGGGACGCGGCGCGCAGCTTGCTCTCCGCCGCGCTGACCCAGTCGTTCACGATCCGGGTCTGCCGGCGCACCACATCGGTCACCATGGGCGCCAGCTCGTTGAACTGCTGGGTGCTCTTGTCCACCGCGCCGCTGATGATCAGGGGCGTGCGGGCCTCATCGATCAGCACCGAGTCCACCTCATCGACGATGGCGTAATGGAAGTCCGAGTGCACCAGATGCTCGGGATGCAGCACCATGTTGTCCCGCAGGTAGTCGAAACCGAACTCGTTGTTGGTGCCATAGGTCACGTCGCAGGCGTAGGCTTCGCGTCGCTCTTCCGGGCTCATGTGCCCCAGGATGTAGCCCACGCTGCAGCCCAGGAACTCCAGCACGCCACCCATCCATTCGGCGTCGCGGCGGGCCAGATAGTCGTTCACCGTCACCAGGTGGGCGCCCTTGCCGGGGATGCTGTTCAGGTACAGGGGCATGAGGGCCACCAGGGTCTTGCCTTCGCCCGTGGCCATCTCGGCGATCTTGCCCTGGTGCAGGACGATGCCGCCGATGATCTGCACATCGTAGGGGATCATCTCCCAGACCTGCTCCTGGCCCCAGACCACCCAGCTGGCCTTGCGCTCGGTCAGCCGGCGGCAGCCCTCCCAGACCACGCCGAAGGCCTCGGGCAGCAGGTCGTCCAGGCTCTCGCCGTCGGCATGGCGCTGCTTGAACTCCTCCCGCTTGGCGCGCAACTGGTCGTCGCTCAGGTCGGCAAAGGAATCCCGGACGGTCTTCACCTGTTCCAGGATGGGCTGCAATTTGGCCAGATCCCGGTTCTTCTTACCGAAAAATTTCTCGATGATACCCAGCAGGCCCTTGGCCATGGGAACACTCCTTATGTGTTGCCGCCGGAAAAGGCGGCAGGGCTATTGGCCGCGGCCGGCGCGGATGATCCAGTCATAGATCTCGCGGTCGCGCAGAACTTTTTCCACATAGTGCCGGGTTTCGGGATACCCGATCCAGGCCATGAAGACAGGGTTGTCGGTGGGGCCGCCCAGCTGCTTCTGCCAGCGGGCGACGGCACCGGGCCCGGCGTTGTAGGCGGCCAGGCTGAGATAGGCGTTGCCGTCGTACCGGCGGCGATTTTCCGTGAGCAGGGCATCCCCTCGGGCAATGGAAACGGCGGCGTTGCTCCAGTTTTCGGCCCCGGGTCGCGCGCCTTTGCCGGGAAAATGGAAGGGCATGATCTGCATGAAGCCCAGGGCCCCGGCCCGCGAACGGACGGCCCCCTCGAAAAGGGATTCGTTGCGGGCGACGGCCAGGATCAGGGCGGGATCGTTGTCGGCCCCGTCCAGGGCTTGGCGCACGGCACCCCGGCGCGGCAAGGGGTAAAGGAAACAGAGCTTTTCGTCCGTTGTCAAACCTTCCGCGGGCAGCGGGGTGGCGGCGCCGACGATGGCGCGCAGGTCATCGGCCAGCAGGGCCACCCCCAGCAGGCCGTGCAGAACCAGGGCCTTGTCCCGGTTGGCGCGGGCCAGCTCCGCCAGGGGCGTGTTCCCCGTCAGGGCTTGGCCGGCGGTCTGGTGATGGATGTCCTTGTTCAGGGTCCAGCGCAGGATGGTTTCCGCGGGCAGGGGCCCGTCCAGCAAAGAGGCCACCGCCTCGATGGCCAGGGCTTCCTGCCCGGCGGGGTCCGGGGCGTCATGGCAGCGGCGGAGGGCCGCCACGTAGGCCGGGTGGTCCTCCGCGGACAACAGGGCCATCCCCCAGCGGGCCCAGAGAGTCCACAGGGGGTGGTCGGCGGCGGCGGCGAAGGCGGCCTTTCTTTCCGGGGAGGCCGCCACCAGGTCCGCGGACGACCCGCGCAGGGCCACCTCCCGCGCCCTGGGGATGCGCTCGGTGAGAGGTGCGGGGGTGCGGGTGGAGTCGGGGAACCAGTGCTCTGTGGCGGCGGCGAAGGTGGCCTTCTCCTGGCCGGGGAAGGCCTCCAGGGCCCAGGTGTGGATCTGCCGGGCCGTGTCCTCCTTGTCCTTGGCCAGGGCCAGGACCAGGGCCTGCTCGCACCATTGCCGCAGCCGGCGCCGCAACCCCTTGCTGCCGCTGCCCTCTTGAGCCAGATCCAGGGCTTGCCGCAGATCCTGCAACCCGGGCTCCCAGCGCCCGGCGATGAGATGGATCTCCGACGCGCGCCGCCACACATCCAGACGCCAGCCGGCGTTTAAGGCGGGGTTGGCGGCCAGCTGCTCGTAATGGGCGGTCACCCCGCGGCGGGACATGCGTTGCCCGTAAACCCACCAGCCCTGCATCTGGTTGCCGTCCGGCGGGTTGGGATAATGTCCCAGGTGTCGGGTCAGCTCTTGGTCCCGAAGCAGCCTGGCCCCCAGGGCGGCCTTGACGTCTTCGGGGAAGGCGCTCTGGCGCAGATCCTTTTCCCGCAACCCGCTGTGGCGTAGGCCGGCCAGGTCCACCGCTTCGGCGCGGGTATTCAGAACCGACGGCAGCAACGGGCTGCCGAAGGCGGCGCAATGGGCCCGCCATAGAGTCCAGGCGGTGCTGGTGTCGAAAGTGCCTAGGGGGAGGATGCTGTTCCAGAATCCATCGGCCCCCTCCTTTTCCAGCAGGGTGTCCAGCAACCGGCGGCGCAACTCCCAGATGAAACCCTCCCGGACGGGCAGCCCCAGGGGGGCGTGCTCTTTTTCCAGACGTGCGGCCAGCCTGCGGGCCTCCTGCGGCTTGTCCTGATCCAGGGCCCGGAAGAAACCCATGCGCAACCGGTCCGCCAGCAGATACCGCCCACTGGTGTCCAGGCTGTCCTGCCAGGCCAGCATCTGGTCGTGCCGCAAAGCATGCCAGGAGCGCCAGGAATTTTCCTGGAAAGCGGCCGGCAAGGCGGCCAGCAGGCGTAGCGTCAGGTGGGGGCTGTCGGCGGCCGCCTCCTGGTGCAGGATGTCCAGGCCGGTCTTCAGCCACAGGGTGTCCACGACCGCGGGCTGCAGCAGACCGGCGGGAAAACCATGGATCAGTTCCACATCCGCCACCTTGTCGAAGGCGCCCACCTGGAAGTCCTGGACAAAGGGATCGTGCACGGGACCGGCCAGGGCCGGGCCGGTCAGGAAAGAAAGAATCAGGATCAGAGGCAGAAGAGTTTTCACCGCAGAAGCACCACCTTGCGCGTCACCACACGACCGGATCCTTCCAGTCGCAGAAAATAAGTTCCCGCGGCGGCACGGCGGCCGTCCGGGTCACAACCATCCCATATCAGTTGCTGGGATCCGGCCGACAGCTCCCGCGCGTGCAGAAGCCGGCCCCGCAGGTCGTAAACGCCCACGGTCGCGCCGCCGGGTCCGGGCCAGTCCACCTGAAAGCGCACCCCCGCCGATGTAGGATTGGGGTAGGGCTTTTCCAGGTACAGGATCGGGTCCGGCCCCCCGTCAGGATAGACGTAAACCGGACGCGAGACCACCGGTCCCATCTCCCCCTCGCCCAGCACCCGCAGAGTGTGGCGGCGATTGCCGTCCCAGGCCAGAGCCTGACGGATCTGTTCGGCCGGGGCCAGGTACGTCTGAGAACAACCCGCGGCGGCGGCGGAAATACCGGGCAGGGAGCGGAAACGGCGCGCTTCGGCGTCAAACGTCTGGACTTGAAAAGCCGAGAGGGGTCCCTGGGCCTGGGGCCAATCCCACATCAGACCGGAACACTCCCCCGCCGCAGGTGTCCAGCGCAGCTGGAACGCGGCGGCGGTATCATCGGTCAGCCCTTCGATGCGCGCGATGAACCAGCCTCGGCCGGCATACAGACCGTTGCTGGCAAAGTCCAGGACCAGGCGCCAGGGGCCGGGACGCTGGTCGGGAACCGGGAAACTGTCCACCCGCCACCGGGGACGGTGCTGGTCGTCCAAGACCATGAGCGAATCTCCCAGCGCCGAAATCCCGCGCAAGGGGTTGCTGCTGCCGGCGTGGATGACCCCGTCGGGACCTTCCAGGGAGGAGGCGGGGATGCGCTCTCCGGCGGCGTCCTGCCACCAGACGGTGGCGCCGTCCATCAGGACCCCGGCGCGGAGATACTCCACCTCGCAGGCATGGGTCAGGCGCACCACCCGGATGGCCTGATCCAGGGGCGGGCTGATCAACACGGCGCGGCTGCTGTTGCCGTAGCGCACATCCGGCCAGTGGGCCGAGGTGTCGAAAGCTTCGGCCACGCAGGCCAGGACCGGGGTTCCGGCGGCCGTCAGGTAGGGTGCCGTGTTCCAGTGATACCAGCGGGTGCGGGTGTTGCCGGCCGGGAATTCCTGCGGCCAGGGCTGCCAGTCCATCGCCTGGATATCCAGGATGCCGCTCTCCGTTGCCCACTGGAAACGGAACAGGTGCTCCGGCAGGGACTGGCCATCGGCCTGGGGCTGCACCTGCAGCAGGGTCTCCGCGCCGGGTTGCGTCGCGCCGGGCGGGTTCAAGGTGGTTTCAGCCAGCAGGTTCGGGCTTCCGGCGTCTGCCTGGAAGACCAGGGTGGTCACGGGGGAACCGTCCGGGAAGGTTCCGCCTCCCGGCCCGCTGATGGCGATGGTCGCCACGAGGGAGTTGAAGGCCTGGCCGTGGGAGCGGGCCGTCAGCCGCAGGCGCGCCGTACCATCGTTCTCCAGGGTCACGCCCCCGGTCAGCTGCACGGCGGGGCCTTGGCTGGCGCCGGCGGTCAACCGGATGAGCCCGTCCTCCTGGCGGATGTTCTCCAGACGCACCAGGGAGGGCCCATGGTACCCCTGGCTGGAGGGCGCGCTGTCGGGCGTGAAGGCTGTCACGTTCAGGGTGCCGGGAAAGAGGTCGGCCGGGGAACCGTCGTCCTCCCCGGTTCTCAGACCATCGTCACCATCGGCCTCCACCACGCGCACCCGCAGATGGTAGCCCGAGGGCTCATCCTCCAGGATGTAGCCTTCGGGCACGGACTCATCCACGTGGGTGATCAGGAGCTGGTTGGCGACCAGAGCGGCGTCATAGGGGGCGGTGGCGGCGGGGGCGCGCGTTTCCAGGATGAAGAACTCCGTGTCGGGATCGCCGTGGGTCCAGATCCGGGGCACCAGGCCGCTTTCCCGCCAGGGCCGGACGGCCACTTGCTGGGGATCGCTGTCGGGTAGGGTCTGGTACGTGGCCCAGCCCAGCTGCACGCAGTTGTAGGCGTCGGGCAAGGCGGGGTTGTCGCCCGCACCGGTGCCCCAGGCACCGCTGCTCATCAGGCTGAAACGCCCCAGCCCGCCCCGAGAACGCACGTCATCGGCACCGGCCGCCGGCTGCAGCAAGGGGTCGTAGCGGTCCTCCATGCCCAGCAGATGGCCCGTTTCGTGGGCCCAGATGCCCAGGCCGCTGCGCAGGGCGGCCACGGCGTAGGTGGTGGCCTGAACACCGTCATCCTCCACGGGCTCCTCCAGGAAGAACTGCAGGGGCTGGATCAGGCCCTCGAGGGTGTCGTTCTCCTGCCCGATGCCGGCGTGCAGGATGAGGACTCCGTCCACTTGACCATCGGCCCCCTGCCTGTCCAGCCGCCGGAATTCCACCCCGGCCGCCAGGGCCCCGGCCAAGCTTTCCCGGGCCAGCTTACGGGTGCGGGTGTAGCCGTGGTACCCCACGTCGGAGTACTGGCGCCTTTCTTCGGCCAGATGGACCAGCGGAGTCAGGGTCACCTGCAGATCCAGATTCTCCCGGGAGGCCACCCGATAGTAATGGGCCAGGGAGGGCCCCGCGGGATCATGGAGCCGGGGCAGGAGCCGGGTGCCGGGGTTCCAGTCCGCGGCCAGACGGGCGTCCGCGAAATCCACGGGGATGACCAGCAAGGCGAATTCTCCGGGAGCGCTCTTGTCCATCATATCCCGGCAGGAGGCGGCGCGCTGCCGGGCGCGTAGCTCCCGCAGGCGGGCCTGGTCATGATCCAGGCCCGGGGCGGCCGCTTGGGTGAGGCCGGGCCCGGCCAGGGTCATCAGCCAGAGAATGCAAATGGCGGCGCGCATGGGGTTATCCGGTCGTTCTCCAGGGGGAAGATGAAAGGGCTCAGGCGTGGAATCCGGCCCACCGGGAAAAGTTCCTGGCGGGCCGGCCTCCCATGCCGTCAATGGTTGAAATGCCGCCGGTCGGTCAAGATCAGGGTCACACCCAATTCCCGGGCTCGGGCGGCCACCTCTTCGTCCCGGATGCTGCCTCCCGGGGCGATGATGGCCCGCGCGCCGGCTTCGGCCAGCTTCTCCACCCCGTCGGGGAAGGGGAAGAAACCGTCGCTGGCGGCCAGGCAGCCCCGCAGGTCCAGGTTCTGTGTCTCGGCCTTGAGGACAGCCAGCCGGGTGCTGTCCACCCGGCTCATCTGCCCGAAGCCCAGACCCAAGGTGGCGTTCAGATTGCCCAGCACAATGGCGTTGCTCTTGCCGTGCTTGCAAACCTTCCAGACCATTTCCAGAGCCCGGCGGGTTTCCGGATCGGGTTTTTCTCCGGCCACCAGCTTCCAGTGCTCCAGTTCCGGAAAACCCTCGTCCTCATCCTGACGCAGCACCAATTTCCCCCAGCCGCGGCTGCGTCCCCGGGTGGCGGCCAGGAAGCGCGGTTGGTCCACGGTCAGGACCCGCACGTTCTGCTTGCGGGTCAGGCGGGCCAGGGCCTCGGCGGTGTAGCCGGGGGCCACGATGATTTCCAGGAACCGTTTGGCCAGGATCTCGGCCGTCTCCAGATCCAGTTCCGTGTTGAAGGCGAAGACCCCGCCGAAGGCGGAGACCGGATCGCAGAGCAGGGCCCTTTCCAGGCCCTTTCGGCCCGCCCCCAACCCGAAACCGCAGGGGTTGGTGTGCTTGAGTATCCCACAGCAGGGCGTCGGGAAATCTCCCACCAGCTTCACGGCGGCCACCAGGTCCACGATGTTGTTGTAGGACAGGTCCTTGCCCCCATGCTGGACCACCCCCACGCCCGCCAGGCCGCCGGGCAGATCCAGGATGGCCTCCTGGTGCGGGTTCTCGCCGTACCGCAGCGTGGCCGCGCCGGCGTTCTCGCCGGCGAACCAGGTGCTGATGGCCTGGTCGTAGTCGGTCACCAGACGGAAGGTCGCGGCGGCCATGCGACGCCGGAATGCCGCGCCGGGCACGCCGTTTCCTTGGGCCAACTCCCGGATCAGTTCCGGATAGTGGGCGGGATCGCTGACCACGGTCACGCGCTGGTGGTTCTTGGCCGCGGCCCGCAGCAGGGTGGGCCCACCGATATCGATCTTCTCGATGGCCTGGGCCTCATCGGCTCCTTCACCAATGGCCTCCTGGAACTGGTAGAGGTTGACGATGACCACGTCGATGGGCTCGATGCCCAGCCCCTGGACCTCCGCGAAACTGTCCCGATCGGGCGCCAGGATGCCGCCTTGGATAATGGGGTGCAGGGTCTTGACCCGGCCGCCGAAGACCTCCGGGAAATCGGTTCTGGCGCTGACCTCGGTGACGGCCAGGCCCCGTTCAGCAAGGAAACGGGCGGTGCCGCCACTGGCCAGCAGGCCATAGTCATGGCTCAGTAGGGCCCGGGCCACGCTTTCCAGGCCACTCTTGTTCGTGACGCTCAGGAGCGCCCACTTCTCTACAGGTAGGCCTGCCATTTGGCCGCCTCCTGTGGGAAAAGAATCTCCAGCACCTGGCGGTAACGTTGGCTGGTGCGCTCCAGGATCTGGGCGGGGATGGCCGGCGGGGGCGGCTCGTGGTTCCAGTCCAGGGTCTCGAGATGGTTGCGCAGGATCTGCTTGTCCCAACTGCTGGGCTCACGACCGGGCTGGTGCTCGTCCGCGGGCCAGAAACGGCTGCTGTCGGGGGTCAGCACCTCATCGATCAGCGCGATCCGTCCGTTGATCCGGCCGAACTCGAATTTGGTGTCCGCCAGGATGACACCGTGGGGTTCGGCGTATTCGCGGCCGCGGGTGTAGAGTTCAAGGCTGAGGTCCCGCAGTCGGGCGGCATCCTCCGGTCCGATCATCTCCTCCACCTTGGAGAAGGGGATGTTTTCGTCGTGGCCCTCGTCTTCCTTGGTCGAGGGGGTGAACAGGGCCTTGGGCAGCTTCTGGGCCCGCTGCAGGCCCGTTGGAAGCGGCTGGCCGCAGATGGTGCCGTCCCGCTGGTAGCTTTTCCAGCCGCTGCCGGCAATGTAGCCGCGCACCACGCATTCCACATCGAAACGGTCCGCCTTGTGCACCAGCATGCTGCGGCCCGCCAGGGCGTCCACATGCTGATTGAACGGGGCCGGGTATCGCTTCACGTCGGCGGTGATGACGTGGTTGGGCACCTGGTCCGCGAAATGCTGGAACCAGGCCAGACTCATGACGTTGAGGACCACTCCACGGCCGGGGACGACATCGTTCATGATCACATCGAAGGCGCTGATACGGTCGGTGGCGACCAGGAGAAATTTGTCTCCCAGGTCGAACATATCCCGCACCTTGCCCTCGTAATCCGGGTTCAGACCCAGATCGCGGGTGCTGCGTAAGGCTCCCATGGCACTCCCTTGCGTTGGTTGGGCCGGGGATTTCCGACCGTGGAAAGCTGAGGTCGGGGGCATCTTAGGTCCGGCTTCCACGGGTGTCAAGGGAGCCTGTGCCAAGGGCCGCCTCGGGACCGCCAACGGCCTTGTCCGGCGCTGTTCCAGCGGAATTCCAGACTTCCATCCCGGTCCGTACGGCACACGGCCAGGGTGTCCGCTCCCACCACGTAAGGCCCGTGGCTGGGGTGGCCGTACCGATTGCCCACCCCGCAGCTGATGACCACCAGACGGGGCCGGATCCGCTCCAGAAAGGCGGTGGTGCCGCTGGTGTGGCTGCCATGGTGCCCGGCCTTCCAGACCTGGGCGGCGGCAACCTGGTTTTCCGCCAGGAAGATGGCCTCTCCCCGGCCTTCCAGATCGCCGGTCCAGAGGTAACGCACCTTCCGGCCCTGGCGCAGGGCCACCACCATGGAATGGTCGTTCTCGTTGAGATGGGCCGGCAACGGCCGAACGGGATAGAGGATGTCCAACTCCCACTCCCGCCAGCGATGGACCGGCAACGGCCAGATGCCGACCCGGGCGGAATCCGGCCGGGCTCTCCCGGAGCCGAGAACATGGAGATCGGGGTCTTTGCTTCTCAGTGCCGGCACACCTCCGGTGTGGTCCTGATGCCCGTGGGAAAGGAGAACGGCATCCCAGGAACGGTGCCCCCAACGGGCCAACCAAGGCAAGAGATCCCGTCGCATGGGGCTTTGCCGAAGGCCCTGCCGATCCCGCCAGCAGCCGCCGGTGTCGATCCACGCACTCCAGCCGTCGGGAAACCGGACGAGGGCCGCGTCCCCTTGCCCCACGCTGAACTGCAGGACCCGCGGACCCCTGGGCCTGTCCACCAGACGCGGCCCGTAGGCCAAAGCGATCATCCCCAGACCCAGGGCCAAAGCGGCCCCGAGGGCAGCCACCGGAAGGCTTTGTCGGGCCCGCCGGGTCTGCAGGAAAGCGGCCGTCAGCAGGGACAGCCCCACCCAACTGAGGACGGCGCCCGGTCCCGGACTGGGCAGCCCCAGCCCTCCGGTCCCCGCGACATTCCGGAAGGCCACGACGGCGGCCCACATTCCCCGCCACAGGAGCCAGGCCCAAGCGGCCAGGCCGGGCCCCAACCAGGAAGGCAGCAACAGCCCCAGGACAGAGGCCCAGACCGCCAGGGAGAACAGGGGGATGGCCACCAGATTGGCCAGCGGCGAATAGAGGCTGATCTGTCCGAATGACGCCGCCACCGCCGGCAGGGTGCCCCACTGGGCGGCCAGCCCCATTTGCAGGAGTTCGCCGACATGGCGGCCGATGCGTCCGCCCATGGCCAGTGCCGGGCCACGGATTCGCCCCCAAAGCAGAATGCTCCCCACCGCGCCATAGCTGAGCAGGACGCCCGTGTCCATGACCCGGGCCGGTTGCCAGAGGATATTCCCCCAATAGAGCAGCCCCAGCGCCTGCAGGCTGTCCACCCGGCGGCCCAGCGCCGGCCCCAGGGTGGCCAGCAGGGCCAGCCCGGCGGCGCGGACCACGCTGCCCGGCAACCCCGTCAACAGGATGTAGGGCGGCAGCAGGATCAGCAGCAGCGCCCAGCGCCCACCCGGAGAAAGGCCCAGGGAGCGGGCTGGAATCCACACCAGACCCAGCAGGACTCCCACATGCAACCCGCTGACGGCAAAGAGGTGAGCCAGCCCCAGCTGCCCGAAGAGCCGGGCCGTCCCGCGTGAGACGACGGTGCGCCGGCCCAGCAGGATGGCCCCGGCCAGTTCCCCTTCCGGCCCCGGCAGGAGATTTCGCAAACGGCGCGCCAGCTTCTCCCGGGTTTGCTCCAGGGCAGCGCGCAGCGGCAACCACCAGACGGTCGTGGACGTCAGCACCGTATCTTCCAAGGTAGCGTTCGGGAGGACCGCGCCCGCCCACTGGAGGTTGCGCCCGGCCAGATAACGGCGTTCCGAAAACATGCCGGGCAAGTCCTCGCCGCGGGGCACCCGGAATCGGACCAGAGCCTGGTAGTGGTCGCCCGGTTGGGGTGGCGCCCCTGCGCCCCGCAGCAGGACACCTTCTCCCCGCCGCGGGGCTCTTGGCTCCAGGCGGGGATCCACGGCATCAACCGGCCGCCACCCCAGGATCCGTCCGGCGGCTTGCCAGCGCTCCTCGGGGCGCGGCTCGGCCCAGGATGTGATCCGGATCAGAGTCGTGCCGGTGAACTCCGTGAACCGCGAAGGGCCCCAGGCCGAGGGCGCATCCCGTTCGGGGCGGGTCAGCTGGGTCCGGGAGTGGATCAGGCCCTGCAAGGTGCCCAGCAGGACCAGGCTCAGGACCATGATCCCGGTCTGCCAGGCCTTTCGCGGGAACTTTAATAAAACAGGCCAAAGAATTGTGAGGTATATGATTGAGGTAAGTCCGGAGGTGGGCGCGGAGATGTCGGTATGCCCGGCCAGCCAGGCCCCCAGGTGAAAGCTCAAGGTGAAACCGAGCCCCCACAGGGGGGCCCAGAACCGCACCCAGAAAAGGCCGAAAGCGGTCAGTCCTCGCCGCGCGGTTTCAACTGGTAATGGTCTCCTTGGGGGTTCCAGAAGTGGCATTGGTTGCGGCCCAGGTCCTTGGAAAGAAAGAGCATGGCGTCCGCTTTGCGGTACAGTTCAAAGGCGTCCGCGCCCCCTGCGGGGAAGGTGGCCACTCCGAAGGAGCAGGTCACCGTCACCAACTCGGTCGTGCCCTGATGGATGATATCCTCGCGGAAGGGCGTGTTGACCAGCCGGCCCATCACCTCGCAGGCGGCTTCGGGATCGGTTTCCGGCAGGATGAGGGCGAATTCCTCCCCGCCGATGCGGCAGACGTGGTCGATACGCCGCAGTTCCTCTCGCATGCAGCGTGCCACCATCTTGAGGATCCGGTCCCCGTTGTGATGCTGGTACCGGTCATTGATGGCCTTGAAGTGGTCGATATCGCAGATGACCAGGGAAAGAGGCCGTTCCGCGCGCTGGGCGCGTTCCAGTTCCAGGGTGAACTGGCTGTCGAAAAAGGCCCGGTTGTAGACCCGAGTCAGGCTGTCGGTGTGGATGCGCTGGTTCACCTCCCGTTGGTGCTGCCAACGGCGGGTGACAAAACTGCTGAGGCGCTTGGCCAGCCGCAACAGAGGCTTCTTTCCCCACCGTTCATGGGCTACCAGGAAAAGCAACCCGGCGGCGCTCCCTTTCTCATCCAGACTGGTACCCTCCAGGGGTTGGTACAACGGGACAGCCACGGCGGAAGCGAAGGTTCTTTGCCGGTCGGGGTCCGGGTAGCGCTGACGAATGAACCGGGGCAGTTCTTCGAGTGTGGGGATGTAGGCCGAGAAGGTGGGTTTGCGCAGACCGAGCCACCCGGAGGCTTGCTCCGCGGGGTCGATGTTGAAAACACGTCGGGGGCCTTCGGGCAGGATTTCGTCCCCAAAGAGAAGGACATAGAGGTCGAACTGGGGCGTGAAGCGTTCCAGCAGGCGCAGAATGCTGTCCAGGATGGTCCCCGTTTCTCCAGACTGGGGAAAACCGATTTCCAGATCCTGGGCGTGCTCCATGGCGCCCAGCATGCCCACGAAATCCACCAAGCTGTTGCTGGGCGGGGAGTCCGGAATCGCGGGCCGGGGCATGGGCGGTATCAGGTCCGACGCGGATGGCAGATCGATGGGTTCGGCCGTCGGCCGCAGGATGGCCAAATCCAGCAGGCGGTCCGTATCGCGGACCAGGAAATAGTCATGCCGGCCGTCACTCTGGCCCTCGATGGCCACCCGAAACAGCAGATTTTGTCGCTTCAGATCCGCCACCAGGGAACGAGCCAGGCTTTGCAGCCTATCGGCTTCATGGCCGGCAAGGGCTCGTTTGATGGCATACCGCAGTTGGGGAGCAGCCTTATCCAGTGGCAAGTCCTTGGTCAAGAGTTGCCGAATTTGTGTCGATCGATGCGCCATGGACCCTCCACGTCCTGAAAAAGCCGTATTTGAAAGAAATAATTATGACATAATGTAAGGAAATATGCAAGACCAGACCTTGCTGTTTTGGCGTTGAATTTGCTAACTTCGATCGCCGGGAACCTCTGTGGGCTGCCGGGGTTTGCTGCGGTTGGCCCAGGTGGAAACGCTCTTCTCGCGACAGAAAAACCATCGCCTGTCGGCGGTTCCGAAAATGAAATCCACCCATTGTCCAAGGTCAAGGATGACGCCTGTGCGCAATTACTTATGGAATATATCAGTTATCTCCCAGCGGGGCATCTGGTGGCTTTGTCTGGGCATGCCTTTTTTCCTCTGGATGGTTTTCCTGCTTACGGGCTGTGCCGGTCCGGGTTTCCACTGGAGAGGCGAAAAACGCGTTTCCGGTGAATCCGTGCCCGTGGAATTGGCCATGGCGGACAGCCTGAACACGGCGGAATCCGACACTCTGGCCGCGGTTTTCGAGACCCTGGATCCTCCGGACACGCAACCAGCCCTGCCCGTGGGGCCCACCGGCTACACGCCGCTGGAGGATCTGGAGACCCTGTCCCAAGAGTGCCTGCAGCTGCTTTCCCAGCGGGAACCGGCTCTGGCCCTGGATCATCTCTACGTCCTGAACGAAGAACTTTCCCGCCCCCTGCCCTCGGTGGTGGACAGCCTTTATGAAGCTCATCACCGTAGTCTGCAGCGTCGGGTGTGGTTCATGCAGGGCCTGCAGGCGGAGATGGTGGCCTTTGCGGAGAACGGCCAGGTGGCCGACTCCCTGCTGGCCACCGGTTATGGCCGGTTGGCCAACGGGGCCTTCCCGGATTCCCTGGTGCCCGCCACGGGTGTGACCCTGCCCGCGTTCACGGCGGACCTGCTGAAGGTGGAAAACAGGGCGGTGGAGAGCTGGGTGAACTATTACACGGGCAACGGTCGCCGGCAATTCCAGCGCTGGCTGAACAGGAAAGCCAGGTGCGAGGATCTGCTGGTGGGGATCTTGCGCGAGTACGGCCTGCCCGAGGAACTGATCTTCGTGAGCGTCATCGAGAGCGGCATCGGCAGCCACGCCGTTTCCAGCGTCGGGGCCGTCGGGCCCTGGCAGTTCATGCCCGAGACGGGCAAGCGCTACCATCTACGGCAAAGCTGGTGGCTGGATGAACGCCGGGATCTGGAAATGAGCACGCGGGCCGCGGCGCGGCACTTGGCCTATCTGCACGATATGTTCGGGGACTGGGCCCTGGCCCTGGCGGCCTACAATAGCGGAGAGGGCCGGGTGGCCCACCGCATCCGGATCCATGGGCACGATAATTTCTGGGATATGCGGCTACCTTCGCAGACCACCGCCTACGTGCCCAAGTTCATCGCGGCGGCCCGTATCGGACGCGACCCGGAAAAATACGGTTTCAAGGTGCCCGAGGTCGAGCCCCTGCGGTACGACGTGGTCCGGGTGCGCGACGCCACGGATCTGGAATTGATGGCTCGCTGTGCCGGTGTTGAGTCGCAGGTGGTCAAGGAATTGAATCCGGCCCTGCTGCGCGGGGCCAGCCCTCCCGGCATCCAGGGATACCCCGTGCGCGTGCCGGCCGGTACCGGCGAACGGGCCACCGCCCAACTGAGCAAGGTGCCGTTGGACAAGCGTCTGACCTGGCGTCGGCACAAGGTGCGGCGGGGCGAAACTCTGGGCCAGATCGCCCGCCTTTACGGCTCCAGCGTCGGCGACATCGCCCAACTGAACAAGATGAAGGACGTGCACCTGATCCGGCCCGGGGACCAGCTGCTGATCCCCATGCCCGCCCAACTGGCCGCCGCGGCTCGCAAGCGGGCCAGCGAGAGCGGCCACTACATCCCCCCCGCCGGTTACAAGCGGGTGACCTATAAGGTGAAGAAAGGTGACACGCTGGGCGGCATCGGCCGCAAGCTGGGGGTCAGCGTGCGGCATCTGCGGAAGGTCAATGGGCTATCCAAGAAGAGTAACCTGATCTACCCCGGGCAGAAGTTGCACGCCTACCGTCCCTGAACAAAAACTTCCCGGAAACAGAAACGCCCGCCAGGCTGACCGGCGGGCGTTTCTGTTGAAAACACGTGGCAAGAGAATCAGAACGCGTAGCTCACACTGATGCGATGGGTCACCTCATCGATGCCCAGACTGTCGCTGGCATAAGCATAATCCACCGTCAGGGGCATCAGACGCAAACCGGCCCCGGCGGTGATGTTGTTCCAGGCATCGGACTGGACGGCGGTCTGCAGATCCGAGTTCTCATCCGACCCGCTCACATAGCCCATGCGCAGGAAGACCTTGTGGCTGAAAGCCAGCTCCATGCCCAAGTGCAGGTTGGCGCTCAAACTGCTGCTGTCCAGGCCGTCCGCTTTCCCCCGGTTCTGGAAGCGGGTTTCCAGGCTGCCGGCCAGGATCAGGCCCATGTTCCATTGGGGCATGTCCTGCCGCCAGGCCAGACCCGGCACCACCGCGGGGGCGATGATTTCGGTGTGGCCGGTGCTCCAGCTCAGGTAGGTGGTGGTGATGTCCTGGAGCTTGATACCGAAATCCAGGTTGCGCCAGACCCTAGGCCGTTTGAATCCCAGGTCGGCGCCGATGCCCAGGCTGCTGTACGAACCGATGCTCTGGCGGACGGCCTTGACCGTGGCGCCCATGTGCCATTGCCCCAACTGCTCGCCGTAGCTGAACATGAGGGCGAATTCCTGATCGCTCTTGAAGCGGATCTGATCCTGGAGATCGAACAGACGCAGCAATTCCTCATCGCTGATGACGCCGTCGGCGGGATCCACATCCAGGCTGTCGGTCAGGTGGTCGGTGAAGGGGATGTCGTCCATCCCCAGGCGGATCAGGCTGATCCCGATGCCGCTGCGCTCTCCGCCCAGCAGGTTCCAGTCCACGGGCCGGGTGTAGGCCACGAAGTCCCGGTCGATGAGGTCTCCGAAGAGCTCGGAATGCATGATCATCAGCTCCCCGCCGGTGGAACCGGTCAGGCCGGCGGGGTTCCAAAAGGTGGTGCTGGGGTCGTCGGCGATGGCGGTGAAGGCTCCGCCCATGCCCAGGGCGCGGGCTCCACCCCCATTTTCCATGAAGGCGCCGGCGTGCTTGGCGGCCTGGGCCTGAGATGTCAGGCAAATCATGGCGAAGACAACGACGCATAGCCCCAGGACCGGGTTTACCCGTTTCCAGTACATTTCATCCTCACTAGCCAGGGGTGGGTTTCGTGATGGGCGTTCCATCCGCATGGGGGAATTATAGGACATTTTCTCAGGAGAAGCCATAGGCTTTGATTTTCCGGTACAGGGTTCGCTCGCTGATCCCCAAGCGCTCGGCCGCCTTGCGGCGGTTCCCGCCCGAGGCGTTGAGGGCTTCTTCGATGAGGGCCTTTTCCGCCGTTTGCAGGTCCCCGCTCTTCTCATTGTCCAGAGGACTGAAGCCGCTGTCCGCGGAGAAGGTCTCGTAGATCCGCCCCCCTTGGCCAGGAGGCCAGGGAATGGCCCCGTCAGCCTGCAGATCCCGTTCCTGGAGCAGGGCTTTGACCTCGCGCAATTCCTGTTTGATTTCGAGCAAGGTATGGGCCAGAAGGCCGGGGTCGATGGAAGAGGCGCCGGCATTCAGGCCGAAAGGCACAGGCAGATAGGTGTCCGCCACGGTGTCGGTGTCTGCGTTCAGGGTTGCCGGCAGGTCCTCCACCTCCACCAGACCGCGTTGTTTCATGGCTACGGTGCTGCTGATGGTGTTGCGCAGTTCCCGCACATTGCCGGGCCAGGAGTGCCGGCGCAGGGTCTGCAGGGCCGATCGGCTGAAGCCGCGCACATGCAGGCCGTGCCGTTTGTTCTCCTCGGCCAGGAATCGTTCGGCCAGAATGGGGATATCTTCCGGATGATCCCGTAGGCTGGGTGTGTGGATGACCACCACGCGCAGCCGATAGTACAGATCCTGCCGGAACTTGCCGACCTTCACCTGCCCGGCCAGATCCTGGTGGGTGGCGGCCACCAGGCGGATATGGCTTTTGATGAGGCCGCGGCCCCCCACCGGGGTGAATTCGCCCGTCTCCAGAGCGCGCAGGAAACGGGTCTGCATGGACAGGGGCATCTCCCCCACTTCATCCAGGAACAGGGTGCCGCCGTCGGCCCGCTTGAAAACCCCCTCGTGGTCGGCCACCGCCCCGGTGAAGGCTCCCTTGACGTGGCCGAAGAGTTCGCTTTCCAGCACGCCCTCGCTCATGGCGCCGCAGTTCAGGCTGATGAAAGGCGCCGCGCGGCGGGGGCTGTTGTCATGGATGGCCCGGGCCACCAGTTCCTTGCCGGTGCCGCTTTCGCCCAGCACCAGCACGTTGATATCCAGCGGGGCGGCGTGGGCGATCATGCCCAGCATCTCGGCGATGGAGCGGCTGCGGCCGTAGATCCCGCTGTTCTGTCGCACGTCCCGCAATTGCAGAAGGCGTTGGACGACCACCTGGATCTCGTCGTGGGGGGTGTCCTCGGGCAGGGCGCGCACGGCCACCGTCCTGCCGGCTTCCGCGGCGAGAGCATCTTCCGGGGATTGGCCCAGCAGGACCAGATCCGCATCGGTATTCATGGAGAAGAACTTGCGCTCCACGTGGCGGTGCCGGGGATAGTCTCGGGTGTCGAAGAGAAAGACCGAGGTGTGGCCCTGGGCGATGCGGGCCAGGGCCTCGCTGGGGGCCTCGAACATGAACAGTTCCACTTGGGGCAATTCCCAACGGGAGGCGGAACCCACCAGCCTCATGTTGCGGCTGAGAATGACAACGGATGGCACGTGAATCCCCTTAGGTAACGAAGAAACAATTCTGTCAAAGTGACATGATAAACGGAAATCCCTTCTTATGAAAGTTGTGCCCCTGAAATTGTTGATCGATCAACTTCCGTGGAAAGCCGTCCTGCCTCGTGGGGCCGATTTCAGCCCAATCTGGACAGCGCGGCGGCTGGAAGTCTTTGCCGTAGATCTCCATGCCCGGAGCCGGGCAAGAAGAGCGCGACCAACAATTTCAGAGGCACAACTCAAGATGATGGGGATGGGGCACTCTGGCACCGCACATGGTCCCAGCCCGGGATGGGCTCACCGCAGGTCGAGATAGGCGCTGGCCAGTTGCACGGCCTCACGGATCTGGGCCAAGTTGTCTTCCACCGTACGCACGTCCAGACCGGCGTTGCGGTGCAGGCTCTGCACATCGATCAACCGGGGATCGAAACCCAGGTCGCTGCGCGGGGGGCTCAGAGTGTTGGCCAGATAGTCCGCCAGGGCCACCAGGGCCACCACCTGCTCCCGGGGATTGGTGGGGGTGCCCAGAACCGGTTCATGGTGCTGCCCGAAGGCCCCGATCAGGATTTCCGGAAAGCGCCAGCTCTGGCCGAAGGCGGCGCCGATCTGCGCGTGGTTGAAACCGAAGGCCTCTTCTTCCTCCAAGCAAAGACTGCGCCCCGTATCTTGGCGGTGGGCGATGACCTGAGCGTACTTCCGGGGCGCGTGGATTTCGAGAATGAACTTGCCCATGTCATGCAGCAGTCCCGCGGAGAAGACTTCCTCGGGATCGCGATAATCCACCATGGCGGCCAGGTGCTTGGCCACCGCGCCGGTCACCACGGAATGGCGCCACAACTCCCTGTAATCCATGTGCCCCTGGCTGCGGGAAACGGCGGAAACCACCGTGGTGGCCACGGTGATGCAGATGGCCACCTGCCGGACCGTGCGGTAGCCCAGGACGGCGATGCAGCGGTTGATGTCGGTCAGGTCGCCCCGGCGGGAATAGTAGGGGGAATTGGCCAGCTTGAGAATCTTGCTCATCAGGGGCGCATCCAGCCGCACCACTTCCGCCAGATCAGTGGCTCCGCTGTGTGGATCGTCCAGGACTTTGAGAATGGCCATCAGGGTTTCGGGGATCGAGGGCAGATCCTCGATGGTGGACAGCATCTTCTGCAGGTCGGGATTCTGTGTGGGATCGCTGGTCGTGGCGTGCGTGGGCATGTTGCGCTCCTAAATGAAGATTTCCATCTCATCGGCCAGGGTTTCCTGCAGCAGAGTCGTGGTTTCGTCGAAGACATCCTGGGTGAAGCCCAGCAGCTGGTTGGCCGGGCAATTCACCAGATCGGTATCGGGCTCATCGATGAAGCCGATCCCCATCTGGCGGCAGATCTTGTTGGCTAGATCGAGGTAGAGCAGCAGTTGATTGTCCGGGCTCAGGGCCTCGGGATTGTGATGGTTGCGGATAACGTCCTCCAGAGCGGGGGAAAGTTTCCACTTGTTGATCAGCAACGCCCCCACTTCGGCGTGGGAAAAGCCCAGGGTGCGTTGTTCGGTTTCGTGGAAAGGCAGGCCCTGGTTGTAAACGGTCTGGACGATTTCATCGAAACGCTCGGGAACGTGCAGATTCAGCACCAGCTTGCCGATGTCGTGCATCAGACCGGCCAGAAAGGCCTCCTCCACCAGGGCCGGGACCCGCTTCTGGGCCAGGAGGCGGCAGGCGAAACCGGCACCGACGCTGTGTTCCCACAGGAGGCGTTCCTTCAGGCCGCTGCGGCTGTTGCGCGTGCTGTAGAGATTGCGGGCGGCGCTGGTCACCACCAGGCTACGGATGGAGTTGAAGCCCAGCATGACGATGGCTTCGGTCAGGGTCTTGATCTTCCGGCTGCAACTGTACATGGCGCTGTTGGCGATTTTCAGGATACGCGCGGTCATGGCCTGGTCATCGGCGATGACCTGCTGCAGCATCTGGGCGGACGTGTTGGGATCGGACGACAGCTCCAGGACCTTGCTGGCGACTTCGGGCATCGCCGGGAGGTCCCGGGTGGACATAATGATCTTTTGTAGCTGTGTTTGGGTCTGACCCGCGTCGGCATTCTCAGGCCGAAGAGGCGGACCCGCCACCGTTGTGCTCATCGTCTCTCCTGAGGCGGCGGGCCGTGTTCGGACCGGAGTCCGGGCCACCGACTATTGTCCTGTACGGCCTCTGGTCAGCCGCTTGTCGTCTTGTAGAGATATTCGACTCCGAAATCCTCGGCCTTTAGTGTGGAAAACTCCGTATCCGGCATTTCCAGATTTAGTTGACGACGCATATCCTCCAGGGAGTCGGCCACCCGACCGAGGCGATCTGCCAGGGCCTGGATCTCCGGTCCGTTGGTCCTCCGAGCCGCCGTTTCCGTCGGACCGGTGAAGCTGCCGGCGGTGTAGCCCGTTTCGGTGGTCCGTACGGTTTCCGCCGGGGCCGTTGGCGGGGTGGCCCTTTTGCGCAGCTTCAGGCCGGCGGGTCTTGGCAGGGCGGGCGCGTGCAGACGCCAACGGCGCAACTGGGAGCCGATGGCCACCACCAGCAGGGTGGTGCCCAAGGCCACGGCCGCGGCTGCGGCGTAGAAGACGGGGCCCAGGTCCGGGATACGGTGGAAGATGATGTCCGCGTTCACGTGGGGTCTCCTTCGGTCGGTCGGATCATGCTCGCATATCGATCAGGCTGCCCAGATCCTCGTCTTCTTCAGCGGTTTTGGGGTCATTTTCGGAATCGGTGGTGAAACGTCCAGCCGGTCGGCGCTGCTGCAGCTTCCGGCGCCGCCGCCGCCGGCGTTCCCGGCGTCGGTCCTCGTCGGGATCGATTTTGCTGTCCGCGGTCTTCTCCGTTTCCTTGACCCGCTGGGTCTTCAGGGACTCGTCCTTGGACTGTTGCTCCTGAAACCCGGTGGCGGGCTGCGTCGCCTGCTGGGCGCGGGCCTGGGTCTTGGCCACAGTCCCCATCTGGGCCAGCTGGGTGGGCATGGAAACACCGTCGCCTGCCACGTTCTTTTCCTTTCCCTAGGCCGCGCGGGCGGCTCTTCCGATCATCATCCGGCTCAGGCGCCGGGCCACTGGCCGGTGGCGGCCAGGTAGCCCAGATAGCTGCAGATCTGGAAGATGGAGAACGCGGCCATGATGTTGACCGGTTCCAGCTTCTCTTCTTCCACGGCGCAGACCGTCCGGGGATGGGCTGGAGATTTCTTCTGCTTGTTCTGGATGCGCTTGGTGATCTGGCCGATGCTGCTTTTGCCCTCATGGCGCTGGATCTTGCCCTTGAGACGCAAGATGGCCTTGGTGTGGATCTGGCAGACGCGGCTTTCGGTCACGTCCAGGATCTCGCCGATTTCCTTGAGGGTCAGCTCCTCGTAGTAGTACAGGACCAGAACCAGCTGCTCCTTATCCGGCAGTTCGTTCATGCGCTGGCCGATGAGTTCCTTCATCTCCTGTTGGGCCAGCACCTGCTCCACATCTTCGGTGCGGGGGTCGGCCAGAAGTTCTCCCAGGCTACTGCCCTGTTCGCTGTCATCGCTGCGGTTGTCCGCGTCCAGGGACATGATCGTGGCGATGCTCACCTCTCCCACCAGACCGTCCAGATCCTGCACGTCGATCCCCAGGTGGTCGGCCACCTCCGCGTCGGTGGCGTGGCGCCCCAACTGGCCTTCCAGGTGGCTGTAGGCCTCCTCCAGTTGCTTGGCCTTGCGGCGCAGGCTACGGGGGAACCAGTCCTGGCTGCGCAGCTCGTCCAGGATGGAGCCCCGGATACGCGGGATGGCGTAGGTTTCGAACTTGATGCCCCGGTCGGGATCGAAATTGTCGATGGCCTGGATCAATCCCAGCAGACCGGCACTGATCAGATCGTTGAATTCCACGTAATGGGGAAGGCCTATGGCCATGCGACCGGCCACGTATTTGACGATCCGGGCATAGATATCGACCAGTTCCTGCCGGGATTCCTCACGCCTGCTGCCCTGCAGGTTCTCCCAGACCTCTTGATGGGCAATGAGTGTGCTTTCCGCCATTGTACGGCCTTTCTGAAGGTTGGTTGACAACCTGGTATAGCAGTATCCGTGCCATCGCCTTCATGAACCATCCGGTTAGAAGGCGGCTTCTCATGTTTCCGTCTTGACGGTCTCTGCGGACTTGTCGGCTTCATTGGCCGGAGCTTCGGTCTGCTCGAAATACGGGATGATCATCATCAGCATGGCCAGCACAGCCCCCAGGAAGAAAAAGCCCAGGTAGCTGAGCACGACCCGCTTAAGGGTGCTGAGCAGCCCCCAATCCTGCCAGATCCCGGCCCCCAGGGTGATGACGGCTGCCAGCAAGGCGATGGTGTTGACGATCCTCTGCATCTTCTAGCCTTCTTCGCGCGCCTGCTGTTCCCGGTAGCTGTTTCCCAGGGGCTGTCCCAGGATGAAGTCCAGCAGGGCGCCGCTCGCGGCGATCTCCAGATTCCCGTCCCAACCCACCAGGCTCAGGGGCAGCGGGATGCGGTCCACGTATTCCAGAACCTTGCCGGGGCGGCGGGTGGCCTCCAACCCCGTCAGGGCCAGCCAATCGCAATTCCAGTTCCGCGCCGCTTCGGACAGGACATCCATGTCGGCCGGGTCGTAAAAGGACGGCACAACCATGTGACGATGGAAGGTGGTGTTCCCGCTCAGCCAGCTGTGCAGGATCCGTCCCGGGTCCATCTGCGGATGCCCCACGGGGGGCATGTCCACCAGCACCACTTCATATTTGCTCAGGTGCTTCTCGCTGCGGGTCAGTTGCTGAGGCTTCTGGATGATGGCCGCGTCGAAACCCAGCCGGGCAGCCTCCACCTGTAACTGCTTGACCCTGCCGTGGTGGGGCGGCATGACGCTCAGCACCAGGGTGCGGCGGCCCATTTTCCGGAGCCGGGCGGCGGCGTTGAGGATCAGCTCGAAGGAGTCCGCGGAACGGGGTCCCAGGAAGGCGTGGCAGCCGTAAAAGCCGTCCCATTCGCAGTTGCTGGCCTTCAGGTTCTCCGCCAGCCAGACCAGGGCACCGGCCCGGTTGTCCGGACGCTGGCCGGTTTCGCTCAGGAAGCGCGTCAGAAGTTTCTGGACGGTGTGCTCGCTGGTGCCCGCGTCCAGGAAGCTCTGGGCCAGGGGGTTGTTCGCCAGCATGCCGCCGATGCCGTCCCGCCGGGTGAACTCTTCGGCGATCTCCGCCACCAGGTTTTCGATACGCGCCACTTCGGTCAGGAGCTGGTCGGCCGTCAGGGAGGAATCCCGCCCAGGAACCGTGGAGTTAATGGCCCGCGGGCTCATGGCGCCCGGTGCCTGGACGGTGACCTCCACGAACTTCTCGTGGCCCAACCCGTGAGGCTGCCGCCGGGTGACGGTGCGGCTGCCCAGGATCACGGCATCCTCCCCGTAGGTCTGCTTGACCAGCTTGTAGGCCCCTTTGAGGGTTGGGGCGGTGACCACCGGGTTTTGATCAGCCGGCGGCCTGTTTCTGTTGCGCGAATCCATGGGTCACCACCGTTCCAGCCGACTGGACGCTCACCGTGGGAGAAACCTCGGTGTAGCCCATGACGGCCAAGTTGGGGTAGGTCGGCTCGATGAGTTGCTTGACGAAAAGACGGATGGGCGTGGGCACCAGCAGCACGGGCGGCGGCCCGCTGGAATAGGCGGTCCGCAGAACCCCCTCCATGTTGCCCAGGAAGGCGCGGGTGAAGGCCGGGTCCAGGACCACGCCGCCGGCGCGATCGCTTTCCCGCCCGGCCTGCAGCAGGGTCTGCTCCACCTCCGGGTGCAGGCTGATGGCATGCAGGCGGTTCTCGCCGTCGGCGAAGAGGGCGGTGATGCTGCGCCCCAGGGCCTCGCGCACCTTGCCCGTCAGGTAGTCGTTCCCCAGGCCGCTGCCCGTGTGGTTGGCCAGGGTTTCCAGGATGGTGATGATGTCCTTCACCGGAATGCGTTCGTGCAGCAGGTTCATCAATACGTTGTGCAGAGTGTTGACGGGCACCTTGTCGGGAATCAGATCCTCCACCAGGGCGGGCGCGTACTCGCGGATGGACTCGCACATGTCTTTGACGTCCTGGCGGCTGAGCAACTCGTCACTGTGGCTGCGGATCAGTTCGCTCAGGTGGGTGGCCAGGACGGCCGCGGGTTCCACGACGGTGAAACCTTCCACCTCGGCCTCGGCCTTCTTCTCCGGATCGATCCACAGGGCCGGCAGGTTGAAGGCCGGTTCGGTGGTCGCCGTGCCCTCGATGTGGCCCGTGTCCGGACGGGTGCTCATGGCCAGCAGACGGTTGGGGAAAAGCTCGCTGCGGGCGATCTCCACGCCCTTGAGTTTGATCACGTAGTTGTGGGCGCCAAGCTGCAGGTTGTCCCGCACCCGGATGGGGTGGATGAAGATGCCCAGCTCGCTGCCCACCTGGCGCCGGATGTTGCTGATCCGCGTCAAGAGGTCGCCGCCGCGCTTGCCGTCCACCAAGGGGATCAGACCGTAGCCGATCTCCAGTTCCATCCGGTCCAGGATGAACAGCTCCTCGCCGCGCAGGCCCTGGGGCTCTTCCTCCTCCTGGGTGGCTTGGGCCTCCGCTTCGGCGGCGCGGGCCTCGTTGTCATCGTACTGCTCGACGCGGTTGCCCATGATGAAGCCGGCGCCGGCGGTCGCCGCGGCGAAGACCAGGAAGGGGATGGTGGGCAACCCGGGGATCATGGCGAAGATGGTCATGGCGCCCGATGCCAGGTACAGGGCCTTGCGCTGCCGGAAGATCTGCAGGGTCAGGGTCTGGCCCAGGTTCAGGCTGCTGCTGCTGCGGGTCACCACCAGGCCCGCGGCGGTGCTGACCAGCAGGGACGGGATCTGGCTGACCAGGCCATCGCCCACGGTCAGCACGGTGAAGCGGCTGAGGGCTTCGCCTGCGGGCATGCCCATCTGCACCATGCCGATGATGAAGCCGGCCGCGATGTTGACCACGGTGATCAGGATGCCGGCGATGGCGTCGCCCTTGACGAATTTGCTGGCACCGTCCATGGCGCCGAAGAATTCCGCTTCCTGGGCGATTTCGGCACGGCGGGCCTTGGCCTGGGCTTCGTTGATGAGCCCGGCGTTCAGGTCCGCGTCGATGGCCATCTGCTTGCCGGGCATGGCGTCCAGGGTGAAGCGGGCCGCCACCTCGGCGATGCGCCCGCTGCCCTTGGTGATGACCATGAAGTTGATGATCACCAGGATGATGAAGACGATGACGCCGATCAGGTAGTTCCCGCCGACAACAAAATCCCCAAAGCTGTCAATTACCTGACCGGCGGTGCCCGTGCTGAGGATCAGGCGCGTGCTGGCCACGTTCAAGGACAGCCGGGTCAACGTCAAAATCAGAAGCAGGCTGGGAAAGCTGTTGAAGTGCAGGGGCTCTTTCAGGTAAAGCGATACCAGAAGGACAGTTATGGAGAAACTGATGCTGAAGGTGAGCATCAGATCCAGCAGGGCCGGCGGCACCGGAATCACCAGCAGGCCCAGGATGACCATCACAGCCACCGCGCTCAGCACGTTGCTGTTGGCCAGAACCAGATCCCTGTCGATGACGTTTTCTTGTGCCAAAATGCCCTCTCCGGCGTTTTATCAGCTCTTTTTCAGGCGATAGATGTAGGCCAGGACCTCGGCCACGGCCTGGAACAGGGATTCGGGAATCCACTGCCCCACCTCGACCTGCCGATACAAGGAGCGTGCCAGCGGTTTGTTCTCGATGATGGGAACCCGGCTCTTGCGGGCGATCTTCTTGATGGTCTGGGCCAGATTGTCCTGCCCCTTGGCCACCACCATGGGTGCCGGCTGACCCGCCACATACTTCAGGGCCACGGCAAAGTGAGTCGGGTTGGTGATGACGACATCGGCGGTGGGCACATCGGCCAGCATGCGCTTGCGGGCCATCTCGAACTGCTGGCTCTTGATCCTGGCCTTGATCTGCGGATCACCCTCCACGTCCTTGTTCTCCTGCTTGATCTCCTGCTTGCTCATCTTGATTTCTTCTTCGTGCCGATGCTTGGTCCAGAACCAGTCGATGATCGCCAGCAGAGAGGTGAAGGCCAGCAGGACGGCCATCAGCTTGATGAAGCTCATCTTGCCGATGCTGATGATGGCCTGCAGGGGCAGCAGGCAGAGGCTGTTGAGATCCGCCACCAAGTGTCGGAGCACGCCCCAGGCCAGAAGACAGATAATTGTGACTTTTATAATGTTCTTTATGAGATTAACATACATGTCTTTCTTGAAGTATTTTTTGAATCCGCTGAGGGGGTTCAGCTTCTCCAGTTTGAACTGCAGGGATTCGGGCGTGAACTTGAACCCTACCTGCAGGATGTTGGCCCCGATCCCGGAGACGAAGACCCCGGCCAGCAGGGGAGCCAGCGCCGTCAACAGGGTGCCGATGTTGAAGCGCAGGATGCCCTGCAGGGCGTATTCGTTGGTGGTGTTCAGGATGTGGCCCTGGCTGAAGATGTAGGCGGCGTGCCGCCCCAGCACCCGGGCGAAATGGCCGGAGGACATGACCAGGATGGTCATGCCCACGATCAGCAGAATGGCCCCGTTGACTTCCTCGGATTTGGCCACCTGGCCCTGTTTGCGCGCGTCTTCCCGCCGTTTACCTGTCGCTTTTTCTGTTTTCTCGCCCGCGGAGTCGTCGGCCATTTTCCCTCACCTCCTCAGGTAGGCCCCGGTGGGCTCAACTCAGGGCCACCAGAACCCGGCTCAGCTGGTCGGGCAGCCCGTTCATCAGGTTGACGGCCACCTGTCGGAAGAAGACCAGAGACACGCCGAAGGTGATCAGCCCCACGGCGATCTTGACGGGGAAGCCCACGGCCAGGACGTTGATCTGGGGTACGGTCTTGACGATGACCCCCATGGAGGCGCTGACCAGCAGCAACACCACCACCACCGGCGAGGCGATGCGCAACCCCAGTTCGAAGACGGTTCCGAATTCCTTCAGCAGGAACCAGGAACCGGCGGCGGGATCCAGAGGCGCGAAGGGCGGAACCATGACACAGCACTGGAACATGATCTGGACCAGGGTCTGGTGGGCCCCGGTGACGAAGAACAGCAGCACCGCCAGGATGTAGTACAGCTGGGAGATGATGGAGACCTGGCTCTGGGTCATGGGATCGAAGGCGTTCACGATGGCGAAGCCGATCTGCATGCCGGCCACGGATCCGGCGTATTTCACGGCCGTGAAAATCAGATTCACCGTGAAACCCAGCAGGGTCCCGATGACCAGGCTGCGAACGGCTTCCAGGACCAGCCCCGGCCAGCTCAGGTCCAGCGTGCCGGCCGGGATGGCCGCCACCACCGCCGGTGTCAGGATGGACGCGAAACAGATGGCCAGGGCCACCCGCCACAGGGCCGGCACGCTGCGCAGATCCAACAGGGGCAGCGTGGCCGCCAGCACCCCGAAGCGCACCGCCAAGGCCCCTCCCACGGCCAGCAAGCCCATGTCCAGCTGGAAGAGCATCACATGGCCGCGATGCGGTTGAACATCTCGGTGGCGAAGCCCGTCAGCTGGCTGATGGCCCAGGGCAGGGTCAGGATCAGGATGGCGAAGACGGTCAGGATCTTGGGCACGAAGGTCATCGTCATCTCGTTGATCTGGGTGGCGGCCTGGAAAATGGAGATGGTCAGACCGACCAGCATGCCGCCGAGCAGCATGGGGCCGGCCACGAAGATCACCGTGCGCATGGCGTACTGACCGATTTCGATGACGGCTTCGGGAGTCATGAATCCACCTTTACTGGAAGGCCTGGACCAGGGAGCGGACCACCAGGAACCACCCGTCGACCAGGACGAAAAGCAACAACTTGAAGGGCAGACTGATCAGCACCGGCGGCAGCATCATCATGCCCATGGACATCAGCACCGAGGCGACCACCATGTCGATGATCAGGAAGGGGATGAAAAGCAGGAAACCCATCTGGAAGGCTGTTTTGAGCTCGCTGAGCACGAAACCGGGGATGACCACCAGCATGGGCAGCTCCTGGGGCGTGTCGGGTGTTTCGGTGTTGGTCAGTTCCAGGAACAGGGCGATGTCCTTTTCCCGGACCTGGCTGAGCATGAAGTCTTTCAGAGGCCCCTGAGCCCGGCTGAAGGCCACCTCCTGGCTGATCTCGTCATTCATGAAGGGCTGCAGGGCGTCGGTATTTATCTCGCTGAGCACCGGGGACATGACCACGATGGTCAGGAAGAGGGACAGCCCGATGATGATCTGGTTGTTGGGGGCGGAATTGGCGCCGATGGCCTGACGCAGGAAGCCCAGCACGATGACGATACGGGTGAAGCTGGTCAGCAGGATCAGGAAGGCCGGCGCCAGCGAGAGCACCGTCATCAGCAGCACGACCTTCAGAGCGGCGTCCATGCCGCCGGGCGATTGCACCCCTTGCAGGCTGAGGCTGATGGCCGGAGCGCTGGTGGAGTCGCCGGCGGCGGTCCGGGCGATGGTCTGGGCGGCCACGGGACCAGCCCCCAGGACGGACAGCCCCACCAGAACGGTCAGGATCAGGATCAGGCGCGGGGCTGTGGCGGGCACGGTCGGCATGGGACTCTCTTGCGGGCTGAAGGGAATAGTCTCTCTTCCCCTGGGCAATGGGCGTGCCACCCCAACCTGCCGTCGACCTCTTTTATCTTGTTGAAAAAAATGATGTTATGGAGCCGGCGACCGGTATTTCCGGATATGGAAAAGGTCCGGCTGCTTGGTGGCCGGACCTTTGTCGGAACAGATGGCCAGAAATTGGGCAGTTCCTCAGGAGACGGGACCGACCTTCTGGAAGGGCAGCTTGCCGCCCAGCAGATCCCGCAGCCCCTGGCCCGTGGGCCGGGCGGGTTCTCCGTTGCCGTGGGCCCGCTCGAATTGGGCCAGGCTTTCTTCCTTGAGGATGACCATGGATCCGTCATGGCGGTAGATATAGTGGACCCTGTCTCCCAGACGCAGAATCTGGATTTCCCGCTTCGGTCCCAGATGCCACACGGCCAGCAGGCCGGTGTTTCCGGAGGCCGTCCCGCCATGGAGCTTCTTGAGCAGCTTGAGGAACAGCAGCAGCAGCCCGAAGACGATGGCCAGCCCCCCCACGGTCTGCCACCAGGAGCCTTGGGCGCCGAAGGTCTCGGCCGGCAGGGGGATGGCCGCTTGCGCCAGGAAGAAACCCGGCATCACAGCACCCTCTTGAGGCGTTCCACACGGTTCAGCAGCTTGGTGATGCGCACGGCGAAGTGATCATCCACCACCACCACTTCGCCGCTGGCCAGCAGGGCGCCGTTGACCAGGATGTCCACCGGCTCGGAAACCTGTCGGGAAAGCTCCACCACGCTGCCGTTGCTCAGGTTCAGCACGTCGCGGAACTTCAGGCGGGTGCGCCCCAGCTCCACCGTGATCTGCAGCCCCACATCCAGCAGCAGGTCCAGGTTGGCCGTATCCGGCACCTGTTCTCCGAGATCGGACAGGAGGGACGCCGATTCCTCATCGCCCACGGGATTGTCCGCCGTGGCCAGGGTTCCGCCGGTCGCGTTCATTTTGATCTCGTCGGTCATGCTTCACTCCTTGTCCAGTTGCTGGATCAGCTTGACGGCCCGATTCTGGCCGATGCGACCCGCTTCTGCCAGCCAGCTGGGTTGGCCCTCGATCTCCACCAACAGGGGAGCATCCATTCCCTGCGGCAGATGGATGATATCGCCCACCGCCATGTCCATGACGTCCTGCAGGGTGCAGCTCTTGGATGCCAGGTTGACGGTGACTTCGGTGGGGGTGCCCTGGATCATGTCCAGGATGCGCCGCCGGTCGTCCTTCTTCTCGGTGGGGGTGCGCATCTCGACCGCCTCCTGGGGGTCGAAGATGTCCCGCACCGGATCGAAGGCCGACAGCGGGAAGCCCATTTCCATGATCCCCTCCACCGTATCCAGCTTGACCATGAATTTCAGGATGATCAGGGCGGTGCCGTCGGCCAGGCCGGAAAGGTAGTTGGGGTTGTTTTCCAGGTTCACGAAATCGGGCGTCACGTCCACCCACTTCTGGGCGGCCTTGCGGAAGATATCCATGAAACGGCCCACCAGGCCGGCGTTGATGCCGCGCTCTATCTCCGTGAATTCCCGCACGTTGTCTTCGGGGTCGACCATGCCGCCCATGAGCTTCTTGAGGAAGAGGAAGCTCAGCCCCAGGTCGATATGCACCAGGACATACCCCTTGAGGGGCGCCAGGGTGACCAAGGCGGCGCAGGTGGGGTTGGGCAGCTCTTCCATGTATTCCAGGTAGGTGCTCTGGCGCAGGCCCTGGAAGTCCACGGTGGTGGTCATGCGGAAGAGATTCGTGAAGTCGATGGTGCCGGTTTTGGCGTAGGCCTCCCCCACGGCATTCAGGTTCTGCTCGAAGTTCCGGTTGATGCTGTTGGGACGATGGAAATCGTACCGGCGCTGCTCGCCGGACAGGAGGTCCTCGTCGGCGGAATCGGCGTTCAGGACCTGGTCCAGATCCAGACCGTCGGCGCCGCCCACCAGATCCTCGGCCACGTCCAGGGCGGCGTCCAGATCCAGATCGTCCATGTTCCGGCTGTTCTTGTCGTCAGGTGACACGAATGAGCCTCCGCTGCCCTACTGAACCACGAGATCCGAGAAATAGACGTTCATCAGGGTGCCTTCGGGCATCTTCTCGTCCAGGCGACGGAAGATTTCGTCACGCAGCCCCTTCTTGCCTTCGGGGGTGGATATCTGGGCGGCCGTCTTGTCCGAAAGCGTCATGATCACCAGATCCCGCAGCTGCGGCAACCGGGTGGCCACCACGTCGGCCACTATCTGGTTGGGAACCTCCACATTGATGTTGATGCGCAGGTACCGGGGCTGGGACGGGTTGGACACCAGGGTGACGACGATGTCCTCCAGATTGACCAGAACCCCCATCTCGGGCATTTCCGGTTCCGCCACTTCCGTCTGGGCTGCGGCTTCCATGCCCGCGTTCTGCACGCCCAGCTTGGGAAGGATCAAAAACTGGGTCAGGCCGATGGCCAATCCCACCTGGACCACCACGATGATCCCCAGCAGGATGGCCTTGTTCTCGAAGATTCCGCCCTTCTTTTCCTCGGCGTTCTCCAGGGTTTCGTCGTTGTCCGCCATGAATCCGCTCTCCTTCTCAGCGTTGTTGCGTGCCCGGCAACTGGCCCAGACGGCCGGTCACGGGGTTGATTATTGGCCGCACCGGACCGTTTTCTACCTCCTCGGGGGCGGGCCTGTCACCCACTTCCCCAACCTTTTCGAAGGGCACCGCGCCCGCCGCCGGCAGCTTGTTCTTTTCCAACTGCAGGAAAATCTCCACCCTGCGGTTCTTGGCGCGTCCTTCCGGGGTCTCGTTGGTGGCGATGGGCCGGTGCTCGCCGTAGCCCGTCGCCTCCAGCCTCTCGGGCGGCACGCCCAGACTTTGAAAGTATCGTGCCACGGTGACGGCCCGGGCCGCACTCAGTTCCCAGTTGGACGGATAACGCGCCGAATTGATGGGGATGCTGTCCGTATGCCCGTGAATCTTCACCTTGTAGGGGGCTTTCTGGAAGAAACCGGCCAGCTGCTCCAGGACGGATCTGGGCTCGTTGCGCAGTTCGGCGCCGCCGCTGGTGAACAGGAATGGGGCGTTGATGCGGAAAAGGACCCCGTCCTCGGTCACCTCGATCTCCACCTGGTCTTCCCAGTCGTTCTCCAGCAGCATCTTCTCCACGCTGCGGACTTCGTACAGGACCTCCGCGTCACGCTGCGGGTTGTGGTTGGGCATGATGGGCTCGTTGAACTCGATGACCGATTCGGGATCGGCCATCACGCCGAAGGCCTCCGAGAGGGAGGCCGCCGCCTGCTCGAATTTCGTTTCTTGCATGGAGGAGAAGGAGACGATCAGCACGAAGAAGGTCAGCAGCAGACTCATCATGTCCCCGTAGGTCATGACCCAGTCGTCCAACCCCTGCTTGATGATGATGTTCTTGCACTTTTTGCCCACGGCGGGTCCTCCCGGCGCCACCCCTTGGGGGCCATGACCGGCAGGTCAGGCCGAATCCCGCCGGCGCGGGATCAGGCGGCTTTTTCCTTGGCCTCTTCAACCTTCGCCCGCACGGTGGGCGACAGGAACGACTTGAGTTTCTCTTCCACGATGCGGGGGCTGTCCCCGCTCTGGATGGCCATGATGCCTTCGATGATCATGTTCTTGATCATCATCTCTTCCTTGGAGCGTGTCTCCAGCTTGCCCTGCAAGGGGATGAAGACGGCGTTGGCCACCACCGCCCCGTAGAAGGTGGTGATCAGGGCGGTGGCCATGCCGGCGCCGATCTGGGTGGGGTCTTCCAGGCTGGAGAGCATGTTCACCAGGCCGATCAGGGTACCGATCATGCCGTAGGCCGGGGCGAAGGTGCCCCCCATGCCCAGGAGCTTGGCCCCGTCGGCGTGGCGGTTCTCGATCTGCTCCACGTCCGTTTCCAGGATCTTTTCCAGCAGCTGGGGGTCGGTGCCGTCCACGGCCAGGCGCAGCCCCTTGCGCAGGAAGGGATCCGTTTCGTTTTCACTGTCTTCTTCCAGGGCCAGCATGCCTTCACGGCGGGCGCGCTCGGCGTACTTGACCATCTTGCCGATGACCTCGCCCGGCTCGTCCAGGGAGAACATGATCGTCTTCATGATGATCTTGCCCATGCCCAGGAAGTTGGCCAGGGGGAAGTTGATGAGCAGGGCGCCCAGGGTGCCGCCCAGCACGACGGCCACCGAGGGGATGTCGATGAATCCGCTGAGGCTGCCACCCAGGAGGATGGACCAGACGATCAGGCCGAAAGCTACGACGATGCCGACAATTGTTGCGATATCCACGCTAAGTCTCCTGGTTTCGCCGGCTCAGGTCCATCCGCGGCGTCAACCTTCAAAAACCGATCCGGTCCCCCCGGTGGGGATCGGGTAGATTCTGGCGCGAGAGCGATAGTCCGTCGCCGCCCTGATCACATCGTCCAGATCTTCCAGCACCATGATCTTCCGGCCCGTGGTCAGGCTGATCAGCGTGTCGGGGGTGGACTCGATGAATTCGATCAGGTCCGCGTTGACCACCAGTTCGCTACCATTGAGTTTCGTGACTTTGATCATGAACTTTAGCTCCTACCCGGATTGGGGGCGGCCCCGTCAGGAAGCCGCCCCAGCGGTCATGCGCACCTAGCGGACCAGGTTGACCAGCTCCTGCATGACCTGGTCGCTGGTGGTGATCACGCGGCTGTTGGCCTGGAAAGCGCGCTGGGCCACCACCAGTTTGGTGAACTCCGTGGCCAGATCCACGTTGCTGGTTTCCAGGGCCCCGGTGACCAGGGTGGTGGAATTGTCCGCGCCGGCGAAGGTCTGCATCGCGTCGCCGGAGTTCCCGCTCAGGGTGTACGTGTTGTTGGCTTCCCGCGTCAGGCCTTCGGGGTTGCTGAAGGTGGCCAGGCCGATCTGAGCCAGGGTGCGCATGGTGTCGTTGCTGAAGACCCCGATGATGGTCCCCGTCTGGTCGATGTTGAAATCCACCAGAGTACCCGTGCCGTAGCCGTCGGCCACGGCCTGCAGGGTGCCGGAACCGGAGAACTGGGTCAGCCCCGTCAGGCTGCCGATTTCGCCGTAGTCCACCGCCACGGTCACCATGTCGGCCCCCTGGGTGCCGGCATTGTTGGGGTTGAAGGTGATTCCGGTGGCACCGGCATCGTAGGTGAAGGCGTTGATGCTGCCGTCGGTGTTGAAACTGACGGTGCCGCTGCCGCCGCTGGTGATCTGTTCGCCGCCGTCCATGCTGGCGGTCCAGCGCCAGGTGTTCAGGCCCGGTTCCTTCTCGAAGCCGAAGCTCATGGTGTGCTCGTTGCCCAGGCTGTCGTAGGTCACGGTGGACATGGTGAAGGTCTGCTGATCGGTGGCGTTGCGGGTCGCGGTGAACTCGAAGGCGCCGGTGAGGATGTCGTTGTCCACGCCCTGCTCCGCCACGCTGATGTTGCTGATGGCGGAACTCAGACCCGGTTCGCCGGTGATGCTGATCTGGCCCCGATCGTTGATCTCTCCCGCGGTGCTGGTGATGCCCATGTTGAAACGCAGCTGGTTCATGATGTCGTTAAGGGTGGTGGTGGCACCGGCGATGGTCAGGTTGGTGGTGTTGTTGGTGGTGCCCACGCTGCCGCTCAGGTCGAGCACTTCGCCGTCGGCCAGCCCCAGGCTGTTGCCGGCCGAGTCATACAGGGCCGTGGCCAGGGTGGTGGCGTCGGCGTAGGCGTAATTGGTTCCCCCGATCGCCGGTCCGGTCGTGTCGACGGTGCCGAAATTGAAATGGCTGTTGAACTCTCCGGCGCCGGTGACATTGAGGGACAGCCCCGCGATGCTGCCCGATCCGATGGTCACATTCATGGCCCCGTTCGTGATGTTCACGGTGGAGGGCCCGAAGCCCTGGGCATCCAGCTCATTGGCCAAGGCGGTGGCCAGCTCATCCAGGGTCATGGTCGCGGTGACGGCGATCTGCAGAGAGGAAATGTTGGCCCCGCCGGCGTCCTGACCGCCGATGGAAATGGTGTCGCCCTCGTTCAGCCCCAGCGGGAGATTCACCAGGGTGTCCGCGCCCGCGGCCTGCCGCATGAAAGACCCGCTCTGCATGATGGTGCCCTGGGCGTCGCTGCCGCTGTCCAGGTTGCCGGTCAGGGCCACGCTCCGGGTGGGCTCGGCGGCCGCCACCAGGCTGGGGTCGATCTGGATGTTCGTCAGCGCGCCGGTGCCCAGGACACCGTTCTCGTCGGCCATGATGCCCTGCACCCGTAGTCCCGTGCTGGGGCTGACCAGGGAGTTCTCGCTGTCCAGGCCAAAGATTCCGGCCCGTGTGTAGACGTTGCTGGTCCCATCGCTCAGGATGAAGAAGCCGGACCCCTGGATGGCCAGGTCGGTGGTCCGGCCGGTGGTCTGGAAGTTGCCTTGGTTGAAGTTGGTGTCGATGCTGCCGACGGAGGTGCCCAGACCGATCTGCTGGGCATTGGTGCCGCCCAACCCGCCGCCGACGGGGCGGCTGGCCGAGCGGATGGTCTGGGTCAGCATCTCGTTGAAGGTGACGCGGCCGCTTTTGAAACCCGTGGTGTTGCTGTTGGCGATGTTGTTCCCGATCACATCGAGGCTGGTCAGGTTGGCCGTCAGACCGCTGACACCACTGTACAGGGACTTGAACATGGGTATCCTCCTGGATGATCATGGTGGCGGGCCCGGCCCGCCGGCCGCTTCAGCTGACTTTGTAAATTTCCGAGACGTAGTATTCGAATCCGCCCACCTGGACGACCGCCACGCCGTTATCGTACCTGAGCCCTTCCACCGGTCCGGTTTGCAGGACTTCGCATGGCACATCGAGGTCGTTGTTCGTCACCGTGACGTTCAGTGAGTATTCGCCGTCCTCCAGGGGACTGCCGTCGCCGTCCAGACCGTCCCAGGTGATATCGTTCAGGC
>PDQT01000301.1 GCA_002747875.1 bacterium DOLZORAL124_64_63
ATGACCGGGGTAGTCCGCGGCCGTCAGGTTGCGGGTGGCGCCGTCCTTCAGGTCGGTGACCCAGAGGGTGGAGACGGCATGGTCGCTGCGGCCGGCCGCTCCCGTCCAGGCCACCCGGCGGCCATCCGGACTGACGCGCACATCGCCCAGCTTGCCCGGCACATCGGTCAGCAGCTTGTGCCGACCGCTCTTCAGGTCCAGCACGAACAGGTCCTGGAACATGTAGCGCTGGTCCACCAGGTTCTGCTCGCTGGCGCCGAAAACGATGGTGTCGCCCGCCGGGCTGACCGACAGGGTCCAGACCGCGAGGCCCTGGACCAGAATTTCGCTGTCGGCGGCCTGGCCCGCCCGGTCTACCCGGAAGGGCACACGGCAAAGGTGCCGCTCCCTCAGATCCTCTTCATACCATTGGGGCAGCCAGCCCTTTTCCACCCGATCCTTGGTGGCCGGATCCTGATCCTGGGTCTCGATGGTGTACAGCGCCGCCCCGTCCGCGCTCCAGGCAAAGGCCGCCACGCCCGTCTCGCTGCGGGTGGCGGCCCAGGCCTCGCCGCCGTCCACGGGGATGACCCAGACCTGGGTTTTGGCCTTGGGGCCGCGCTTCATGGTGAAGGCCAGGTGGCGCCCATCGGGGCTGAAGCGGGGGTGGCCGACGGAGACCTCACCGGTTACGAAAGGTCGCGCCTCGCCGCCGTCGGTGGCGATCAGGTACAGCCGGCTCCAGCTGCCGCCGGCCTCATCGGCCAGGGCGCGGTTCCGCGACACGGTGTAGGCCGCCCAGCGGCCATCGGGCGAAATATCCGCGGCGCTGACCCTTTCCAGATCCAGCAACGAGTCCACACCCAGGGGCGCGGCCATGCTCTTGCCGCAAACGAAAACGACGCCCACCAGAGCGGCAAGCATCAGCAGATGGCGTTTCGCGAGTCGGGTCATCGCGACTCCTGGGGATTGGGGGTTTTCCGCGGGCGGCGTGCCAGCAGCTCCTCGATGAGTTGGCGGCTCTGCGGGAATTGGAAGGACTCCGGCGGAGCGAAGCGCCAGAATTCGTCCAGGTTCACGGTGCCGGTGTTGCGCTCGTAGACGAGGGCCTGGGTCAGCAGGTCCACCCGGTCGGCATCCCGGACGATGCGGGCCTCGTCGCTGCCCAGCTCCTCGAATTCGCGCCAGGTGGCCAGCCAACCGGGGCCGAAATCCAGCCCGTTCAGCAGTTCTTCCATGGCGCGCTGCTCCATGACGGGCTTGGCGCCGGCGGGCAACAGGCGGCTGCCGCCCAGGCTGAGGTCGCCGGTCACGCTCTCGGCCAGATCGTGCAGCACGGCCATGGTCAGGATCTTGCCCCGGTCCCAGTTGCCGGGGATGATCTCGGCCAGGGTCAGGGCCGCCAGGGCCACGCCGCAGGTGTGGTCGGCCACGCTCTCCACCTGGGGCACGCCTCGCTGGGCCCAGCCGGTGCGCGGGGTGGTTTTCAATCGGTTGGCCTGCATCAGCAAAGCCAGGGTTTCCAAGGGCGCATCGTTCACGGGCGCATCGTTCAAGGGCGCATCGTTCAAAGGGGCATCGTTCATAGTCGCCTCATTCCTGGTTAATCTCTTCCTGCCGCCTTGATAATAAACATGGGATTGGCGGGAGCAACTTGATATCCTGCAAGCCAACCCTCAGCCGGGAGATTGACCATGAAAAATCGTCCTCTCTTCTTGAGCCTTCTCCTCATCATCCTGACCTCTTTGATCTTTGGACAGGCCCTGGCCCAGCAGACCGTCGAAAGGCACAAACACGATATCGATCCCACCACCACCCCGCTGATCATGCCCACCGTCGAGGATTTCGCCCCGTCCCAGGGAGGCGCCGCCGGCTTCCGGGGCAACTTGGTGGAAGAAGCGCCCGTGGGCGTGAGCGGCTACTTCGAGTTCGCCGAGAACAACAAGATCTTCAACATCACGCCCCGCTACCGTTTCAACAGGAATTGGGCCGCCAAGCTGCGCGTGCCGTGGATTGCCGAGCGCAAGGTCACGGCCTGGGACGGGGATGTCAGCACCAGCGGTATCGGCGATATCGCCATCGAGGGCGAATACACCAAAACTTTCGCCACGCCCGACAAGCTGTTGCGCCTGCAGGTCAGCCTGAAGCTGCCCACCGGCGACGACGAACGCACCGAAGAGCACAACGGCAACGATCTGGCGATCCCCTTGGGCACCGGTAGTCTGGATTACATGTTCCGGGGCCAGTACACCGTCTCCACTCCCAGCATGGGCCTGCTCATCTCCGCCATGCTGCGCAAGAATACCGAGGGACAACACAAGTACGTCTCCGAAGACCTCTCCGGCACCGTCTTCACCCAGACCACCAAGACGACCGAAGGCAGACAGATATTCCTGGCCGCCTTCGGCCGCCGGCATGTGGGTAAGAAACTCTGGATGAACCTGGGGGCCAGCATCGTGATGACCGGTGACGGCTCCGGAGAATTCCGAAGCGTCGACACCAACGGGGGCGATTACGGGTACGAGTACACCAAGACCACCAAGGGTTCCATGCTGGACCTGTACCCCGGCATCAGCTACGACCTGGGAGCGGTCACGCCCTACCTGGGGGCCCGCATCCCCCTTTCCACCAACTTCAAGGCCGATGGCATGAATGAGGAGCGGGATTCCGTTTTCGTGTTCCAGATCAGCTACCGGCCGTTGAAAATGGTCGACTGAGCCGGGTTTTTTCCAAGGGGGGGCCTCGCCACCGGCTCCCCCTGCCCATGGCCGGATCAGAAGATGAGACCACTCCAGCGGGGATGCTCCATGGCCCAACTGGACAGGTACACGCCACCGACGGCCAACAGGGTCAAGAAGATCATCAGCACCACGTTATAAGCGCTCAACAACAGAAAATGCTTGAGCCAGGTCTTCAACCACCCCTGCCCGTAGACCTTTTTCATGGCCAGATACAGATACA
>PDQT01000023.1 GCA_002747875.1 bacterium DOLZORAL124_64_63
TGGTCTGCAGCAGCCAGTCCCGCAACTCGTCCTCGTTCGCGAAGTCGGTGACCTTGCAGGGCCGCAGCCGGCCGGCCAGGGTGAATTCCGTGCGCGCCCGTAGCCAGGTGCTGAAGTGATCGTTGGCGGTGTGGTGCCGCACCGATTCGATGGGCACCCGCTTCAGTTCGTGGGCCAGTTCCCGCAAGTTGGCGGCCCGGCCCACTTCCGTGCCGTCCTCCAGCCGGAAGACGAAGCTGCCGAAGCCGAAGTTGGCCAGCATGAAGGCTCGCAGTTCCGCCAGAAGCTGCGGCGAGTCCTTCAGGATGAAACCGGCACCCGCCTTGTGGGCCGTCCCCTCCAGCTGCCGGTTGCTGGATTGCAGCACCGCCGGGGTGTTGGGATCCACGTATTTCACGCGGCGGATGAACTCCATGCCGGCGTCCTCGCGGTCCTCGCCCTTCCAGGGGAAACGGCCGTCGCAGATGACCCCCAGCAGGCCGTCCTTGTATTGCCGGTACAGCGCCCAGGCGTCTTCGAAATTGTCCGCCAGCAGAATCTTGGGCCGCGCCCGCAGGCGCAACAGGCGGTGGCGCAGGTTGATGCCGTCATCCATCAGGGATTGCGTCTGTTCCAGAATCTCCACGTACAGCAACGGCAGATACAGGGAGTAGAAACGCACCGAATCCTCGATCAGAAGCAGGCAGCGCACATCCCCGTAGCGCGTATCGTGGGCCACGTTGAGGCCGTCCTCGCAGAATTTGATGATGGCCAGCAGCAGCTGCGCGTCCCCGTTCCAGACGAAGAAACGGTCCACGCAGTGCGCATCCTCATCGGCCCGCAAGTAAGCCAGTTCGCGCGGATTGAAGGCCAGGGTGTAGAGCGGCAACTCGGGAAAATCGGCCTTGATGCGACGGGCCAGTTCCGGGGCGGACATGTCACCCAGGCGGCTCATGGTCAGAACCATTTCGAAGCGACGGGTCTGTAGCAACTCCAGGGCCTCGGTGCCGGTGCCCGCGCGCGTGACGTGGGGCGGAAAACTGAGATTCAGCTCCCGGTACTCGCTAAGCAGGAGTTCCGTCAGGCGGCCGCCCTCCTCCAGGGTGAAGGCGTCGTACATGGAAGCCACCAGCAGGATGTCCTGCACCTTGTGGGGCATGAGGTGGCTGAAACCGTGCAGAATCCCGTCCTGGGACGGGAGTACGGGGATGTGGTTGCTGTCATGTATCATGTTGGGTAAAGCCGCCGCGCCAAAGCCGCCCGTGTCCTTTCCTCAGAAGCCCAAGGTGATGCCCACCAGGACAGGGCGGGGCCTGGCGCCTGGCGATGGCGTGACGGGATCGATCTCATGCATCCGCGGCACCAGCCAGCCGACGAAACCGCCCAGGGCGGCGCCGGCCAGGATGTCGCTCGGGAAATGGTAACCCGCCCGGTACCGA
Source organism: bacterium DOLZORAL124_64_63 (assembly GCA_002747875.1). Taxonomy (GTDB): domain Bacteria; phylum Krumholzibacteriota; class Krumholzibacteriia; order LZORAL124-64-63; family LZORAL124-64-63; genus LZORAL124-64-63. The sequence continues at coordinate 1,419 of PDQT01000023.1, forward strand.
AGGTAGCCCGTGGTCCCGGCGGCGGCCAGGCAGCCCGCCCAGACCCAGTGCCGGCTGCCGTCGTCCGGATACATCTTGCCGTACACCGTGGCCATGAAGACCAGGGACGCGAAGGTGGTGCTGGTGTGCCCGGAAGGAAAGCTGCGGCGCGCGCTGCGGCTCAGCTTGAGACTGGCGGGAATGGCCGGATTGCCGTTGTAGACGAAGGGGCGCACCCGGCGCACCCGGCTTTTCAGCAGGTAGGTCACGCCGCCGTTGAGCAGCAGGCATTCCAGGTGCATGGTGGTCAGCGCCAGGGGCTCTTCCCGGCCCACGCTGGAAAGGTCCAGCAGCACCGGAGCCAGAAGGCCGGCCGACAGGAACCGGTCGCTGAGGGCCGCCGCCGTCGGAGACCAGTTCCTGGTGGCGCCCCGGTCGAAATCCGGCAGCCGCCGCGCATCCAGAGCATGGACTTCCTCCGGGATGAGGGCGCGGTTCCGAGGATCCTGTCGATCCAGCCAGTAGCCGAAAGACCAAACGGCGGCACCGGCGGCCAGAAGACCGACTTCCGTGCCCGTGTCCGTATCGTAGGGAAGAGGCGGCTCGGCCGTCGCGTTCCCGACCGGAGCCAGGACCGCAAGCAAGACCGACAGCAGGCAGACGCGTTTCATGGAATCCTCGGTTGTTGGGGTTGAAGGCCCCATCTTCCCCGTCCGGTGGCCCCAGTTCAAGACCAAAATGCGACAGGGTGGACACGGCACCCGCGGCGACCGCAATCCCTCGCGTACAATTCAGGACAGGATGGTCCAATTTGTCTTGACCCGGAACCCGTCCGGTTCCTACTTTTGCGCCATGCGCTACATTCCCATCATCCTGAGTTGCCTGCTGCTCATGGCCCACCACTGGCGTGGAGACGAACCCGGTCTGATCGGTCTGTGGTTCACCCTGCCCTTTGCCCTGCTGTGGAAGCGGCACTGGCTGGACCGGGCGGTGCAACTGGTGTTGCTGGGGGGCGCCGTGGAGTGGGTCCTGACCACCCGTCAGCTCGTGGCCATGCGCCAGCTGAATGATCTGCCCTACGGGCGCATGGTGGCCATCCTGGGCGCGGTGGCCTTGTTCACCGCCGCCTCGGGGCTGCTTCTGGAAACCCGGGGACGACGGCGACAGCGGCCGTCCCATGACCCTGTGGGGGCCGGCCTGGGAGCCTTCCTCTTCGCCGCCGGACTGCTGATCCCGGTCCAGATCGCCTCGCCGCAAACGGGCCTGCTGGCCGAACGTTTCCTGCCCCACGCCGGCTGGTGGGAAGGCCTGCTGCTGGCCTTTTACGCCGGCTGGTTGAGCGATCGTCTGCGCGATCCCAAACAGGTCCGCAAGTTGCGCCCCCGGGTCTGGTTCATCTTCTCGGTCATCTTCTTCACCCAGTTGCTGCTGGGCATGGCCGGCCTGGAAAAGCTGTTGATGACCGGCAAGTTGCATCTGCCGGTACCGGCGGTCATCGGGGCGGGGCCGCTGTACCGGGCCGGTGGTTTTTTCATGGCCATCCTCTTCTGCGCTTCGGTCATGCTGGTGGGGCCCGCGTGGTGCAGTTGGCTGTGCTATATCGGCGCCTGGGACGATCGGCTGTCCCGGTCCGTGCGGCGCCCCTCGCGGCTGCCCCGTTGGCGGCCCTGGGTCCGCGGCGGCATCCTGGTGCTGGTTTTCGGGCTGGCTTTCCTGCTGGGCCGGCTGGGTGTGCCGGGCACCGCGGCGGCCTGGCTGGCCGGTGGCTTCGGATTGTTCGGCGTGGGGCTGATGGTCTTCTGGTCCCGCCGCAACGGCAACATGACGCACTGCACCACCTACTGCCCCATGGGTTTCGTGGCCACGCGGCTGGGCAAGCTCTCCCCCTGGCGCCTGAAGATCAGCGATGGTTGCACCGATTGCGGCGCCTGCACCCCCGCCTGCCGTTACGACGCCCTTTATCCGGAGAACGTCCTGGCCCGCGTGCCGGGCGAAGCCTGCACCCTGTGCGGAGACTGCGTCACCAACTGCCCCACCGGCAGCCTGCAATATCGGCTGCCGGGCATGAGCCCCACCCGGGCCCGGACCATTTTCTTCGCCATGGTCTCGGCCATGCACGCGGCCTGGATCGGGGTGGCTAGGCTATAGCCGGCACCTGAATTCCCCATCCCCCGTAAACGAAAACCCCGCCGACCTGCAAAGGGCCGGCGGGGTTTTCCTTACCGTAACAGACGCCGCTAGGCCTTGAACTCCACGCCCTGGGCCAGGTGGATTTCCCCACCCCAGTTGATGGTGTTGGTCTGCCGCCGCATGTACAGCTTCCAGCTGTCCGAACCGCTTTCGCGGCCGCCGCCGGTTTCCTTCTCGCCACCGAAGGCCCCGCCGATCTCGGCGCCGGAGGTGCCGATGTTGATGTTGGCGATGCCGCAGTCGCTGCCGAGGTAGCTGAGGAAGGCCTCGCCCTCGTTCACGCTGTCGGTGTAGATGGCGCTGCTCAGGCCCTGGGGCACATCGTTGTGCAGCTTGAAGGCCTGGTCCAGCTTCTTGTACTTCATCACGTACAGGATGGGCGCGAAGGTTTCGCTCTGGACGATGTCCGCCTTGTTGTCGATCTCGATGATGGTGGGCTGCACGAAGGTGGCCGCGCCGAAGGGCTTGAGCACCTTGCCGCCGTACAGGACCTTGCCGCCCTGCTCCTGGGCCGCCTTGACGGCGTTCTCGTAGTCGGCCACGGCACCCTCGTCGATCAAGGGGCCCATCAGGGTCTTGCTGTCCAGGGGATCGCCGATGGCCACCTTCTTGTAGTTGGCGATCAGCTTCTTGACGAAGGTGTCGTACACCGTCTCCTGGATGATCAGCCGGCGGGTGCTGGTGCAGCGCTGGCCCGCGGTGCCCACGGCGCCGAAGAAGGCGCTGGCCAGGGCGCCCGTCAGATCCGCCTTCTCGCTGATGATGATGGCGTTGTTGCCGCCCAGTTCCAAGATGGTGCGGCCCAGGCGCGCGCCCACGACGCCGCCGATGCGCTGGCCCATGCGGGTGCTGCCGGTGGCGCTGACCAAGGGGATGTCGTGGTCGTTGATCAGGCGCTCGCCGATGGTGGAGCCGCGGCCGATGGTCACGCAGCTGATGCCTTCGGTCAGGCCGTTGGCCTTGAAGACCTCGTTGACGATGTTCTGGCAGGCGATGGCGCACAGGGGCGTCTTGCTGCTGGGCTTCCACAGGCAGCTGTCACCGCAGACCCAGGCCAGGGCCGTGTTCCAGGCCCAGACGGCCACCGGGAAGTTGAAGGCGCTGATGATGCCCACGACGCCCAGGGGATGCCACTGCTCCATCATGCGGTGCTTGGGCCGCTCGGACTGCAGGGTGGGGCCGCTGAGGGTGCGGCTCAGGCCGACGGCGAAGTCGCAGATGTCGATCATCTCCTGCACCTCGCCCAGCCCCTCGGTGTAGATCTTGCCCATCTCCAGGCTGACCAGGGCGCCCAGCATGTCCTTCTTCTCGCGCAGGGCTTCACCCACCTGACGCACGATCTCGCCACGCTTGGGGGCGGGCAGGGCGCGGAATTCCACGAAGGCCTTTTTGGCCTGCTTCATGACCTTGTCGTAGTCCTCGGGGCTGGCCTGCTCGATCTTCGCCAGCTCTTCTCCGGTGGTGG
>PDQT01000171.1 GCA_002747875.1 bacterium DOLZORAL124_64_63
GAGAAGGGCTACCGCGTGGTCTATGAACCGCGCGCCCTGCTTTACGAGGACGCCCTGGCCGACACCGCCGATGAATTCCGCATGCGCGTGCGCGTCAGCCTGCGCGCCTTCCATGCCCTGAAGGACATGCGTGGCCTGCTCGATCCGTTCCGCTACGGCATCTTCGCTTGGCAGTTGTTCAGCCACAAGGTTCTGCGCTACATGGCCTTCCTGTTCATGGTGCTGGCCTTCCTGACCAATCTGCCCCTGGCCCGGCACCACCAGGGTTTTTACGCTTTCACTCTGGCCGCCCAGGTAGTCTTTTACCTGACGGCGGTCGTGGGCCATGGGCTGCGCCGCTCGGATCCGCCCAAGCTGGTGGGACTGTGCTACTACCTTTGCGTGCTGAATCTGGCCGGCGGGCTGGCCTGGATCCAGTTTCTGCAGGGACGCAAACAGGTTGTCTGGAAGCCGAGGACCTGATGGCAAGCCACCGCCCCGACCCCGTCTACGGCCCTCCGGCCCTGCTGGACAATCGTGTCGTGCCCATTCTCCTGGCGGGCCTTCTGCTCATCCCTTTCTTCCTCCCTATACCCCAAAGCCTGCGCAGCAATCCGGTCATCGGCATGCTGGGCGACCAAGTCCATGTGCCCCTGCTGGCCGGTCTGACGCTGGTGCTGTACTGGTTCGGTCCCCTGCGCGGCCGGCTCTGGTATGCGGCGCTGGCGGCCCTGGCCTGTGGCGGGGCCATCGAGTTTCTGCAACTCCTGGTGGGACGTAGCGCCCTCTTTACGGACTTCCTGCTGGACTTGGCCGGCGTGGGACTGGCCGTGGGACTGGTGTGTTGGCGCGGGCTGAAGATGCGGTGGGGGCTGACGGCCATGGCGATCATCGCTCTGGTGCTGGCGGGACAGCTGTATTTCCTGCCGGGGATGATCGTGGCCGGCCTGCGGGCCGCCAGGATTTTCCCGGTGGTGTGCGATTTCGAGGGTTCCCAGGACCTCTGGCTGTGGCAGGGGAATTTCGGGGCCGTGGTCGAGCGCGTCCACGAGGAATCCGGCAACACCTACCTGCGCATCACCGGCGGCCCTCCCGGCCGCTGGCCCGGCGCCGACATGGGCCACTTCCCCCCCGACTGGACGGATTTCTCCGTCCTGAAGGTGGACGTGCGCCACAGCACCCCCGGCAAGGAAACGGTGCCTTTCACCATCCGCCTGGATGACTTCCGCTCCCGCCACGATCACGTCTGGATTTCCAACTCCTTCCGGGCCACAACCCGCTGGCAGACCTTCCGCGTGCCCCTGGACGACCGCCTGGTGCGCCAGGAAACGCGGGCGTTCGAGTTCCAAGACACCTCCAAGTTGCTCTTCTTCCTGGGCGACCGGGAGGACACCAACAGCCTCGAGATCGACAACATCCGTCTGGAGTAGGGCCGAGGGCCCGACCGAGCGGGCCCTGAGCGGCGCCATCTTTCAATGAACGGCCTTGAGGTAGATCACCTCCATGGGCGCGGCCTCCTCGCTGTCGTCGCTGGCCTTGTTCATATCCATGAGCGACTCCAGGGCCGCCGTGAAGCCCGTGACCACCACCGCGTCTCCGTTGGGCGCGAAGAAGACCGCGTCCTCCTCCCCATTGCCCGGGAAGCGGAAACGCACCTGGCGCAGGAAGTGGCCGTCGGGGCTGAATACATCGAAGGCGGCCAGCACGCCATCGGGCTGGTCGATGCCGCTGCGGCTGGTGGTCACCCACAAATTACCGTCCTGGCCCATGCGCAGGCTGTTGATATCCCGATGGACCCGCGAGATGTTCAGACGCGCGCCGGGCAACTGCCGGGCCTGCCGCTTGACCAGATCCGCGATCTCCTGGTATTCCTCATCCGTGCGTCGGCGTGGCGTGTACTCCCTCTGGATGATCCTCTCCAGACCGCCGTCCGGCTTGAAGACCCGGATCTCATAGGCGTTACGCACCAAGGTCACGTAGACCCGACCGTCGGCGCCCACCGCCGCCTGGCGGTACTTGACCTCGTCCTGCTGGTCCTCATCGAAACGGAACTTCTGGTAATCCACGACGTTGTGTTGTTCCACGAAGCGCACTTTTTCCTGACCATCGTCCCCGAAGGAGGAGACGAAGGTGATGTTGTCCCCCTTGGTCTGTGACTCCTGCTTGACATTCATCCCCACGAGGGTCAACAGACCTTGACGGTTGGTGAAGCCGTCCAGCAGCATCATGAAGCCCGCGTCCGGCAGCTTGGGCTCGAAATCGCCGGCCGGAACGCCCTGCCGATCTATTTTCACGATCTTGCCCGGATAGCTTTGCACCAGCCCCAGATTGCCGTCCGGCATGAAGACCATGTTGGTGGGCATGCGGGTCTCGCCGGGGCCATCGCCCTCGCGGCTGAGGGTGCCCAGACGCTCACCTTCCGGAGAGTAGACCGGCACCTCGCTCAAACGTGTGTCCAGCAGGTAGATGGTGCCGTCGTCATCGATGAGCACCTTGCTGATGAGCCCGAAGAAATCCTCCCCGTCCTCGCCCCCGGCGCGCCAGACCTCCTCGAAATCCAGGGTTTGCACCCCGTCGCGAGGCGTGGCCCCGTTGACCACGTGCAGCACCCCGTCGCGGACGACCTCCTCCCCCGCCAAAGCCCCCAGGCCACAAAAAACGGTGGCCAACAAAACCGCGATCACTATGAAATACCGCATGGAATCATCCTTTCCCGGGCGGTGGGTAAGACCCGCCCAGCAGTCTCCTTATGGCAAGAAATGTGCGTTGATCAGATTACGGATCCTACCACACGTTGTTTCACGGATTCGGTTTCGCCCGTGTCTGGCTTTTCCCGTCCCGGAGGTTACCTTGCGCCCATGAACGCGCGCACCGACATCCCCTCTCTTTTCCGTTTCTGGCTGCCCCTGCAGTCCACCTGGCTGATGATGGCCGTGGAAGGCCCGCTGCTGACGGCGGTCATCGCCCGCCTGGCCGAGCCCAAACTGAATCTGGCCGCCTACGGTGTGGCCTTCGCTCTGGCGGTCATGGTAGAGGCCCCGGTGATCATGATGATGAGCGCCGCCACCGCCCTGGCCGACGGCAGGAGCAACTACAGGCGGCTGCGCCTTTTCATGTGGGTGCTGAACATCCTGATCACCCTGGTGATGATGGTTCTGCTCTTCAGCCCGGCGTGGGATCTGCTCATCGGCCGGGGCATGGGCCTGGAGCCGCGGGTGCAGGACCTGACGCGCACCGCCCTGATCATTCTGTTGCCTTGGCCGGCGGCCATCGGCTACCGCCGTTTCTACCAGGGTTTGCTGATCCGCAACGGGCGCACCCGCCTGGTGGCCTGGGGCACCTTGTTGCGCCTGATCACCATGGGTAGCAGCGCCCTGCTCCTGATGCGCCTGACCACCCTGCAGGGGGCCTGGGTGGGCGCGACCGCCCTGTCCTTGGGGGTGGGCATCGAGGGCATCGCCAGCCGGATCATGGCCCGCGGCGCCGTGCGCGAAGTCAAGGCCACCACCGGCACCGAAACCCTCGGCTACGGACAGATCCTGCACTTCTACTACCCCCTGGCCCTGACCAGCACCATCAGCCTGCTGGTGCAGCCCATGGTCACCTTCTTCCTGGGGCAGGCGCGCCACAGCTTGGAATCTCTGGCCGTGCTGCCGGTGATCAACGCCCTGGTCTTCATCTTCCGCACGCCGGGGCTCAGTTTCCAGGAGGCGGCCATCACCATGCTGGGCCGTACCCACCGGAATCTGCCGACGGTGCGGCGCTTCGCCACCCTGCTGGGCTGCGGGGCCAGCCTGCTGCTCTCTCTCATCGCCCTGACGCCCCTGGCCCGGGTGTGGTTCGAAGGGGTCAGCGGCCTGACGCCCGCCCTGGCGGACTTCGCCGTCACCCCGCTGCGCATCCTGGTGCTGATGCCGGCGCTGAGCGTATGGCTGTCCCTGCAGCGCTCGTGGCTGGTGCATCGCCGCCGGACGGGGCCCGTGACCTGGGCCTCCAGCCTGGAGGTGGGCGGGATCCTGCTGACCCTGCTGGCCACCCTGGCCTGGGGGAACTGGGTGGGCGTGACGGCGGCGGCCACGGCGTTCATGGTAGGGCGTTTGCTGGGGGTGGGTTATCTGTGGCGGGTTTCCCCGCGCCCCACCGACATCTGACATAACGCGAAAAAATTTGTTATAATCATAGCCGGAATTTTCACTTTGCTACACCCCATCCCTGGGAGAAACCATGCACCGCCGTCTTCTGCCCCTGCTTGCCGTCCTGGTGGCGGCCCTGCCCCTGCTTGTGAGCATGATCGACACCGCCACACCGGAAAAGGGCCATGAACCCGGCCTGGCCCCCAACCAGTGGTTCTGGACCCAGCGCGCCTACCCCTACGGCGACATCCGCCAAGAGGACGTGCGCGTGCCCCTTGAGCAGGCCCGGGAGATGAAGACCCAAGCCCGACAGCAGCGGCGGCTGGCCCTCAAAAGCCTGACCAGCGCGCTGGACTGGGAAGCCCGCGGCCCGGTGAATATCGGGGGTCGGGTGACGGACATCGCCGTGCATCCCACCAACGCCGACGTGGCCTACGCGGCCATAGCCACCGGCGGCGTCTTCAAGACCGAGGACGGGGGCGTGAACTGGACCCCCATCTTCGATGACCAGGCGGTGCTGACGGTGGGCTCGGTGGCCATCGACCCCCTCAACCCGCAAACCGTGTGGGTGGGCACCGGCGAGGCCAACGCCAGCAGCTACAGCTTCTTCGGCATGGGCATTTACCGCAGCGACGACGGCGGCCAGACCTGGCAGAACAAGGGCCTGGCCGAGGGCCGCTACATCGCCCGTGTCTGTCCGGACCACAGCACCCCGGGCCGGGTCTTCGCGGCGGTGACGGGCAAGCTTTTCGGCACCGGTCCCCACCGCGGCGTGTACCGCACCACCGACGGCGGCCAGACCTGGGAGAACTGCTTCAGCCTGACGGACAGCACCGCGGCCATCGACCTGGTGATGGACCCGCAGGACAGCGACCGTCTCTACGTGGCCATGTGGGAGCGCACGCGCGGCCTGAACTACCGGCGCAGCGGCGGGCCCAGCAGCGGCATCTGGCGCACCACCGACGGCGGTGACACCTGGCAGGAACTGACCGACGGCCTGCCCGGCGGCAGCAACGGGCGCATCGGCATCGATGTCTGCCGCAGTCAGCCCAACGTCCTGTACGCCTCCTATTGCGAGGCCGACGCCACCTACAAGGGCGTCTACAAAAGCACCGACGGCGGCGACACCTGGAGCAGCGTCGGCGGCGGGGTGCCCAGCAGCATCTACAGCACCTTCGGCTGGTACTTCGGGACCATCCGGGTGGATCCGTCCAACCCGAACAACGTCTTCGTGCACGGCGTGCCCCTGTACCGCACCACCAACGGCGGCGGCAGCTGGTTCGAGGAAGGCTATGACATGCACGTGGACCACCACGCCATGGCCTTCGCCCCCAGCCAGCCCAGCCGCGTGTACCACGGTTGCGACGGCGGCCTGTACGTGAGCAACGACAGCGGCGACAACTTCACCAAGGTGAACAACCAGCCCACCAGCCAGTTCTACGCCATCGAGATCGACAACCAGAACCCCCAGCGTCTCTACGGCGGCACCCAGGACAACGGCACCTGGCGCACCCTGACCGGTGGCATCGATGACTACGAACACATCCTGGGCGGCGACGGGTTCTACACCCTGGTCGATCCCACCGACAACGACATCATCTTTGCCGAGTATCAGTATGGCGGTCTGCGCAAGAGCACCAACGGCGGCCACTGGTTCTTCGGCTCCATGGACGGCGTGGATTATGACGACCGCATCAACTGGTCCATGCCCGTGCTCATGACCCCGGGCAACCCGGATGTCATGTACCTGGGCACCCAACGCGTCTACAAGAGCATCGACCAGGGCGGCTACTGGACCCCCATCAGCGCGGATCTGACGGGTGGTGACCAGGGTTCCGGCATGGGCACCATCACCACCCTGGCGGTGGCCCCGTCATTCACCAGCACCCTGCTGGCCGGCACCGACGACGGTCGGGTCTGGAAGTACAGCCCCCTGTTCGGCAACTGGACGTTGGTCAGCGACGGTCTGCCCAACCGCTGGGTGACCCGCGTGGCCTTCGACCCCAACGATGCCGACATCATGTACGTCACCTTCAGCGGCCTGCGCTGGGATGAGGACCAGGGACACGTCTTCATGAGCACCGACGGCGGCGGCGCCTGGACCGACATCAGCGGCAACCTGCCGGCCGCCCCCGTGAACTGCATCCTGGTGGATCCGGACGACAGCGACCGCCTGTACGTGGGCACGGATGTGGGCTGTTTCGTGACCGACCGCGGCACTGGCGACCCGTGGCAGGTCCTGGGCCACGGCCTGCCCAACGCCCCGGTGCTGGACATGAAGTTCCACCAGGGAACGCGCACCTTGGTGGCGGGCACCTACGGGCGCAGCATGTTCAGCCTGCACATCCCCATGGCCAGCGGCGTGGACGACGGGGACGGTGTGCCCACCGCCCCGGCGGATATGGCCCTGGCCAACCACCCCAACCCCTTCAACCCCCAGACCAAGATCAGCTTCGTCCTCGGCGAAGACGGCCCCGTGGCGGTGGACGTGCTGGATGCGCGCGGCCGCCTGGTCAGGCGCCTGCACGCGGGCCCGCTGCCCGCCGGACCGCGCGAACTGCGCTGGGACGGCCGAGACCAGCAGGGACGGGACGCCCCCAGCGGGCTTTATCTGGTGCGCCTGCGGGCCGAGGGGCGGACGGTGCAGCATAAGATGGCGTTGGTGCGGTAGGCGAGCGAAAACAAGTCGCGACAGCGTGGCGAAAAACTTTACAAAGGAATTTGCAGAGAAACTTGCGGATATGAGGGAAATCCGGGCCTTCTCAACGGGAAAGGCCCGGGTTCATCCCGCTCTCAGGCACCCATATCATCCAATTTCTGGACCTTGGGAGCCTTGATCAGCACCAGCATCATCTTGAACGGTTTGAGGGCCGTCAGCGAGTGGGGAATGCCGGCGGGCATCACCACGGCCTGGCCCGCCTCGAGCACATGCTTCTCATCGCCGATGGTGATCTCCACCTGGCCGTCCAGGATATTGGCCATGGCGTCACCGGGTGCCGAATGGGTCTTCAGCCCTTCGCCCTCGTCGATGGCGAAAAGCGTCACGCCAACGCCGGTTTGCTGACTCAGGGTGAGGCTGGCCACCTTGCCCTTCTGGTAGTCCACAAGACCCGCCAGATCATAGACCTGGGAATGTTCAATATTCTTGAATAACGATGCCATCGTTTTCTCCTCATTCATTGATGGTGATTTGCAGCATCCGGAAGGAAGACAAGCCGCCCACCGCGTGCAGCACATGGGCGGGAACGGCCAGCGCATCGCCGGCCTGGAGTCGGTGTTCCCGCTTGCCCATGGTGATGGTGGTTTCCCCTTCCAGCAAGTAATACATGGTCTCGCCCGGGTATTCTTCTTCGCTGACCGTTTCTCCGTCCGCGAAGCTGAACAGCGTCATGTGGACGTGCTCCGAATCGGCAAGCGACATGCTGACAACCTGGTG
>PDQT01000236.1 GCA_002747875.1 bacterium DOLZORAL124_64_63
GATGGTGACGCGGGTCATGGTGCGGGTGTCCGGATCCATGGTGGTTTCCCACAGCTGATCCGGATTCATTTCTCCCAGACCCTTGTAGCGCTGCACATAGACGCCCTTCTCCCCCATCTCCCGGACCAGGCGATCCTTGGCGTGGTCATCGAAGGCGTAGACCTCCCGCTTGCCCTTCTTGACGCGGTACAGCGGGGGCTCGGCAATGTACATGTAGCCCTGCTCGATGATCTCGCGGAAGTGGCGGAAAAACAGCGTCAGGATGAGCGTGCGGATATGGCTGCCGTCCACGTCGGCATCGGTCATGATGATGACCTTGTGGTAACGCAGCTTCTCGATGTCGAAGATGCCCGCGCCGATGCCTGTGCCCAGGGCGGTGATGATGGTGCGGATCTCGTCGTTGCCCAGCATCTTGTCCAGGCGCGCCTTCTCCACGTTCAGGATCTTGCCCTTCAGGGGCAAGATGGCCTGGAAACGGCGGTCGCGCCCCTGCTTGGCACTACCGCCGGCACTGTCGCCCTCGACCAGGTACAGCTCGCATTCGGCGGGCACGCGGCTGCTGCAGTCGGCCAGCTTGCCGGGCAGCGCGGCGCTGTCCAGGGCGCTCTTGCGCCGCGTCAGATCACGAGCGCGTCGGGCCGCCTCGCGACCCTGGGCCGCCTGCACGCACTTGGACACGATGGCCTTGGCTTCCTTGGGGTGCTCGTTCAGATACTCGGCCAAGTAGGTGTTGACCAGAGCCTCCACGTGGCCCTTGACCTCGGTGTTGCCCAGCTTGGTCTTGGTCTGGCCCTCGAACTGGGGCTCCGGAATCTTCACGGCGATGATGGCGCACAGGCCTTCGCGCACGTCATCTCCCGTCAGGCCCTTCATGTCCTTCTTCAGCAGGTTTTTGCCGGCGGCGTAGGCGTTCAGCGTGCGCGTCAGACCGGCGCGGAAACCGCTCAGATGGCTACCGCCCTCGGTGGTGTTGATGTTGTTGGCGAAGGTGAAAAGGGCCTCGTTGTAGGTGTCGTTGTAGTCCATGGCGATTTCCACCTGGACCCCGTCCTTTTCGCCCTCGATGAAGATGGGTTCCTGGCAGATGCGGTTGCGGCCCTCGTTCAGCCAGCGCACGTATTCCACGATGCCGCCCTCGTAATGGAACTCTTCGCGGCGTTCCTTGCCCTTGCGCTCATCGGCGATGGTGATGTTCACGCCGCGGTTCAGGAAAGCCAGCTCACGCAGGCGAGCGCGCAGGGTGTCGTAGTTGTAGACCAGCTCGGGGAATATCTCGTGGTCAGGCTTGAAGCTGATGGTGGTGCCGGTGACGTCGGCGGGGGCATCGCCCAGGCGCTGCATGTCGCCGGTGCGCGTGCCGCGCTCGAAGTTCATCTCGTAGATGCCGCCGCCGCGGTGCACTTCGGCCTTCAGCCACACCGACAGGGCGTTCACACAGCTGACACCCACGCCGTGCAGACCACCGGAAACCTTGTAGCTTTCCGAATCGAACTTGCCGCCGGCGTGCAGGCTGGTCAGAACCACCTCCAGGGCGGGCTTTCCCTCGGTCTTGTGCATGTCCACCGGGATGCCGCGACCGTCGTCCTGGACGGTGATGACGTCACCCTCACCAATGGTCACGACGATGTTCGTGCAGTAGCCGGCCATGGCCTCGTCGATGGAGTTGTCCACCACTTCGTAGACCAGATGGTGCAGGCCGCGCAACGAGGTGTCGCCGATGTACATGGCCGGGCGCTTGCGCACCGCTTCCAGACCCTTGAGGACCTGGATTCCCTGCGCGTTGTAATCGCTGGGTTTCTTCTTCTTTTCCGGAGTTTCCTGATCGCTCATTTTCGTGGGAAACGCTTCCTGCTCTGCCCCGGCCGGTTCCGCCACCGGATTTCGGTGACGGTGCCCACGCCGTGCAGGGCGTTGAATTTCTGGATGATCATGGGGACCAGCAGCGACACTTCCTGCCGCCAGACCCCGTGGTCGGCCTCAAGAATCAGCACCCCGTCGGTGATGTCCACGGCCCGCGAATGTTCGGCAATCTTGGCGCCCACGATCTCGGGCCAGCTCAGCAGAGGGCTGCGCTCGTCGAACCGCTCCTGCAGACCACAGTTCTTCAGAACGTCGCCCAGGATGCTGGACACGGGCTGAGGACCGGTGGACTCACCGCGACGGTTCATTCGGGGCTTCTTTCTGTTTCACCCGATCAGAGGTTTGGTTCGGTTTCCGGGGTGAAGGCGGTGAATCGTCCTTCCTTGACTCGCCAAGCCTTCCGGTCGGCGGGCCGCCACCCCTCGACATCATCCAGGCGGGCCGAGGCTATATAGACCTGATGCAACCGGGAAGCCATTTCTTGCAGCCGCCGGGTGCGCTGTCTATCCAGTTCGCTGAAAATGTCGTCGAAGAACAGCACGGGCCGGATCCGTCTTTTCTCGAACAGGGCTTCTCCGCGAGCAAGGATAATTGAAACCGCAGCGGTACGCGTTTCACCCTGTGATCCATACACGCGCAAATCGAGACCCGCGAGCCTCACTTCGAAATCATCCAACTGAGGGCCTGCCAGAGGCCTTCCTCGCCGGATTTCATCCTGTATAATATAGTCAAGTTCGGCAAAAATATCCGCTGAAAAATCTTCTTTCGAAGCCCCGTCGGCGATGTTTTTCGGGGCGCATTCCAGGCTGGGGGAATACACCAGAGAGAACGGCTTCTCCGAATCCGTCAACTCCCGGTGACTGGCCTGAGCATGGGGTGATATCTGCCGCGTGTATTGCTCTCGGCCCAGACAGATGACCGCCGCGTGGGTGGCCATTTCCTTATTCCAGGCCCGCAATTCATCCAGGGCGATGGCCCGCGGCACCAACCCGCGCCGCACATCCTTCAGCAAACCGTTCTTCTGCTTCAAGGTGCGCTGAAAAGCCGTCAGGCTGGACAGATACAGGGGATCGATTTCCGCTTGCCCCTGGTCCACGAAACGGCGCCGGTTCTGAGGCCCGCCGCGGACCAGCTGAATGCTTTCGGGATTGAAAACCACCGTGGCCAGACGCCCCACCAGATCCGTCCGCCGCGTGATCAACTCACCATCGATCCGGAAACGCCGCCCCCCTTGCCTGTCCAGGCCGAACTCGCAAAGGATGCGCTGACCCGATTCTTCTTCCACCTCCAGGCGCACGTGCAGATCGCTCCGATCGAAGTGGATCATCTCATCGGTCTTGCCCCCCATGTGGCTGCGGCCCAGGGCGAAGTAGTTCAGCGCCTCGAAGAGATTGGTCTTGCCCATACCATTTCGCCCCAGGACAAGATTGACCCGGGGCGAAAATTCCAACGTGCTGTTTTCAAGGTTCCGGAAGCCGGAAAAGGCGGCCGAGACGATGCGCATCGGCGGGTTCTATTCGCCGGTCAGCCGCAGGGGCATCAGCAGGCAAAGCAGGCCCGTTTCCTGACCATCTTCGGTGATGGGTTTGATCAGAGCGGCACTCTGGCTGTCCTTCATGCTCATGACCACGGTGTCGGCCTTGATGTTCTTCAGGATGTCCTGCAGATAGCTGAAGTTGAAGCCTATCTCCATGGCATCGCCTTCGTAGGCCACGGAAATCTCATCCTCGCTGCGGGACCCGTCCGCGCCGTGGGCACTCAACTCCATACGGCCGCTTTCCACACCGATGCGGATCTGGCTGGTGATGCGATCGGCCATGATGCTCACCCGGCGGATAGCCTGGCTCAGATCGCCCTTGTCCACCGTCACATCCTTGTCGTTCCCTTTGGGGATGACGGCGTTGTAGTCGGGGAAGGGGCCTTCCAGCAGGCGGGCGTGCAGCACCGTGGAGCCGGCTCGGAAGCTGAGCTGGTTTTCACCCAAGAAGACGGTGACGTT
>PDQT01000072.1 GCA_002747875.1 bacterium DOLZORAL124_64_63
CGCGGGCACGCCACCGCTGCTGGGGGTGCCGAAGGTGGCCAGGCCGCTGCCCGCTTCCACCAGCAGGTGGTCCACATGGCCGTGATAACAGCCGGCGAATTTGACGATCTTGTCCCGGCCGGTGAATCCTCGGGCCAGGCGGATGGCGCTCATGACGGCCTCGGTGCCGCTGCTGACGAAACGGACCTGGTCGAAGACCTTCACGCGCTCCAGGAAGGCCTCGCCCAGCAGCACCTCGCGGCGGCTGGGGGCACCGAAGCTGGTGCCTTCGCGCACGGCCTGCAGGGCGGCGGCCTCGATTTCCGGATCGGCGTGGCCCAGGATCATGGGGCCCCAGCTCTGACACCAGTCGATATAGTTTCGGCCGTCCTCGTCGGTGAATGCGGCACCGGACGCTTCCTTGAAGAAAAGGGGATCACCGGGCACCGATTTGAAGGCTCGGACCGGCGAGTTCACCCCGCCGGGCATCACTTTTTCCGCGCGTTGCCACCACCGGGCGTTGCTCATCTCAGATCCATCCCTTCTCGATGGCTTCGGGGCCGTGGTAGGTGATGATCAGGTCGCAGCCGGCGCGCCGGAAGGCCAGCAGGTTCTCCCGCACGATGGCCCCCTCGTCCACCAGACCGGCCCGGGCCGCGTGCTTCACCAGGGAGTACTCGCCGCTGACGTTGTAGCAGACCAGGGGACACAGCACTTCCTGCCGCACGCGCCGGATGACATCCAGGTAGGCCAGGGCCGGCTTGACCATGACCATGTCGGCGCCTTCCTGCAGGTCCAGCAGGGTTTCGAAGACGCCTTCGCGCACGTTGCGCGGGTCCATCTGGTAGGTCTTGCGGTCGCCCTGGGGAGCGCTGTCGCAGGCGTCGCGGAAGGGACCGTAGTAGGCGCTGGCGTATTTGGCGCTGTAGGCCAGGATGCCGGTGTTCTCGAGGCCGGCGGTGTCCAGGGTTTCGCGGATGGCGGCCACGCGGCCGTCCATCATGTCGCTGGGGCTGACCATGTCCGCGCCCGCCCGGGCATGGCTCAGGGCCATCTTGGCCAGTTGCTCCACGCTGGGATCGTTCAGGACACGGCCGTCCCGGACGAAGCCGCAGTGGCCGTGGTCCGTGTAGGCGCACAGGCAGACATCGGTGATGGTCACCACATCGTCCCCGAAGGTTTCCTTGATGTTCCGCAGGGCCCGGTTGACGACGCTGTCGTCGGCAATGGCGGCGCTGCCGGTGGCGTCCTTGTGGTCGGGGATGCCGAAAATGAGATGGGCCTTCAGCCCCAGCTCCAGGCCCTGGCGCACTTCCTCGACGATGGTGTCGGGGGAGGTGTGGTAGATGCCGGGCATGGCGCCGATCTCGTGCCTCACACCGGAGCCTTCGACCACGAAATGGGGGGTGATGAGGTGGCGCGCGGAGACGTCGGTCTCGGCAACCATCTCACGCAGGCTGGGCGTGCCGCGCAGGCGACGGGGGCGGTCGATCAGATTCATGATGGCCTTTCCGGTGCGGGGTTCGGGATCTCCAGACCGGCGGCCCGGAGCATGCTTTCCAGATCGGGATGTCGGGCCACGCGCACCGGAAAACCCCGCGCGCGGCAGGCCGCGGCGGTGGTCTCTCCGATGGCGACGCAAAGGGGGCGCTCGGCGCGGGCGTCGGCAAAGGCGCGCACGGCCGAGGGACTGCAGAAAAAGATGATGTCCGCCGCGTCGGGCACTGTTGCGGGGGCCACCGGCAGGGTGCGGTACAGGGGCAGGGGACGCACCGTGAAGCCGGCGTCGGCCAGGATTTCCAGGGGCGCGCTCACGCGTTCTGCGGGGCCGGGCAGCAGCACCGTGGCCGGTGGGGGCACCCGACGGCAGAAATGCGTGGCCAGTTCGGCACCGTCCCGGCCGGCAAAACCCAGATCGTCGGCGATGCCGTGCTCGGTCAGGGCGCCGACGGTGCCATGACCCAGGCCACCCACCCGGCAGCCGCCGGTCCTCAGACCCGCCCGCACAAAGGCCAGCACACCCCGCGGCGAGGTAAACAGGATCCAGTCCACGCCACAGGTGGTTTCGGGCGCGGGGGCGGGTAGCATCTCGAAGGTGAGCAGGGGCATATCCAGCACGGGGATCCCCAGATCCTGGAGCCGCTGCACCCAAGGGCGATTCTGGTCCTGCTGTCGGGTCAACACGACACGGGTCATGAAATCAGGCCTGCCTCTTGTGGCGGAGCGGTTTCCAGGCTTCTTCGACCAGGTCCTCGGGGCTGTCGCCCGTGAGGCTCAGGCGCAGGGGCGCGGTGTCGGTGGGGCTGTCGGCCAGGAAGGCCTCCAGCTTCCAGCCGTCATCGGACCGTCTCACATTCACGCCAAAAGGCAGCCGGCAGCCCCCGTCCAGGCGTTCCAGCAGGACGCGTTCGGCGGTCACGGCGCGGGCGGCATCAGCGCAGTTCAGGCGGGCCAGGCCGGCGACCAAATCGTCCTCGTCGCGGCACTGGATACCCAGCATGCCCTGGGCGGGGGCGGGCACGAAAGCGTCCACGGCCAACGGCTGCACGTGCAGGTCGCTGAGGTCCAGTTCCAGACGCTTCAGGCCGGCCTGGGCCAGCAGGATGGCGTCGTAAACGCCCTCCCGCAGACGGTTCACACGGGTGGGCACGTTGCCGCGCAATTCCTTGATCTTCAGGTCCGGACGCAGCCGCCGCACCTGGACCTGGCGGCGGGCGGCGCCGGTGCCGATGACGGCACCGTCCTTCAGGGGCAGGATCTGTCCGCTGGCGCAACGGGCCGGGGCCAGGGATTCCTGGCGAGCCAGGAGGCATTCGCGGGCGTCCTCGCGTCCCACCATGGCGGCCAGTACCAGCCCGTCGGGCATGGTGGTGGCCAAATCCTTCAGGGAGTGCACGGCCAGATCGACGCGACCGTCCAGCTGGGCTTCTTCCAGTTCCTTGGTGAAGAAGTTCTTTCCTTCCAGCTTACTGAAGGGCACGTTGTCGATCTTATCGCCACGTGTTTTGATGATGGTCAGGCTGGGTCGGTAGCCCAGTTCACGCAACAGTTCGCTGATGGTGCGGGCTTGCCAAAGGGCAAGGTCGCTGCCACGGGTTCCGATGCGTAAAACGTTGGGCATGTTGTCCTCCTGTCCGCGATATCTGAGTTAAACTTTAATCTGGCATGACCTTAGAGAGATGCAAGAGCCTTGGTGTCATGCTTCTGTCACGTCCTGTTAAAACAATAACTTAGGGGCGGGGAAAAACAGAGAAACGGGATAGCTGGGATACCGCCCCCTTTTCTGAGAGGCTGTTTTCTTTAAGTTGTGCCCCTGAAATTGTTGGCCGCACTCTTCTTGCCCTGCTCCGGGCATGGAGATCTACGGCAAAAACTTCCAGCCACCGCGCTGCCCAAGACGTAACTGCAAGGCCCACAAAGGGTACGATAACCCCCAGCAGTGGTCCAAATGGGGCACATACACCAAAAAGCCCTCAGGACTGTGTATACAACGGTTCAAATGCAAGGTCTGTGGTGACACCTACAGTAGACAAGCCTTCAACTGGGACTACTGGCTGAAGAAGCCCCAAAACCTCCATACCCTCGTGATGTCTGCCGTTGGAGGC
>PDQT01000034.1 GCA_002747875.1 bacterium DOLZORAL124_64_63
TGGGAAGTATTGACTTAGCTCGAAGGTCTCGAAGCCGTCGACCTCGATCTCCGTGGGAGGGGCGGCCTTTTCGACCATGCTCCAGTGGAAGATGGCGGCTTGGCGGGCGACTCTGGCCAGTTGGCGGTCCACGGTCGTGGAGGAACAACCGAGGATCCGGGCTACTTGGCGGTTGCAAGCGCCTCCAACGGCAGACATCACGAGGGTATGGAGGTTTTGGGGCTTCTTCAGCCAGTAGTCCCAGTTGAAGGCTTGTCTACTGTAGGTGTCACCACAGACCTTGCATTTGAACCGTTGTATACACTGTCCTGAGGGCTTTTTGGTGTATGTGCCCCATTTGGACCACTGCTGGGGGTTATCGTACCCTTTGTGGGCCTTGCAGTTACGTCTTGGGCAGCGCGGTGGCTGAAAGTTTTTGCCGTAGATCTCCATGCCCGGAGCAGGGCAAGAAGAGTGCGGCCAACAGTTTCAGGGGCACAACTCAAGGGCTAAGGTGTCAGTGTGAGGGCTCATGGAATCGCTTGGGTATTCGCTACGACGGCCCCGTGGAAGATGCCGGAAAGCTGGACATTTGCGCCCCTATCTGGTAAATTGCTCCCTGCCCCAAGGGCCGTTCACGGGCTCGGGATTATTCCCGGATCCAGGAAAGGCTCTCTTCTTGTATTTGAACGCCGACGAAAGCTCACCATTGATGCCTGAGATTCAGGACCGCCTGCGGCAGATACCCCAGGTCAGCGCCATTCTCACGGACGAGCGCATCGCGCCGTTGCTGCGCGGCCGGCGCGGACCGTGGATGACCCGCCTCATTCAGGATGTACTGGATGAGCTTAGGTTATCTTTTTTTTCAGCAAGGGGTTCTGTTCGTTCTCGTGAGGATTTGCATGAGGTCTTGGTGGCTGACGTCCTGGCCCGGCATGGTCGCTTGGTGCGGCCCGCTTGGACCCGTGTCCTGAACGGGACGGGGGTGGTGGTGCACACCAACATGGGGCGTAGCAATTTCCCTCGGCAGGCGGCCGAGGCGGCCCGCGCCGTGGCCGTGGCCAACAGCGATCTGGAGTACGATCTGCCGGCTGGGACGCGGGGTCATCGTGGCCGGCTGGTGGAGCGCAAGGCCGCTTTGTTGGCCGGGGCACCGGATGCCTTGGTGGTCAACAACAACGCGGCTGCTGTTTGGCTGGCGGTGCGGTACGCCAGTCGGGGAGGGCGTGTGGTGCTTTCCCGGGGCGAGGTGGTGGCCATCGGCGGCAGCTTCCGCATGCACGAGATCCTGGCCGAGACGGGCTGCCGACTGATGGAGGTGGGGACCACCAACCGCACCAGTCTGGAAGACTACCGCCGGGCCATCGAGCCGGGCTGCACGGTGCTCAAGGTGCACCGCAGCAACTTTGAGGTGCAGGGGTTCACCGAGGATGTTCCGCTGGCGGATCTGGCCGCCCTTTGTGGTGAACTGGAGGCCACGCTGATCTACGATGCGGGTAGCGGCGCCCTTTATCCGTACGAGGAGTTGGGCCTGCCGGCGGGAGAACGCCTTCTGGTGGAAGACGTGGCCACCGGTGCGGATCTTGTGACATGCAGCGGGGACAAACTGCTGGGCGGGTGCCAGGCGGGGATCATCTTCGGCAGCCGCAAGGCCGTGGCCGGGTTGCGTGAGCATCCCATGCGCCGGGCCTTCCGGGTGGACAAGACCACCCTGGCGGCCCTGGACGCGGTGTTGACGCTGTATCTTGAGGCCGAGGGGCGCCCGGATATCCCCACCCTCAACCAGTTGGGCACCCCCCTGGAAGAATTGCAGGAACGCGCCGAGGCTTTGCTGGCTCTGCTGGCTCCTCTGGCCCCAGGGAACTGGCGGGGCGAGGTGCGCCCCGGTTTCAGCAGCGTGGGTGGCGGATCCTTCAGCACCACGCAGATTGAATCACGTCTGGTCCACTTTGAAGGGCCCAAGGAAGAACTGGAAACCTGCCACCGGCGGCTGCGGATGGGAAACCCGGCCCTGGTGGGGCGCATGAATCAGGAGGGCTTGGCCGTGGATGTGCGGACCCTGCCTACCGCGGAGCGGGACCTGGTGGTCACCGCCTTCCGTCATGCTTGGTCGGGTCTGGATTCTGTTAAGGGAGATGCCTCATGAGCTCCGAATTCGCCACCCCCGCCAACTTGCCCTTGCTGACCTCGGGTTGGGGTGCGGGCCGTATCAGCTTTGCCGAGGGCGAGGACTTCTGGCAGGACGCCGCCCGCTTCGCCGCCGAGGGCAGCTTGGGCGATGAACTGGACAGTGCCCTGGGGGGCCGTAGCGCGCCACGGACCTGGGTCGTTCTGCACGAGCGGGATGATTGGGCTTTGGCCGCGGCTGCGGCCATGGGTTTGTCCCGGGCTTTGGCGGGCCGGGATCAGGCTGTGATCCTCCTGGACGGGGATGAGGGGCAAGCGGCCTTCACGCGGCAGGCCAGTGTAGAAGAGGGCCTGGGCTGGGTGGACATGATCCGTTATGGCAGCGGGATCAGCGAATGCGGTGTGGTGCTGCCCTTTGACGGTCGGCAGGGCTATTTCGTGGGGGTGGGGGCATACAGTCCCAGCGAGCCCACGGCCGAGGAGATTTCCGGTCTGTTGCGCCGATTGCAACGCCAGGCCGACGATGTGATCATCTGTGCTCCGGCCGATGCCATCGGGCGTCGTTGGGCCGCTCAGGCCAATTTGCGGCTGTTGTGCTGGGACCGCGCCACGCGGGCGGGTGGGCTGGTGGAGGGATTGGCCCACAGTCTGGAGGAGGCGGGGATGCCTCTGACCGGTCTGGTGGCGTACGGCCTGCCTGTGGATACGGATCCCCCGTTGGCACCGAGCGAGGACGTGGAAACCATGGTGGAAGAGAAGTTCGCGGAGCAGGATGCGCACGCGTCCTCGACCGCCGTGATCTTTCAGGATTTGGAAGAAGAGGGCCAGGATATCCAGCCAACCGCGGAAGTGGGGCGCATGGAGGGGGCGTTTGCCCGCCGCAAGGAGGGCAACAGCCGCCTTTTCGTGTGGGTTGCCGTGGTGGCGGTCCTGTTGATCGCTGTTTCGGCTTTTTATTACCTCAAGTATCTGCATGTGCCGGCGACCGGGCTCTTTCCTGACGTGGTGCAGGAAACCGGGAATCAGAATCCGTCCGCCGTGCCGGCGGGAGGGGAGACTCTGAGGCCGGATCTGGCCGGTGGCGGGGCGGAAATGATGGTGGACGAGACTGCGGCGGTCGCCAGCCCGCTGGATACTGAAGAACCTTCTGCTGAGGACTTTGGGGGGGGAAAAACTGCGATCGAAGGAACTGCGATCGACGAGGCTGTAACCCCAGAGCCGGTGACCCCAGAGCCGGTAACCCCAGATCCTGCGGCCCCGGAGCCCGTGATCGAAGAGCCTGTTGCCGGGGAGACGGTGACCGAAGACCCTGTGGTGGACAAGCCGGCGACCAAGAGCCTCGCGGTGCCCACCTTCGACATGGCGCCCTACACCCACCCCGCCGGCGAACTGGGTTGGGCTTTGCACGTCTACAGCTTCCCCGACACCAATCAGGCTGTGCAGATGCAGCGCAAGCTGGCCACCCGAGGGTTCCAGACAGCCGTCCGGGCCGTGCAGATCAAGGGCAAGGGGCGCTGGTATCGTATCTATCTGGGCAGTTTTCCGGACAAACGAGCCGCCTTGGGGGCCAAGGGTTCCCTGCTGAAAAAACTGGGCGAGGATTGGGCTGGAGTTGTTCGTGTTCGGTAGTCTATCGTTTTGCGCGACATATTGTTGCCGTGAGAAAGTAGAAATTAGTTGAAGCTCAAGACCATAGAGATCCAGGGATTCAAAAGCTTTGTCGACCGCACCCGGCTGGAATTCGATGAGGGCATCACCGCCATTCTGGGGCCCAACGGCTGCGGCAAGAGCAACG
>PDQT01000113.1 GCA_002747875.1 bacterium DOLZORAL124_64_63
CATGGCCGCATACTGATAAACGGAGCTATACCCCAGTTCCTTATAAAGCTCCCTCTCCACGATCTCCTTGAACCACAAAACGGCACAGTGCCGCGCCTGATCCATGGCCCGGACGGCCTTCTTCAAACAGGCACTAACCTCGACGGCAGACTGATTGGGAACAAAAGAATCAACAGCAATAATACTCATGGCAGGCCTCGGCAATCTCTGGCATAAGTGGGCGGGAGGAGTGATAAGTCCAATATACAAAACAAAACCAAAAAGAGCCAGTAAAATATTGTCTAAAAACCAATTATTGTCCAACCAAACCCCACAACCCAGCCCCCACCCCACCCAAAACTACCCGCCGGCGGGCATCCCATACCACAAAAAAACCACCAAAACCCGCTCTGCCTAAACCACCCCACCAACCAGCCGCCCCCTCACCCCCAAGCCCCCTCCAACAGCCCCACTCCTCCGGGAGCATCCTTCTACCCAACTTTGCCCCCGGAACCCAGCGGACAAAAACCGACGCAAGGAAAACGCGATCATCCCCTGAGAACCCCGAAACCCTTTCATGCCGGCCCGGGAGATGCTATCTTACCCTCGCCAACCGATCACCCCTGTAGGAGGTCGCGCCGTGAGCGCCCAGATGAGTCTTGAAACGTTCCAGGATCTGATCCGCCAAGGTATCCCCGACACCCTCCCCGAGCCCCCCAAGGAGAACCCGGCCATCAGCCGCGCCCCGGAGCGCCCCATGCTGCTCAGCGAGGACGAGAAGAAGCTGGCCCTGCGCAATGCCCTGCGTTACTTCCCGGCCCACATGCACGCCCAGTTGGCGCCCGAGTTCGCCGACGAGCTGGCCCGCTTCGGGCGCATCTACATGCTGCGCTTCCGGCCGGCCTACGCCATGCACGCCCGGCCCCTGGATCACTACCCGGCGCGCTGCCGGCAGGCGGCGGCCATCATGCTGATGATCCAGAACAACCTGGACCCGGCCGTGGCCCAGCACCCCTATGAGCTGATCACCTACGGCGGCAACGGCACCGTCTTCCAGAACTGGGCCCAGTACCTGCTGACCATGCAGTACCTGAGCGAGATGAGCGACGAGCAGACCCTCGCCATGTACAGCGGCCACCCCATGGGCCTGTTCCCCAGCCACAAGGACGCCCCCCGGGTGGTGGTGACCAACGGCATGGTCATCCCCAACTACAGCAACGGCGACGACTACACCCGTATGGCCGCCCTGGGCGTGACCAGCTACGGTCAGATGACGGCCGGCAGCTACATGTACATCGGGCCCCAGGGCATCGTGCACGGCACCACCATCACCATCCTGGGGGCGGGACGGCGCTACCTGGAAGGCGGCGATCTGGCGGGCACGGTCTACGTCAGCAGCGGTCTGGGCGGCATGAGCGGCGCCCAGGGCAAGGCCGCGGTCATCGCCGGCTGTGTGGGCGTGCTGGCGGAGATCAATCCCGACGCCGCCCGCAAGCGCCATGAGCAGGGCTGGGTGGACGAGCTGCACGAAGACCTGCCCACGCTGCTGGAGCGCATCCGCGCCGCGCGCCGGGACAAGGAAGCCGTGGCCCTGGCCTACGTGGGCAACATCGTGGACCTGTGGGAGGCCCTGGCCGAAAGCGACATCCCCGTGGAATTGGGCAGCGACCAGACCAGCCTGCACATCCCCTACACCGGCGGCTACTATCCCGTGGACATGACCTACGATCAGAGCAACGAGATGATGGCCCACGACCCGGACACCTTCAAAGAGCGCGTCCAGGCCACCTTGTTGCGGCACATCGCGGCGGTGGAGAAGATGGTCGCCCGCGGCATGAAGTTCTGGGACTACGGCAACGCCTTCCTGCTGGAGTGCAGCCGCGCGGGCGCGGACATCGCCAAACCGGACGGACGCTTCAAGTACCCCAGCTATGTGGAAGACATCATGGGGCCGCTCTGCTTCGACTACGGCTTCGGGCCCTTCCGCTGGGTGTGCACCAGCGGCGACCCGAAGGATCTGGAGACCAGCGACCGCATCGCCGGTGACGTGATCGAGAAGCTTGTCGCCGCCGCGCCGGAGGAAACCAAAGAGCAGTACCTGGACAACCTGCGCTGGATCCGCCAGGCGGGCGCCAACAAGATGGTCGTGGGCAGCCAGGCGCGCATCCTGTACAGCGATGCCGAGGGCCGGCGGGCCATCGCCGCGGCCTTCAACGAGGCCATCGCCACCGGCGAGCTGAGCGCGCCCGTGGTCCTGGGCCGCGACCACCACGATGTCAGCGGCACCGACAGTCCCTTCCGCGAGACCAGCAACATCTACGACGGCAGCATGTTCACCGCGGACATGGCGGTGCAGAACTGCATCGGCGACAGCTTCCGCGGCGCCACCTGGGTCAGCCTGCACAACGGTGGCGGCGTGGGCTGGGGCGAGGTCATCAACGGCGGCTTCGGCATGCTGCTGGACGGCACGCCGGAGGCCGCGCGCCGGCTCACCTCCATGCTGCACTGGGACGTGAACAACGGCATCGCCCGACGGGCCTGGGCGCGCAACGAGGGCGCCGAATTCGCCATCCGCCAGGCCATGGAGATGGAGCCCGATCTGAAGGTGACCATGCCCCAGCATGTGGCCGACGAGATCATCCAGGAGATCAAATGGAGCTGAACCGCCCCCGTGTGCCCGCCCTGGACCAAATCCTGGGCGCCCCCTTCAAGGTTCTGGATGACGGCCTGGTACGTGTTGTCGACTACATGGGCGACGACCAGGCCGTGGTCCAGGCGGCGCGCGTCTCCTACGGGGACGGCACCAAGAAGACCAGTGACGATCGCGGCCTGATCCGCTATCTGCTGCGGCATCGGCACACCACGCCCTTCGAGATGTGCAGCCTGAAGCTGCACGTGCGCGTGCCCATGGATGCCTGGCGGCAGTGGATCCGGCACCGCACCGCGTCGGTGAACGAGACCAGCACGCGCTACAGCATCGCCATCGATTCGGCCCAGACCACGGGCCCGGACCAGTGGCGCCTGCAGGCCACGGACAACAAGCAGGGCAGCAGCGGCTGGCTGGACACCAGCGCCGGTCAGGTCCTCAGCCAGGCGGAGGCCCACTTCCAGAACGAGGCCCGCCGCGTCTACAACGAACGGCTGGAGCACGGCATCGCCCGTGAGCAGGCGCGCAAGGACCTGCCTCTGTGCACCTACACCGAGGCCTACTGGAAGATGGACCTGCACAACCTGCTACACTTCCTGGCCCTGCGCATGGACCCGCACGCGCAGCAGGAGATCCGCGACTACGCCACCGTCATCGGCGAAGAGATCGTGGCGCGCTGGGTGCCCCTGACCTGGGAGGCCTTCCAGGACTACCGCCTGGGTTCGGTGGTGTTCAGCCGCATCGAGCACGAGATCATGGCGGCCGTGGGCGCGGGCGATCTGGAAAAGGCCCGCCGCGTCGCCACGGAGGCGGGCTGGCTGAAGCCTTCGCGCAAGGGTGGATATGTGCGCAACCGGGAACGCGCCGAGCTGACGCGAAAACTGCGGCAGCTGAACCTGACGGTGCCCTGGGAATAGTGGCGGCCGGCTACCGACACGCCGCCCCCATTCCCGGCGTCACCCACGCGGTGACCACCCGGCACGGGCCCGCCTTCGGCCGGGTGGGCACCGATGAGGCCACCGCCCAAGCGGCCGCCGAGTGCGCCGCGCACCTGCGCATGGACGGCACCGCCTGGGCGCACCAGATGCACGGCGATGTGGTCTTGCGGGCCACCCGACACGGCCTTGCGGGTCAGGCCGACGCCCTGTGGACCACCACCCCCGGCCTGCTGCTGGCCGGCCGCAGCGCCGACTGCCCCATCATCCTGGTGGCCGGCCGCAGAACCGACGACACCCCTGTCGTCGGCTTCGCCCACGCCAGCTGGCGCAGCACGGTGCAGGGCATCACCCGCAACCTGCTGCAGGCCATGGACGCCCGGCCCGCGAGTCTGCGCGCGATCATCGCCCCATCGGCGGGGCCCTGTTGCTATGAGGTGGGCCCCGAAGTCAGGGAAGCCGCCCTGGCGGCCCTGGGCCCCCAGGCGGCGGCGTTCTTCAGGAGTGGGCATTCCGACCAAGAAAATTTCGACCTATGGGCCGCCAACGAAGCCCAGTTGCGGGCCGGCGGCGTGGCGGCGGAACGCATCCAGAACATGCGCGTCTGCACCATCTGCCAAGGCCGGGATTTCTGGAGCTGGCGACGCCAAAAAGAAGCGGCGGGACGTTTTGCAGGACTCATCGGATTGGGGTAGAATGTCCCCGGCAACCATGTCCCCGGCAACCACCAACCTTCAAAGGAGTCATCATGGCCAAGAAAATCGACTGGTACTACTTCCGTAACGGCTGAACGGGTTGCAAACGCACGCAGGGGTTCCTTGCGGATCATGACATCAGCATCAAATCCGAAACCAGCGCCAGCCAGAAGCTGGGCGCCGAGAAAGCGCGCGAGCTGATCGCCGCCGCCAGCAAGATCGTCATCATGAAGGGCAAGAAGGTCACCACCTTCAACCTGAACAAGGAAACGCCCACCGAGGACGAGTTGCTGGGCCACATGCTGGGCACCACCGGCAACCTGCGCGCGCCGACCATCGTGCGCGGCAAGACCCTCCTGGTGGGCTTCAACCCCGAGGAATTCGAGAAGATCCTCTAGAACCGAATCCGGGTGATCACCGGCAGGTGATCGCTGATGTTCTGCTCGTACTCGAACCACCCCCCGCTCAGTTGCTGAGCCAGGGCAGGCACGCGCACCAGAGCATCGGCGGCCGGATCGAAGTTGACGATGATATGATCGAGGTGGCTGGGCCAGCTGGGAAAAGACCAACCGCTGGCCGGCCCCTCGGCAATACCCATGTCCAGAATGCTCCAGTTCCGCGCGTCATCCAGGAAATTCTGGAACACGTTGTCGGGCTCCGGGTCGGTCAGTTCGTCGTTGAAATCCCCGATGAGGAACACGGCCTTTCCCGCCAGGTTGGCTTCCGCGTACGCCTCCAACTGCCGGCAAGCGGACTGCCGGCGCGTCTCCTGATCTCCCTCATCATCCTCGTCGATGATGCCGTCACCACAGCACTTCAGATGGTTGTTGATCACGGCGATGGGCCGGCCGTCGTAGCGTCCCAGCAACAGCAGCGGGCTGCGCGGGAAGGCGCGCCAGTCGTCCGTCAGGATCTCCTGGATGGAGTCCACCTGCAGCGGACCCTCCGTCCGGTAGAGGAAAGCCAGATTGATCCCGTGCCCGGCGGACCCGGATCGGTACCCGTCCCAGCCGTCCAGACCGGCCACCACGTTCTGGAAATGCCCGGCGTCGCCAATTTCCTGCAGGCCGATGATATCCACGTCCAGAGCCTGGACGACCTGGATCACCGACCGGGTGGTGGTGTCCCCGGCCTTGGCAAAGTTCTCCAGGTTCCAGGTCATGACCTCGAGGGTGGAATCCGTGCCCACCGCCACCGCGGCGAAGGGGTTTTCCTGCCCCGTGGGCAACTGGGTGTGGGTGCTGTTGCCGCAGCCGGTGAAGGTCAGCAGCAGCAGCAAGGCCGGCAACAAGAAAGCCGGCAGCCAAAAAGTCGGCGATAAGCAATTCGACGAAAAACGATTCGACCAAAAACGCGTCAGGCCCATTGGGATCACTTTCTTTTCTCCAATTCCTCGGTCTGTTCCTGCTCCGGCAAACTCTCGTCCGGCAAACTCTGGTCCGGCCGACGCCGGTACAGCCAGGTCAGATGCCCCAGGCGTTGGCCCGCCTCGTCGGCCAAAGCCTCCGGACGCATACGCCAGTTCCAGTTGCCCTTGCCTTCGCCGGGCAGATTCATGCGCGCCTTGCGGCCCAGGCCCAACACATCCTGCATGGTGGCGATAAAGGTGTGGGCGCAGCTGGCCATGCCCAGCCGCAGCAAGGTCCAGTGGGGCTCCGCCACTTTTTCCTGGCCGGTATAGTCGGCCACCAGGGCGCGGGTCCGCGCGTCTGTCAGATGCTCCCACCACCCCAGGGTGGGGTCGTTGTCGTGGGTGCCGCTGTAAACGACGCAATTGGGCACGTGCTCATGGGGCAGGAAGGCGTTGTCCGGCCCGCTCCAGGCGAACTGCAGCACCTTCATGCCCGGCAGGGCAAACTGGTCGCGCAGCTCCTGCACATCCGGCGTGATCACCCCCAGATCCTCGGCGATCAGAGGCAGATCCTCGCCGAATTCCTCGCGCATGGCCGCAAAGAAAGCCGCGCCGGGGCCGGGCATCCACGCGCCGTCAACGGCCGTCTTCGCCCCCGCCTTCACCTGCCAGAAGGCCGCGAAACCCCGGAAGTGGTCGATCCGCACCACGTCCGTCATCTCCAGGCACTGGCGCAGGCGCGCCCGCCACCAGGCGAAGCCCGTTTCCGCCATGGCCTCCCAGCGGTACAAAGGGTTGCCCCACAGCTGCCCCGTCTTGCTGAAGTAGTCGGGCGGCACGCCGGCCACGTGGGTGGGCCGGCCGTCCTTGTCCAGCTGGAAAAGATGGCTGTGGGCCCACACATCGGCGCTGTCGTAGGCCACGAAGATGGGCAGATCCCCCACCAGCTGAATCCCCCGCGCCGCCGCGTATTCCTTCAGGGCCAACCACTGGCGGTGGAAGAGCCACTGGATGAAACCGATCCGGCCGATGGCCCCGTCCAGACGCCCGGTGGCCTCGGTCAGGGCCCGGGCCTCACGCTTGACCAGAGCCGCGGGCCAGTCGCACCAGGCCCGACCGCCGTTCTCCTCCTTGAGGGCCATGAAAAGGGCGAAGTCGTCCAACCAGGCGGCCTGTTCCTGACGGAAGGCCGCGAAAAGCTCCCGATCCTCGGGCTTGGCCCCCGCCTGGAAGCGCTCCCAGGCCCGGGCCAGGCACCCGGATTTCCATTCGATGACGGGGCCGAAATCCACCCGGTCCTCATCGAAGGCGGGGCGCCGGCTCAGGTCCTCGGGCAGGAGCCAGCCCAACTCCACCAGTTTTTCCAGGTCGATCAGCAGGGGGTTGCCGGCAAAGGCGCTGAGGGTCTGGTAAGGGCTGTCACCGAAGCTGGTGGGCCCCAGGGGCAGCACCTGCCACAGGCTTTGGCCGTGCTGGTGCAGCCAGTCCACGAAACGGTAGGCCCCCTGGCCCAGGTCCCCGATGCCGTCGGCTCCGGGCAGGCTGGTGGGGTGCAACAGAACGCCGCTACGGCGAGGGAAATGCGTGCTCATCTTGGTCTCCTGTAGCCATCATAACGTTTCAGGATCTCTTCCACCACCGCCACCAGGGCCGCCAGTCCCCGCGGCGGCGCGGACTGCTCCCCGGTCCGCAGCAGAAGGTGGTGCAGATTCTGCACACCTGCGGGGATATGGGCAAGGAACTCCTGCTTGCCCTTGACCAGCCCCAGATACCCATACGCGCCCAGGGCCTGCATCAGACGCTGCAGCCCCGCCTCCAACAGCATGCCCTCGGTGGCCTGCTCCCGGTGCTCCAGGAAATGGTCCATCAACTCCCGCCGCAAGGCCATGGGCAAAGGCACATAAGGATCCCAGACCAGGGACATCAGGTCGTACCCCACCGGCCCCAGCCGCATGCCCTGGAAATCGACCAGCCGCACCCGGCCGGAGCGCAGATGGATGTTCTGGGACTGGAAATCCCGGTGCAGCAGGACCAGGGGCTGCCGGGCCACCCGCCGGGCCAGGTCGGCGAACAGGGTTTCCAGATCCGGTTCCCGACCATGCACCCCAAGCAAAAAACGTTCCCGGAAATAGGACGTCTCCCAGCGCAGATCCTCCAGGCCCAGGCGCCGGTCCGTCGCCGCGGGGCAGGCCTGCCGCGCCGCGTCCGTGGCGTCCTGCAGTTTCAGCAGATGGTCCACCGTCTGCCGATACAAGGGGCGCAGGTCGTCCCCGGCACAGGCCCGTCGGTACAGGGTGTCCTCGCCCAGATCCTCCATCAGGGCGGTCCGCCCCTCCACGTCCCGAGAAAGCACCTCCGCGGGCCCCAGATCCTGCTCCCGCAGGAAGGCGCCCACGGCCAGGTGGCGACGGAATTCGTCATCCTGCTCCCGACCGGCGTCGCTCTGCATGGCCACCGCCGACCAGTCATCCGCCGTCAGGCGATAGAAACGGCGATCCGAGCCGTGCCCCCGCAAGCGCGCGCAGCGCAGCGGGCCGGCCGGCCCTAGGGGCGATGCGCCTTCGCCCACCAGCCCTTCTGCCAGCCACGCGAAACGATCCGGCTCCTGTTCCAGAAGCCACCGCGCCTGCAGGTACCGGGTCAAGGTGCCCAGGTCATCCCAGAACAGTCCCTCGGGCCGGTACACCCCCACGCAGCCGGGATCTTCTTCCAGGGCCCCGACCAGCGGCGTGATCAGCGACCCGAAACCCGCCGGCACCCGCGCCAGGAAACGCCGCGCGAAAACCCCCACCCCGGTGTAGGTCAGCCCCCGCGCGGTGATCAAAGCCGTGGCCGGCACCTGGGGGCCGGCGCCCCGGATGTGCACCACCCGGTCCCCTTCATCCACGAAAACGCTGTTGATCCGGGGCCGATCCACCACCAGCAGGGTGGCCAGCCGCCCGCCGCGCCGATGGGCGCGGACCAGCTGGGCCACATCCACATCGCACAGGACATCGCCATTGAAGACGACGAAATCCTCGCCTTGCTCCAGGAAGTCGCGCGCCGCCGCCAAAGGCCCGCCGGTGCCCAGAATCCGGGGCTCCGGGCAAAGGAGGAAGGTCTCCGCATCCGGCCGCGCGGCCAGGTGCCCCTCCACCAACGCGCCCAGGTGATGGCTGTTGACGGCGATCGGCCCGATGCCCCCGCGCCGCAACGCCCCGATGGCGTGATCCAGCAGCGTGCCCCCGCCCAGCGGCAGCAGCGGCTTGGGCACATGCTCGGTGATGGGCGCCAAACGGCTGCCGAACCCGGCCGCCAACACCAGCCCCCGTGTGCCGCCTGTCTCAGGCATGGTGCCGGCAATCCTCGGTCTCGGCCCGGAAGCGTTCCAAACCCGCCTGCCAGTCCGCCACCATGGCCCGCGCATCGCACCCGGCCGCCACATCTCGGCGCCAATCGGGACCACCCGCCAAGATATCGATGGGTCGCTTGTCGGTCTCGTATTCGTAGGGAGGCGGCTTCCAGCCGAATTCGGCGCCCCAATGGGCATGGATCAGGGCGATGGCCGCCGTGTAAAGCGCGACCGACCGGAACACGGCCCGGTCCGTCACATGCACCTGCACGCCGCCGCACAGCTGCCCGGCGAACTTGTGGAAGGTGGGTTCGAAACTCAGGGGCCGCAGCACGCAGCCCGGCACCGCCAGTTTTTCCGCCAGCAGCCGCCCGTCCACATACGGGGCGCCGAAGATTTCAAAGGGCCGGGTGGTGCCCCGCCCCTCGGAAAGCAAGGTGCCTTCCAGCAAGCATCCCCCGGGGTAGACCACGGCCGTCTGCAGCGTGGGCATATTGGGCGAAGGCAGCACCCAGGGCAGGCCCGTGGCGTCGAAATAGTCGGCGCGGCGCCAACCCTCGCACCACACCACGTCCAGCTCCACATCCAGGTCCCGCTGCCGGACGAACCAGCCGGCCAACTCGCCGATGGTCAGGCCGTGCCGCATGGGGATGGGCGCCAGCCCGACGAAGCTGCGGTACGCCATGTCCAGGACGGGGCCCTCCAGAACGTCCCCGCCCAAAGGATTGGGCCGGTCCAGAACCATGACCGCCACGCCTGCCTCGGCGCAGGCCTCCAGGCACAGCAGCAGGGTCCAGATGAAGGTGTAGTAGCGCGCGCCCACATCCTGCAGATCCACCACCAGCACATCCAGCCCCGCCAGCATTTCCGGCGTGGGCTTGCGGTGCTGCCCGTACAGCGAATGGACGGGACACCCCAGCCGCGGATGGATGAAACCTTCCCACTCGATCATGTTGTCCTGGGTCTGCCCCAGGATGCCGTGTTGGGGCCCGAACAGGGCGCGCAGATCCACGCCCGCGCCCGCGCACAGATCCACCGCGTGGCGCAGCCCCCCGTCCACCGACGCGGGATGCACCAGCAGCCCCACGCGGCGCCCCCGCAAAGCCGCGCACCCAGCGGCCGCCAGCCTGTCCAGTCCCGTCCTTACCCTCACGCGCGCTCTCCTCGGGCCAACTGTTCCACGGCCTCGGCCATGCGCTCCCAGCTGTATTTCCGCTTCTCGACGGCCACGTTGGCCGCGAACGCCGCCGCCTTCTCCTGCACGAAGAAGCGCGTCACCGCGTCCGCCAGGGCCGCCGCGTCCCGAGCCGGCACGATGAAACCCGTCTCCCCGTCGCGGACCACTTCGGGCAGCCCCCCCACGTCCGTGGTGACCACCGGCAGATCGTAATTGTAGGCGATCTGCACGATCCCGCTCTGCGTGGCCGACACGTACGGCAACACCGCCAGATCCGCGGCCAGGAAGTAGTCTTCCACCGTGTCATCGGGCACGAAACCGTCCACCAGATCGATCATCCCCCGGCCCGGCGAAGCCGCGATCCGGTCCAGATACGGCCGCTTATCCCCGTAGATATCCCCCACGATGAGAAGCCGCATATCCTCGCCGAAGCGCGCGTGCAGGGGCCCGGCGGCATCGATCAGATGCATCACCCCTTTGTAGGCCTTGATGAAACCGAAGAAGAGCACCAATCGCGCCTTGGCCGGCAAGCCCAGCGCCGCGCGCGCCTCGGCCTTCGTCTTGCGCGGTCGCCCCGGCTCCCCGAAATCGTACACCGGATGCGGGGTGGTGATCACCGTGGCCGGATCCGTATCCGGCAGCAGGGCGAAAAGATCCCGCCGCACCTGCTCGCTCTGGGCGATGAAACCCTGCCCCTGGCGCAACGCCGCCCGCGTCAGCCTATGGCCCAGCGGATATTTTTCATGGGCGATGACGTTGTCCAGCAGATAGACCACCCGGGTGCCGCCCCGCCCCCGCAACGCGCGCGTCACCCCCCGGAAAGCCGGCGCGAAGAAGGGCAACCAGTATTTGATGATGACCGCGTCGCAGCCCTCGTCGGCGATATCCCGCGCCGCCTGCCCCCAGGTCCAAGGGTACCAGGGCACCAGCCGCCGCTTGTTGGGGTGCTGCAGCCAGGCGGCGGTTTCGCCCTCCTGCTCGCTGCCCGGAAAGATGAGGGAGGGGTACTGCTTGGCGAAGGAGGACCAGAAGACCTGGTGCCCACGCCGGCGCAGGACACGCGCCAGCATGGCGTAGTAGGTGACGATCCCGCCCCGGAAAGGAGGCGCCGGTCCCAGGAAGGCCAGCTTCATGGGCGCCCCAGCAGCTCCTGCACGGCCTGCAGCGCCGCCTTGGGCCGCAGCGTCTCCATGCAGAAATTTTCCTGTCGGCAACGGGGCGCGAAGAAGCAGCCGCACTTCTGCTCCGGCTGCAGCAGCACGCCGCGGCCGTACAGCTCGAATTCATGCGGGTTGAAGATATTGTTGAACAGCACCAGCTTCTTGCCCAACCCCAGGGCCAGATGCATGGCCATGGTCACCGCCGTGACGATGACATCGCACTGGTCCATCAGCCCCACGAAGGTGGGCAGATCGAAATGCCCCAGATACTTCACCTGGGCCTGGTGGGCCAGGCGTTGGTTGCGTTCGTCCTCGGCCGGCCCGCCCAGCAGCACCACCTCGTAGCCCTGGTCGCGCAGGGCCTCGGCCAGCTCCTGCCAGTGGGCCTCGGGCCACAGCCGGCTGGTCCAGCGCCCGCCCGCACCGGTGTTCAGGCCGATGACGGGCCGGTCCTTGGCCAGCCCGAAAGCCGGCACCCGCGCCGGCCGGTCCACCACGTACTCCTGGCCCTCGAACCGGTAGCCGCAGATGGCGAAAATCTCCTGAGGATAGCTCAGGGTGCAGGCCTGGTTCACATCGTCGAAAAGCCCCGTCAAAAATTTTTCCCGCGCGGCGGCGGCCATCTCCGGCGTCACGCCCTCGGTCACGGGCCGGCACAGGCCGTCCTGCCCCAGGGTGAAACCGATGCGCCGCCGCGTCTGCACCTCCGCGGCCAGGGCGCAGGCCTCCCGATCCTTGTCCAGATTGATGACCAGATCGAAGCGGGTCCGGCGCAGCCACAGCAGGTTGGCCGGCGTCACACCCAGGATGTCGCCCACCTCTTGGGGCACCAGTTCGGGAAAGTCCGTCACCCAGGTGATGGCGTGGTCCGGATACTGACGCCGCAGAGGCTCCAGCAACGGCGTGGTGCGGATCACATCCCCCGCCGCCCCCAGCTTGATCAGCAGAATGCGGCCCGCGCGCTCCCGAAATTCCGGGCAGTCGGCGCAATGCACCCCCAGATCCTTGTGCGGGGCGCAGGGCACGTGGCCACGAAAATGCAAACACTCCGGGCGGACGATCACTTCTTCACCTTGTCGATGCTCTTGAGTTTTTCCCGGGCCCGCAATTCCAGCCCCGAAGGCAGCCCGTTCTGGCTGGCGATGCTCAAAGCGCTTTCCGCCTGTTCCAGATTCCCCATCTCCAGAAAAAGGCTGCCCATGTAGTAATAGGCGATGGCCTGAGACTCCTTGCCGCGGTCGAAGTTCAGCGCTTGGGTGAAGGCCTCGATGGCCTCGAAGTTCCGCCCCAGGGCCTCCAGGGCGCGGCCCTTGAGGATCAGCACCCGGGCGCGCGGCCTGCCCGCCAGCTCGGTTTCCGCCGCCAGCAGCTGGGCGCAATGCTCCAGGGCGGCTTCGGGTTCATTTTCCTGCAGCGCGCGCTCGGCCCGGGAAAGGGGCAACCGCACCTCCTGGGGCAAGGGCGCGCGCAGTTCCTCCAGCTCCGTTTCCAGGGTGCGGGCCAGCAGACGCATTTCCTGCGGCAGCTCCCCCTGGCCGGCTTCCCGCACCAGCCCCAGGGCCTCGCCGTACTGGTGGCTTTCCTTCAGGAAGGCGGCCAGCAGAACCTTGGCCACGGCGTCGTCATGGTTTTCGTGGATGGCGGCCCGGCACATATCCCGCGCGCGCAGGCGCTGCCCCGCGGCGTAGGTCTCCAGGGCGCGGTTCACACCGTAGCTGTAGGGCGCGGGATTCTGATCCTTGGGCGGCCCCTGCACCTGCACCTCGAAGGTGGCTTGCTGACGGCGGTTGGTGATCATGACGATGATCTCCTCGCCCTGTCCCCAGGGGATGGAGACCTCGTGACGGCTTTCATCGGTCTTGTAGTAGATCAGCTCTTCACCCTTGACGCGCAGCACGCTCAGGTCGCAGTTGTGGCCGGCGCCGTCCACCACCAGCATCCAGCGGCGGGCCTGGATCTGGTCATCGCCCAGGCGCAACTGGAAGCTTTCGCGCGGATACATGGTGTAGCTTTCGGACGACCAGATCGTCCAGGAACCGGGCTCCTGCACCTCGGTGCCGAGGGCCGAGCCGGCCACAAGGATGATCGCCAGCACACCCCACAGGGTCCGTCCACAATTGTGCCGCCGCTCCATACCGATCCTTCCATTGGTTGCGCCCCGGATCACAAGGACTATAATCTGGGACGAATCTACTGGAAGAAAGATAGCAACTCAAGCGGGCACCACAATACAGGAGGACAAGATGCAGAACCCGAGGATCATCCCGATCGTCCTGACGGGTACCCTGGCGATCACCCTGCTGCTGACCGCCACCATGGCCGGCGGCCAATCCGCCAGCGGCAGTCCCCGGGATCTGACCTTCGAAATCGTCAACGCCACCGACCAGGCCCCCGGCCGCGTCGAGCGCCTCCAGCTGGAATACCAGCTCGGCGTCCTGCAACCCGTCTTCGACATCGAGCCCGACGGCCATCGCTTCACCGTGCCGGCAGTCCCCGTCAAGGACAGGGGCCATTACGTCGTCACCGCCTGGCATCAGGGCGTGCCCTACTACCGCAGCCTGCGCGGCCGGGAATTGCTGGCGGGGCCCGTCAAGCTGCATGTCTTCGACGTGATCACGTCCTTGGACCAGGTGGCCGTTTCCGGTCTGGACCTGGTCATGCGCCAGGCCGGTAGCCTTCTGGATGCGGAGTACATGTTGCAGGTGGAGAACCGGGCTCGCCCCCAGGCCACGGTCATCCCCGACCCGCCCCTGGAGCTGACCCTGCCGGCGGCCGCCCGTTCGGCCACCCTCAGCTACGGCAACGGCCCCAAGCCCCTGACCCGCGCCCTGGATATCGTCTCCGGAAAGGCCCGTCTGGATATTCCCCTGACCACGGGCCGCAACGCCCTGCGCGTGAAGGTGCAGTTGGAGTTCACCGAAGGCATGGAGCTGCCCGTAGGCGCCGGCGTCCCCATCGAGGCCTGGGGCCTGCTGGCCACCCCGGCCAATTTGGCTATTCAAGGCTTCGGCCTGGAAACGGCCGGCTCCCAGGGCGGCGGCAGCCACCTCCGCTTCACGGGCAGCCCCCTGGATGCGGGCGAAGACTACCGCTTCCGCCTGAGCACCACCAGCGCCTCCGCTGGCCAGGAGGAAGATCTGTTCACCCAGCCGGCCGCTCCCTCCGAAGCCCCCCCCGCCCAGGACAACCGGGAAACCGATGGCGGCAAGGGCTTCCTCTTTGTGCTGCCGGCACTTATTTTGGTTGCGATTCTGGCTTTCGTGGCGCTGAAGCGGCGCCGCTGATCATTCTAGCGAAGGAGATCCCATGTCCGGGACCATCGAACTGACCCTGGGCCACAGCCCCGACCCCGATGACGCGTTCATGTTCTACGCTCTGGCCAAGGACAAGATCGACACCGGCCCGTACCACTTCACCCACGTCATGGAGGACATCCAGACCCTGAACGAGCGGGCCACCCGCGGCGAGTTGGACATCACCGCCATCAGCATCCACGCCTACGCCTACGTGCTGGACAAGTACGCCCTGCTGCCTTCGGGCGCCAGCATGGGTTTCGGTTACGGGCCGATGGTCGTGGCGCGGGAAAAGATCGCCCCCGCCGACCTGAAGGGCATGACCATCGCCATCCCCGGCAAGATGACCAGCGCCTACCTGGAACTGTGCCTGGCCATCGGCGAGTTCAAGCCGGTGCATGTGCCCTTCGATGAGATCATCGACCGCGTGGTCAGCGGCGAGTTCCCCGCGGGCCTGATCATCCACGAGGGCCAGCTCACCTACCAGGAAGCCGGCCTGCGGGAATGCCTCAACCTGGGCCAGTGGTGGTGGGAGACCACCGGGCGCCGGGACTGGCCCCTGCCCCTGGGCGGCAACACCATCCACAAGCGCCACGGCGACAAGATGAAGGACATTTCCGACATCCTGACCCGCAGTATCCAGTACAGCCTGGACAACCGCCAGGCCGCCTTGGCCTACGCCCTGGACTGGGCCCGCGACATGGGCGTGGAACTGGCCGACGAATTCGTGGGCATGTACGTCAACCACTGGACCTTGGACTACGGCCAGGCCGGCCGCGACAGCATCACCGAGCTGCTGAAGCGCGGGCATGCCGCCGGGCTTATTCCCGAGGTCAAGGCATTGGAATTCGTGGAGTGATACCTGCTTGGAGTAATGCCGGGACCGGGACCATCCGGCGCTCGGGATCGGATTCAGTCCAGCAGCTCCGCCAGGCGGGGTAAGAAGTAGATGACCGCCAGGATGACGGCCAAGGGCACCAGCCAGGGGCCCAGGCTTCTCTTGCGGTGCTTGGGCACGATGCGGGGGCGTTTTTTATGCTGGTCGCTCATGGGGCTCACGCGCTTGGTTTCTCATCATGGGTCGGGTGGGCGGTCCGGATAGTGTAACACGTCTGAACACGCGTCACAAGAACGCCGGCTTATGGACCGGATCGTGGTGGCCAAGCCACGATCCGGCCTCTTTCCCGTGGTATTTATCCTTTTACCCCGCCCCCCTTTGTGGCAAATTGTTCCTAGAACCTGGACCTTCGCACGAGACAACTCCACACAAAGGACAATCCCACATGAATGTCCGCATCATGGCCGGCCTGGGCATGCTCCTGCTGGCTGTCGGCATGCTCACCATCTTCTTCCTGACCGACGGCAAGCTGGACAATCTGCAGCCCGCCAAGGACGCGTCCTCCTTTGACCTGGGCGTGCCCACCGGCGACGGCCCCGCCGAGGTGACCGCCTTCCTGGAAGAATACAACGCCAACTACCGCCGCCTGTGGACCGGCCTGGAAAGCGCCAACTGGAACGCGTCCACGGATATCAAGGAAGAGAACACGGCCGCCCGCATCGCCGCCGGCCGGAAGATGGCCGACTACGTGGGCAGCCGCGACGTCATCGAGCGCCTGCGCCGGATGCGGGACCGCCTGGATTTGACGGAGTTGCAGGATCGCCAGATCGAGATGGCCTGGCAACTGGCCGCCCACTACCCCGGCACCGTGCCGGCCACGGTGAACAAGCTCATCGCCACCGAGGCGGTGCTGGAAGACACCCTCTACAGCCACGTCTACCGCCTGCAGCTGCCCGACCAGCCCGCGCGCGTGGTCACGCCCAACCAGATCGATGACCTGCTCCTGGAGAGCCGCGACCTGCCCACCCGTCTGGCCGTCTGGGAAACCAGCATGGCCGTCGGCCCCAAACTGCGCGCAGGCCTGGACGAGGTTCGGCAACTGCGCAACACCGCGGCCCGGGCGATGGGCTACAGCAGTTTCTTCGGCCTGGAAGTGGCCGACTACGGCATGACCAGTCAGGAAATGGTGCAGTTGCTGGACGACGCCGTCGCCGGCATCATGCCCCTGTACCGGCAGCTGCACTGCTGGGTGAAGCATGAGCTGGCGGCGCGCTACGGGGTGACGGAAGTGCCCCGGCGGATACCCGCCCACTGGCTGAGCAACCGCTGGGGCCAGGAGTGGCCGGGCATCGTCCAAGGCGTGGATCTGGACGGCATGTTCCGCGACGTGCAACCGCAGTGGGTCATCGAGCAGGCCGAACGCTTCTACACCAGCATGGGGCTGGGCGACCTGCCGCTCACGTTCTGGGGCCGCAGCGACCTGTTCGCCCTGCCCCCGGACGCGACGCGCAAGAAGAACACCCACGCCTCGGCCTGGCACATCGATCTGGACCAGGACGTGCGCTGCCTGATGAGCGCCCAAAGCAACTTCCGCTGGTTCCAGACCACCCACCACGAGCTGGGCCACATCTACTACTACCTGGCCTACAGCCGGCCCGAGGTGCCCCCCATCCTGCGCACCGGCGCCAACCGCGCCTTCCACGAGGGCGTCGGCACCCTCATCGAGCTGGCCGCCAGCCAGGTGCCCTACCTGCAGCAGGTGGGCCTGCTGGCCCCCGAAGAGACTCCGGAAACGATCCGCTGGCTGCTGACCCAGGCCCTGCAAGGCCCCGTGGTCTTCCTGCCCTTCGCCTGCGGTACCATGAGCCACTGGGAGCACGATCTGTACGAGGAGGACCTGCCCCGCCATCTGTTCAACACCCGCTGGTGGGAGTACGCGGGCAGGTACCAGGGCATCGCGCCGCCCGCCGAGCGCGGCGAGGAATACTGCGACCCGGCCACCAAGACCCACATCATCGACGACCCGGCCCAGTACTACGACTACGCCCTGAGTACCGTAATCCTGCACCAGCTGCATCGCTACATCTGCCGTGAGATCCTGGACCAGGACGTCCGCCTGGCCAACTACTACGGCAACAAACAGGTGGGCCGGTACCTGCACGGCATCCTGGCCTTGGGCGCCACGCGGGACTGGGAAACGGTCATGCGCCAGGCCACGGGCGAGGACCTGAGCAGCGCCGCCCTGCTGGAGTACTTCGATCCGCTGCTGGCCTGGTTGCAAGAGCAGAACGCGGGCCGCGAAGTGGGATTTTAAGGGGCTTCTGTTCGGGAATCCTTCAGCGTGTCCGAAAACTTCGTGGGGGTGTTTTCGGATACCCGCCGGCGGGTATTGGCCCGCGACAGACAGCGCCAAGCCAGCAGCCTACCAAGTCAGCAGCCTACCAAGTCAGCGTAACCACCCCCGGCACCGACAGGGCCTCCTCGATGAGGGGAAATTTGGCGATGCGCATGTCCGTGAAAAGGTGCTCCGGTCCCAGGCCCGCAAGCTTGAGGCACTCCGCGCCGACCAGCACCTGACCGCCCTCGGCCTGGAAGGCACGCAGCAAGTCGGCCACGGGCTTGCCGGCCACGGGGCAAAGCTGGTTGCCGATACCGGGATCCAGAATCCGGACGGCCTCGACGTTGATGCTCAGCGTCACCTGCCAGCCGGCCCCCAGGAACTTGCGGCCGGCGCGCAGGGCTTTGCCCGTGTTCTCAGGGGCGGCGCTGATCAGGTTGATGAAAAGGGAATTGGCGGGCTTGCCCATGGAAGGATCCTCCTGTTACGCGATATGTTAGCAACCTGGCCGTGAGCGCGGTTTTTCGGCACAGATTCCCGGCATGGGGTTTCGGCACAGGTTTTCAGCAATCTCTTGGTACAAAAACTACTCTCTGCTATATTATAAATCAACCAACTTTGCAACCAATCCTTTCCCCTGTCCGCTGAACCGAGGAACCATGAGCGAGATTGCCCCCCCCAGCCGCCTGCAGCATTTCCCCATCACCCTTCTGCCCTCGGTCATGGGCCTGCTGGGGCTGGCCATCGTCTGGATGAAGTTCCAGCACATGTTCCACCTGGGCATGCCCGTGGGGCAAACCATCCTGGCGGCCACCAGCACCTATTTCATCTTGGTGGTGATTATGCAGGCGGCGCGTTTCGTGCGCTATCCCGCCGAGGTGGTCAAGGATTTCCGGCACCCCATCCGCGTGAATTTCTTTCCCGCCCTCAGCATCTGCTTCCTACTGCTGAGCATCGGCTGGCTGGAGGCGGATCAGGCCGACGTAGCGCGCGTTTTCTGGTACATCGGGGCGCCGCTGCATCTGGTTTTCCTGCTGGTGATCCTGCACGGCTGGTTCCATAAGAGCTACGATCTGAAATTCTTCAACCCCGCCTGGTTCATCCCCGTGGTGGGGCCCCTGCTGGTGCCGGTGGCGGGTGTGGAATTCGCCCATACGGAAATCAACTGGTTCTTTTTCAGCATCGGCGTCGTCTACTGGATCGTGCTGCTGGCCGTGCTGGTGGGCCGCATCTTCTTCCACAGCCCCATGGCCCCCAAGCTGCTGCCCACCCTGTTCATCCTCATCGCGCCGCCGGCGGTGGGTTTCATCGCCTACAACAAGCTGACGGCCGCGCCCCTGGACAACTTCGGGCGCATCCTCTTTTACTTTGGCGTGTTCAATGTCCTGATGCTGGTGACCATGCTGGGCAAGCTGCGTAAGGTGCCCTTTTTCCTGAGCTGGTGGGGCTACACCTTCCCCCTGGACGCCTTCACTCTCAGCGTGGTGATGATGTTCAAGAAATCCAAGCTACCGTTCTTCAAGCAGTCGGTGCTGGTGCTGACCATCATCACCACGCTGGTCATTATTTTCGTTCTGGTGCGCACGGTGGTCGCGGCCTCACGCCGGCAGCTTTGCGTGCCGGAAGATTAGCCGGGATCAC
>PDQT01000030.1 GCA_002747875.1 bacterium DOLZORAL124_64_63
TCCTCGATCTAGTACTTGTACTCGTCCGTCTTGTAGGGCCCGTCCACCGACACGTTGATGTAGTCGGCCTGCTCCGGCGTCAGCCTCGTCAGGACGCCGCCAAAGCCCTTGACCATTTCCCGGGCCACTTCCTCGTCCAGCTTCTTGGGCAGGACGGTCAGGGTCACCGGCCGGCTCTTGGTGTCCGCCCATTTCTGCTCGAAGAGGTGCATCTGGGCCAGCACCTGGTTGGCGAAGCTGCCGTCCATGATCCGCGAGGGATGGCCGGTGGCGTTGCCCAAGTTGACCAGACGGCCCTCGCTCAGCAGCAGGATGTAGTTGTCCGCGTCCGCGGCGTCGCGCTGGATCTTGTGCACCTGGGGCTTGACTTCGGTCCACTGGAAGCGCTCGCGCAGGCCGGCGGTGTCGATCTCGTTATCGAAGTGGCCGATGTTGCACACCACGGCACCGCTCTTGACGGCGCTCATCATGTGGATGTCGCACACGTTGGTGTTGCCGGTGGTGGTGACGATCAGGTCCGTCTCACCCAGCAGCCGGGTGTTGATGCCTTCGGCGGTGCCGGTGTTGATGCCGCCCTCGTACGGAGAGACGATCTCGAAACCATCCATGCAGGCCTGCATGGCGCAGATGGGATCGACCTCGCTGACGCGCACGATCATCCCCTCCTGGCGCAGGCTCTGGGCCGAGCCCTTGCCCACGTCGCCA
Source organism: bacterium DOLZORAL124_64_63 (assembly GCA_002747875.1). Lineage (GTDB taxonomy): Bacteria > Krumholzibacteriota > Krumholzibacteriia > LZORAL124-64-63 > LZORAL124-64-63 > LZORAL124-64-63. The sequence continues at coordinate 706 of PDQT01000030.1, forward strand.
TAGCCCACCACCAGGGCCTTCTTGCCGGCCAGCAGCATATCGGTGCCGCGCTTGATGGCGTCGTTCAGGCTGTGACGGCAGCCGTACTTGTTGTCGTTCTTGCTCTTGGTCACCGAATCGTTGACGTTGACGGCGGGCACCTTCAGCTCGCCCTTGGCCAGCATCTCGGCCAGGCGGTGCACGCCGGTGGTGGTCTCCTCGGTCAGGCCGTGGATGTGGTCCAGCATCTGCGGGAAGCGCTCGTGGACCATGGCCGTCAGGTCCCCGCCGTCATCCAGGATCATGTTGGCGTTCCAGGGCCGGCCGTCCTTGAGGATGGTCTGCTCGATGCACCAGTCGAACTCCTCCAGCGTCTCCCCCTTCCAGGCGAAGACGGGCACGCCCGCGGCCGCGACGGCGGCGGCGGCGTGATCCTGGGTGGAGAAGATGTTGCAGCTGGACCAGCGCACCTCGGCGCCCAGGTCCACCAGGGTCTCGATGAGCACGGCCGTCTGGATGGTCATGTGGATGCACCCCATGATGCGCGCGCCGGCCAGGGGTTTGGCGTCTTTATATTTGCGGCGCAGGCCCATCAGCGCGGGCATCTCCTTCTCCGCCAGTTGAATCTCCCGGCGGCCGAAGTCGGCCAACCCCATATCCGCAACCTTGTAATCCTGCAACTTGGCTTCCTGTGCCATGAGGCGTCTCCCTCGTATCGCTAAAGTGAATTTCTCTTTTTCCGCCCAGAAAAGTAGGCAAACGCGGGTTTTTGGCAACCGCAACTTGCTTTTGGGCGCGGGCCGGGCTTTGGTGTGGTATCATGCATGCCGTGCCCTGCTGTGGTATCGTCCGAGAGCCAATCATCTGAATGTGGAGATCCAGAATGCGCCTGCGCCCCGTATACCTTGCCCTCCTGCTCGTGTCCCTGTGGATCGGCTTTGGAGCCCAATTCGCTGAAGCCCAACCCGCCGTCTTTCCCGCTGCCGACAGGATCGTCGCCATCGGGGATCTGCACGGGGATCTGCACATCACCCGCCATGTCTTGCGCATGGCCCGGATCACCAACGGCCTGGATCAGTGGGCGGCCGGCAAGACGGTTGTGGTGCAGATGGGCGACGTGCTGGACCGCGGTGACGAGGAACAGGAACTGCTGGAATTCCTGGCCCGCCTGCAAAAGGAAGCCGAAGCGGCCGGCGGCGCCCTGCACCTGCTGCTGGGCAACCACGAACTGATGAACGCCCGCCAGGATTTCCGCTACGTGACCGAGGGCGGTTTCGCCGACTTCCAGGACGCCGTCACCTTCGACCCCGCCGATCCTCTCCTGGCCAAGCTGCCGGCGGAGCAACGCGCCCGCGCCGCCGCCTTCCGCCCCGGCGGGCCCTTCGCCATGCAGCTGGCCCGGCAGAACGTGGCCATCATCGTCGGGGATAATCTTTTCGTGCACGGCGGCTTGCTGCCCCAGCATCTGGAAATCGGCATCCAGGAGATGAACCGACAGACCCGCCGCTACCTGGCCGGTGAAGGCCCGATGCCCGACTTCCTGCGCGGCAGCGACAGTCCCCTCTGGACCCGGGCCTACAGCGATGATCCCGGCCCCGCGGAATGCCGGCAGCTTTTCACCGTTCTCAAGGCACTGGGCGTGCGCCGCATGGTCGTCGGACACACCGTGCAGGAGGGCGGCATCACCCCCAAATGCGCCGGGCGCGTCTGGTGCGTGGATGTGGGGCTCTCCCAGCATTACGGCGGGCCGCTGTCCGCCCTGGAGATCCAGGGCAACGACGTCAAAGGCATCACCAAACCCCGGGACCAAGTCGCCCGCAAAAACGCCAAGAAGCCTCCGCTCAAGAAGCGATGACGCGGGCTACCCCTCGTCGATCACCGCGCACAGGTCGATCATTTCCAGGGCGGTCAGCGCCGCGTCGAAGCCCTTGTTGCCGGCCTTGGTGCCGCTGCGCTCGATGGCCTGGTCCAGGGTCTCGGCCGTGACGATGCCGTAGATCACCGGGATGTTGCTTTCCAGAGAGACCATGGCGATGCCCTTGGTCACCTCGCTGCTGACGTAGTGGAAGTGCGGCGTGTCGCCCTGGATGATGCAGCCCACGCAGATCACCGCGGCGTAGCGGCCGGTCTGCACGAAGCGCTTGGCGGCAATGGGGATCTCGAAACCGCCGGGCACCCAGGCGGTGTCGATCTGCTCGTCGCCGACGCCGTGGCGGTGCAGGCAGTCCAGCGCGCCTTCCATCAGTTCGCTGGTGAAGAAGTCGTTGAAACGGCTGCCCACGATGGCGATCTTCCGACCCCGCGCGTCGAATTTCCCTTCAAACTTGCGTCCCATTTTTTCCGTTCTCCTTTAATTCGGCGATCTACAGGTGATCCAGGATGTGGCCCATGCGGGCCTTCTTCGTATGCAGATACTTGGCGTTCTTCAGGTTCGGCTCGATCTCGACGGGCACACGCTCGACGATTTCCAGATTGTAGCTTTCCAGGCCCACGATCTTGCGCGGGTTGTTGGTCATCAGCCGCATGCGACGCACCCCCAGGTCGCGCAGGATCTGTGCCCCGATACCGTAATCGCGCAGGTCATCGGGGAAGCCCAGCTTGAGGTTGGCCTCCACCGTGTCCGCCCCCTGGTCCTGCAGCTGGTAAGCCTTCATCTTGTTGACCAGGCCGATGCCCCGGCCCTCTTGCCGCATGTAAAGGAAGACACCTTTGCCCTCTTCCTCGATGGCCCGCAGAGCCGCGGCCATCTGCTCACCGCAGTCGCAACGCTGGCTGTGGAAAAGGTCCCCGGTCATGCACTCGCTGTGCACGCGCACCAGGGCCGGTTCGTCGGGCCGGATCTCACCCCGGACCAAGGCCACGTGCACCAGATCCTCCACCGGCGTGGTGTAGGCGATCATGCGGAACTCGCCGTAGTCCGTAGGCAGGGGCACCTCCGCTTCGCGGTTCACCAGGTTCTCGTGCTTGCGCCGCCAGCGGATCAGATCCGCGATGGTGATCAGCTTCAGGTCGTGCTCGGCGGCTATTTCCTGCAACCGCGGTCGGCGGGCCATGTCCCCGTCCTCGTCCATGATCTCGCAGAGCAGACCGGCGGGCATCAACCCGGCGGCCTGGCACAGATCCACCACCGCCTCGGTGTGGCCGGCGCGTTTGAGCACCCCGCCCTCGTGGGCCCCCAGGGGGAAGATGTGCCCGGGCCGAACCAGGTCCCGAGGCTTGCTCCGCGGGTCCACGAAAACCTCCACCGTCCTGGCCCTGTCCATGGCGCTGATGCCGGTGGTGATGCCCTCGGCCGCGTCGATGCTGACGGTGAAATTGGTGCCCAGGCTGGCGGTGTTGCGCGCCACCATGGGCTCGATGTCCAATTCCTGCAAACGCTCGCTGGTGGCGGCCAGACAGATCAGCCCCCGTCCGTGTTTGGCGATGAAGTTCACCGCCGCGGGCGTGGTCTTCTCCGCCGCGATGATGAAATCGCCCTCGTTCTCGCGGTCCTCGTCGTCCATGACGATGATGATCTCGCCTTGCCGCAGCGCTTCGAGAGCGTCTTCGATGGTGTCGGCCTTGAAATTCTCGCTACTCATGATCTTCCTTTCCGGCGACCGAACCCGCTGGCCAGCAGGCGTTCGAGGGTCAGGCCGGAGGGCGTCGCCTCGCCGGGGGCGTCCTTCGGCGTATCCAGTCCCGGAAAGCCCTGCCCCGTGCGGGCCGCCTTGACCAGGACATCCATTTCCAGATTCACGACACGGCCTTTACGGGCCGATTGGAACGTGGTTGCTTGCAGGGTGTGCGGGATCAGATTCACCGTGAAGCGATCCGTGTGGGGACCTTCGTCCACGGTCAGGCTGACTCCGTCCACCGCCACGGACCCTTTGGGCGTCAGGAAGCGCGCCTGCTCCGGGGCGCACTTGATGGTCATCAGCCAGTCCCGGCCTCGATCCCGCACCCGGTCGATGGTGCCCACGCCATCCACATGCCCCTGCACCAGGTGCCCGTCCAGGGCATCGCCCGCGCGCAGGGCCGGCTCCAGATGCACCCGGTCGCCCCGGCGCCAGGTGCCGAAAGTGGTGAGCCGCCTGGTCTCCGTGGCCGCCTCCACGCTGAAGACGCGTCCCTGGACCGCGGTGACCGTCAGACAGATGCCGTTGACGGCGATGCTTTCGCCCAAGCGGGCCCGCGCGGCGGTGCGCGGCGCGTCGATATCCACGCGCGTCACGCTCCGGCCGGGGGCCAGGCCCCTGATCCTGCCGATTTCCCTGATCAGTCCGGTGAACATCCGCCCCTCCTATCGGCTGACCTGTTCCAGGACCCGCGCGAAATGCCGGCGGTCATGGATGATGAGCAGATCCTCCTGCAGGGTCTTGCTCCCCGTCAGGCTGAAGCCCCGGTCGGGCTGGAAGCCGGAAATTTCCGACCAGCCCACGCCTCCACCCAGCACCACCGGCGCCAGGTAGCGCGCCCAGCGGTCCACCAGCCCGGCCCGCAGGAAGGCTCCCGCCAGCCGGGGCCCGCCTTCGAGCATGATGGCGCGCAGCCCAAGGTCCTGGGCTTGTGTCAGCAAGGCCGCCGGGTCCACGCGGCCCTCTTTTTCCGGGCAGTAGATGATCCGGCCGCCGTCTTGCTTGACGGCCGCGACACCGGCGCTCCCCCGCGCGCTTTCTCCGGCGAACACCAGGTAGCTGTCCCGCTGGCAGCCCCCCTGCCAACTGAGGTCCGTGTCCACGTAACCGGCCAGGGGTTCGGTCTGCGGGAGGTCATCATCTCCGGCGGCCAACCGGCCATCCAGGCGCGGCCGGTCCGCCCGGACCGTGCCCTCGCCCACCAGCACCAGGTCCACCCAACGGCGGCGGCGATGCACGTCGCGACGCGCGGCCCGGCCCGTCAGAAAGAAGGGCTCCCGCGGGCGGCGCTGCTCCTCGGGGGGGGCGAAACGGCCGTCCAGGCTGGTGGCGGTTTTCAGTTCCACGTAGGGCCGGGCAAAATTCTCGGTGGCCACAAAGGGCCAGACCAGCTCCAGGCAGGCCTGGCCGAGCGCGCCTATCGCCACTTCCAGACCGTGCTCGCGCAGCACGCGCACCCCTCCGCCCCGGACCGCCGGGTTGGGGTCGCGCATGCCGATGACCACCCGCGCGATGCCCGCCTCCAGAACGGCCCGGGTGCAGGGCGGCGTGCGGCCGGTGTGGTTGCAGGGCTCCAGGGTCACGTAGAGGGTGGCCCCGCGCGCGCCGGCGCCGGCTTCGGCCAGGGCCACGGGCTCGGCATGGGGCCGGCCCGGGCCCAGGTGGGCGCCGCGGCCGATGATCCGGCCGTCCTTGACCACCACCGCCCCCACGGGCGGGTTGGGCCAGGTGCGATCCGGAATCCTGCGGGCCAGTTCCAGAGCAGCGGACATGTGGCGCGCATCCACACTGTCATGGTCCTGGTCGGGACCGCCGCCGGCGGCGGATTCGAAAGCAGCCAACATGTGGGTTTTGAACAGACGAGCCTTGAACATACGAGCTTGGGGGGCGCGGGCTTGCGATGGAGAAAAGCAGGGAAGTCGTCGGTGGACACAGGAGATGCGCCACCTGATACGCGCCGGATTCCAGGCACGCCGGACCGCCAACTTCTCTCATCCAGACTATCACTGTCGGCTCTGGAATTTCACCAGATCAGCAGGCCGATGGCTTCATGCGACCGGTCTGCTCGCGGGCTTTCTCGTCTGATGGATCAGCAAGAATCACCGCCGGTGGGGACTTTCACCCCGCCCCGAAGTTGAGGTTATTGGGTTGTCAGGGTAATGGTATATCCATCGGGTGGTGGGGTCAAGAGCCGGCCCTTCGAGAAGATGGCATGATTGATAATGGGCGTCTTGTCCTGTATGATTGATCGGGTAGTCAATCACGGACCACGACGCTGATTTGCTGCGACTATTTTTCCTGAAATTGAGCGATTCCCTTCCAGCCCCCCCTTGTCGCGGGCACACGCCTGTGACCCGCATCACCCAGCATCGTGTCGATCTTCTCGCCCATCCCCACGTCGGTGTAGATCAGAGTGTCGCTGGTCATCTCGATATCGGAAATACGGGGGGTGACTTGTCGCTCCGGATCGGTTATCATAGTCCATGAGAGATCCACCCGTTGGGTTGTGAGTGTGGCCCGTTTGCTGGTGCTGTATATGATTGCTAATAAACATCTTGGCCTAACAGAGCAGATCTTTCAACTGGAGAAATCGTTCAATTTAGGTTTTTGAAAGGTGTTTTCATGACGCACCTGTATTCTTTTCTCTTGTTTGTTCTGGCCACCCTGTGGGGAACTGCTTTTGCCCTTGATCTCGAAGCGGTCCACGCTTATCACGACATCCATGGAGGTTGGTCCCCGCCGCCCTCCGATTTCCGTGAGGGTAGCATCCTGACCACGATTACCGGTGATGCGCCCATCGATACCGTGGGTTTTCAGGAAGGCCTTGTGCGCGTGGCTCAGGATCGCTGGACTTATCGCTTTGCCTGGAACGATTCTCTACCGCGGACCTTTTCCTTCCGCTCTCCTGAAGGCGAAACGGCCACCCTCCAGACCGTTCCTACTTATGAGGCGTACATTCCGGGTGCCGTCTCCCTGCCGCTGGTCACCATCGACACGGGCTTGCCGAATCTCTGGTCGCCGGAAACGGGCATTTATGTGTGGGGTGATGGAGAGATCCCCAACTGGGGTCAGAGAGGGGAGGTATGGGAACGTGGAGCCCGGTTCCGGTATTACGATGCCGGCGGGGTCCTGCGCCACGACCGACCGATCGGCCTTCGTATCAACGGCAACTGGTCACGGGCGTATACGCAGAAAAGTCTGCGCCTGTATTTCGACCATCATGGTGAACCCGATACGGTTTTCGAAGACTTCTTCGGCGATGGCCCGGATGGCTTCGAGCGTCTTATTCTCCGAGCGGGTTCGGGTCATATGCGACTCTTTTTGATGGATCCCCTCGCGTGCGAGATCATGTCCGCCCTCGGGTATCCGGTCAGCCGCTGGCAGCCCTGCATGGTGTTGCTGAATGGGGTACCCTGGGGGCTCTATCATATTCGGGAACGTCCTGATAGCAAATGGGCCGAAGTGCAATTGGGCCTTTCCGGCGATTACAACCTCGTCAAAGATGGGAATGGGGAAAATCCCGGTGACCTGCAAATGTTGAACGAATTCCTACGCACGGCCGGTCGGGCCACAAACCCGGAGGATCATGCCTATTTCCAGATGGTGGAATCCGAAATGGAGATCACCAGTTATATTGACTGGGTCCTGTTGCAGATCTGGGGAGGGAGCGCCGACAACGGCGGCATCCACAACAAGATTATCTATCGGCCCGATGGAGGACGCTGGCATTTCATGATTTACGATGAAGATTCACTTTTTCACCGGCACAATCTGGAATCCGATTTTTTCCGTTTCTTCGCTTCCGTATCGTCGGAGGAATTTGACGAGCACGCTCCTCAGACATTCTACCAGAGCTGGAATAGCTGCCGGTACTATTTCCAGATGTTCGACGCCTTGACCCGAAATGCCGCTTTTCGTAAAGCGATGCGGGAGCGCTGGGACATCCTTGTGGGTTCGGTTCTGGAGCCGAATACGTTGATGGCGAACCTGGAAGCCGTGGCTGCGGCCAGCCAACTGGGTGAAGCGGAACATCAGGAGCGGTGGGACCCCTCGTATTCGATCAACGATGTGCTGGGCGGGATGGTGAGCTATTTCCCCGCCCGGGCGATCAACGTGCAGGCCCATTTCGAGGCTTTCATGGACGAGCGCATGGATCCGGTGGAGATGGATGCTCTATCTTTGGAAACGATTGATGGCGAGGTGCATCTTCACTGGCACACCCAAAGGGAAATTCCGTTCTTGGGCTGGATTCTGGAGAGGCGGTCGGGACCGGATACTCCGTGGGTGCAGATTGCCGACTACACGGCCGACGCCGGGCTCTTGCCCGCCGGCGGAGAAAGCCTGCCGGCCAATTACTCCTGGATAGATGGGATGGAGCCGGAGGATGGGACCGCTTATCGCCTGATCTGGGTGTCGACGTCCGGCCAACACAATGAGGTGCCGTGGATCGAAGAAGTGGTTTTGCCGAGCCCGGAGCCGCTTCCGTTGCTGATTAACGAGTTTCTTGCCAGCAACGACAGTGTCAACCAGGATGAGACCGGGGCTTATGAGGATTGGGTGGAAATCATCAACCCCAACCCTACTGAAGTTTCTTTGGCGGGTTATTACCTCAGTGACAACCTCGACAACCCGACCCGCTGGGCCTTCCCCGCGTCCGCCGTCATCGAAGCCAACGGCTTCTTGCTGGTCTGGTGTGACAACGATGTGGAGGATGGGCCTCTGCACACGAATTTCAAGCTGTCGGCGGGCGGGGAGAGCATCGGCATCTATGCTGACGGTCAGACAGGCATCGTCGCTCTGGACGAATACACCTTCGGGCAGCAGACGACGGACGTGAGCACCGGACGGTTTCCGGATGCCGGTCCCGATTGGGTCACGTTCACCGCTCCGACGCCGGGGATGAGCAATTCTTCTCCGGTGGGCGTCGAGGTGCGGGGGAGGACGGTGATAATGCTTTCCGCCTACCCCAACCCCTTTAATCCCAGCACCGAGATCCGCTTTTCCGTGCCGAAGGCGGGTGAGGGCAGTTTGCGGGTCTACAATCTACGCGGCGAGTTGGTGCGCACTCTGCGTGACGGCTTCTTCGAAGCCGGTGCGGGTAGTGTGGTGTGGAACGGCCAAACGGCTGATGGTATGCCGGCCGGCAGCGGCGTGTATCTTTGCCGTCTGGAAGTGAGAGGGGATTGGGCGATGCGGCGTGTGTTGTTGTTGAAATAGGGGCAAAAATTGCGGAATTCCAACCCTTTGGATTGAAGGATCCGATTAAGTAATACTCACGCCAAAGCGAAGCCCAGGTCACCGGGATTGAACAGAACCTTTGATAAACACCGGCTCCCGCACCTCGAACCCCGCCGCCCGGCACCGCGCATGCGCCACCCGGTAGAAATCCCGCGCCGGCACCCGGCTGAACCCCAGCTTGATATCGTACACGGGCTCGCCCTGCAGGAACCGCCAATGGTTCAGAATGGTCGGCTCCGCGCTCCCCCGCTCCACCTGGATCAGCCGCCGGTGCGAACTGCTCAGGTTGATGGGCGGGTCGTTCCGCTTGGCCGCGAAATGGATCAGATCGAAGATCGCGTCGTCCCAGACCAGCGGCTGGCCGGTGGTCTCCGTGAAATGCTTCTGGATACGCCCCGCCAGCCAGGTGTCGAACCCGCCCCAGGTCAGGTTCAACAGGTACTTGTCGTAGGTGTCGATGGCATCCATCAGGAAGGCCCCCAGCATGGCGCTGAAGCCGTGCTTGGCCCCCACATAAATCATGGCCAGGTCGTCGCACACGCCATCGCCCAGCTGCCGGCGGAAGAACGCTTGGTCGTATTCGGGGAAAGCGTATTCGTCGTGCCGGTTGCGGCAGATCACGCCCACATCGCGCAGGGTGCGCAGCTCCTGGTCCGTGAAGACCGTAGCGCCCGTATCGCCCAGCCCCACCTGCGTGAAGTTGGCCGCGTCCACGATCAGGATATCCCCGCCGCCGATGGTGAAGGGCATGCCCCCGAAGGTGCGCTTGTGGTGGCGCAGGGCGTTGCTGCGGTAGGTCCAATCATCCATGAATCCGGCCAGCACCAGGCCGGTGAGGAACCGGCGGGTGTCGACCTTGATCCCGCGCAGAAAATCGATACCGAAAATGGGCCGGCCCTCCGGATCCAGGGGCAGTTCTTCCTGGTCCACGTTGGCCAGCAGCCAGCGCCCGAAATCCGCCAGCATGGCTCCCCGGCGCTGCCGCACCCGCAAGGCCTGGAGATTGGGATCCGACGCCTCCAGGACGCTCAGCACACGCTCGAAGGTGGCTTCGGGAAAGCAGAGGGGGGTGCCGAAATCATCGGTGAAAAAGCCGTGCCCGTTCTGGGCTCGCCCCACCACCGACTGGGGCAGAAGATCGGCCAGGGTGCGGGCCCCGGCCGTGAAGTTCTGGCTCATGAGGAAGTCGAAATCCAGGGTCACCAGCCCCTCGAAAAGGGCGCTATCCCGCGTCACGCTCAGGGTGCGGGCCCCCTGCCAGCCGCGGCTTCTGTCGCGGCCGCCCCGGTGGCTGCTCCGGAGGCCGCCCCGGAGGCCGCCCCGACCGGAATTCCGGCGGCCGTCCCGCTCGACCTCTCGCCGGGAAGCCCCCTTCCTGCTGACCTGATCCAGCAGGGCATCCACCCTGCGCACGCTGGTCTTCCTGCGGATCCGCCTCCTGCGCACGTCCCTCTCCGCCTCGGCTACTCGCCGGTTTCTTCCTCGCTGGTCCAACTGCTGAACAGCGCCTTGGTGAAATTCTCGGCGTCGAAAACATCCAGGTCGTCCGCCGTTTCACCCATGCCCACGTAGCGCACGGGCAGGCCCAGGGTTTCGGCAATGGCCACCACGATGCCGCCCTTGCTGGTGCCGTCCAGCTTGGTCAGGATCAGCCCCTCGACGGGGATGGTCTCGGCAAAGACCTTGGCCTGCGACAGGCCGTTCTGCCCGGTGGTGCCGTCCACCACCAGTAGGGTCTCGGGATCTCGGCCGGTCTTGCGGCGGATGACGCGGGCCACCTTGCCCAGCTCATCCATCAGGTTGGTCTTGGTATGCAGACGGCCGGCGGTGTCCACCAGCACGATGTCCATGCCCCGGCTCTCGGCCGCGCTCAGCGCATCGAAGACCACCGCGGCCGGGTCGGCCCCGGTGCCCTGGCGCACGCATTCCACGCCCAGACGGTCGGCCCACACCTCCAGCTGCTCCACGGCGGCGGCCCGGAAGGTATCCCCCGCGGCCAGCAGAACCTTCTTGCCATCCTTCTGGAAAAGCTTGGTCAGCTTGGCGATGCTGGTGGTCTTGCCCGTACCGTTGACGCCCACGATGAAGATCACATGGGGCTGGCGATCGGGCACCGCTTCCTCGGCGGCGGTGTCGGCGTTGGTTTCGGGGGCCGTCTCGAATTCCGCCTGCCCCTTGCCCTTCTTTTTCTTCTTTTTCTTCTTCTTGGTGCCCTTTTCGGCATCCTCGTCCCAGCTCGGGGGGCGCACCTTGGGCTTGGCCGAGGTCAGGATCCGAACCACATCGCCCCGGATCACTTCCAGCACGCTTTCCAGGCTGGCCTCACCGCCTTCTTCCTTCAGGCGCTTCTCGATATTCTGGGTGATGCTCACCGCGCTGGCCACTCCCATATCCGCGCCGATGAGCAGCTCCTCGATCTGGTCCAGGGTGTCCTCATCCAGCCGGATGCGCCCCCCGAACATGCTCTGCAGCTTGCCCACCACGCTGTTGCGGGTCTTGCTCAGTCCTTTGCGAAAGCGGTCGAATGCGCCCTTGATCACTGGCTGGCCTCCATGGTGTCGTCGACATCGTTATCATCATCAGCAGCAACTGTGGCGCTGATCTTTTCTTGCTTGTCCTGATCGTCGCCGGAGTTCGGGACCTCGGCCGTGGTGTCGTCTTCCTCCAGCGGCGCGTTCAACCCATCGAAGTCCAGGCTCTCCTGGGGATTGTTGCGCCGCTCCTCGGCCCGGCGCTGCTCCTCCGTCTGGTCGATGTTGGCCCGCTTGCTGGCGATGGCGCGGCCCAGTTCCTGATCGCTCTGGGTCTGCGCCACATCGTGGAAGCTGACCGAGACGATGCTGGAACAGCCCGGCTCCATCATCGTCACGCCGTACAGGTGGTTGGCCGTCTCCATGGTCAGCTTGTTGTGCGTGATGACCAGGAACTGCGTGTTGCGGCTGAACTCCCGGAGCATGTTCACGAAGCGGCCGATGTTCGCGTCATCCAGCGGCGCGTCCGCCTCGTCCAGCACACAGAAGGGCGACGGCTTCACCAGATACACCGCGAACAGCAGAGACAGGGCCGTCAGGCAGCGCTCGCCACCGCTGAGCAGGCTGACCGTGTCGATGACCTTGCCCGTGGGCTGGGCCGTGATGCGCAGGTTGCTCTCCAGCGGATCGTCCGTCTTGAGCATCTCCAGCTCCGCGCGGCCGCCCTTGAACAGGGTCTGGAAGACGGCGATGTAGTTGCGCCGCACCTCCTCGAAGGTCTGCACGAAGCGCTTCTTGGCCGTGCGGTTGATCTCGGTGATAGCCTGGACCAGGTCGTCGCGGGCCTTCTCCACATCGTCCCGCTGGGTCTCCAGGAAATCCAGGCGCTCCTTCTTCTCGTCATACTCCTCGAGGGCCAGATGGTTGATGGGCCCCAGACCGCCCAGCTTGCGGCGCCGGTCCTCCAGCAGCTCATCCGCCTGGTCCAGCTGGAAGACGCCATCTTCCAGCTCCAGTTCCTTGGGCAGATCCTCCTGGTCGATGCTCGCCACCAGGTCCTGGAAATGGCCCTTGTACTGCTCCTCGACGCGCTCTTCGATGTTGTTGCGCTTGATGTCCAGGGTGGCCAGCTCGGTTTCCATTTCGTGGGCCAGATCCCGGAAGCTGCCGCGCTGCTTCTCGATGGCCTGCACCCGCTCGTGCCAGACGCCGCGCTCCTCGTGCAGCTTCTGGATACCCTCGGCGGCGTTGCTGAGGATCTGCCGACGGCGGGAGCGCTCCTCCATGCCTTGGCTGATCTGGGCGCGCTTGGTCTCCACCTCTTCCTGCAGATTCCTGGTGGCTTCCCGGCCCACCTCGATCTCCTGGGCCAGGCGTTCGCGGCGGCCGAAAAGCTCCGCGATGCCGGCCTGCAGATGCTCCAGGGCCGCTTCGGTCTCACGCTTGGTGCTCTGCCGACGCTGGTGCTGCAAGCGCAGCTCCTCCACCAGACCGCGGGCCTCATCGCGCCGCATCTCCGCTTCTTCGACGCGGCTGCGCAGTTCGTCCCGCTGCAGGGTGGAGCTGTCGCGACGGCGACCGCTCTCGGCCAGCAGGTCGGTCAGCTCCTCCTCCTGGCGGACCAGTTCGGCCACCTCTTCGGCCAGACGGACGCGCTCGGCTTCCATCTCCTCGGCCCGGCTGCTGGCGCCGTCGCGCTTCTGTTCCAGGTGGGCCATTTCCAGCTGGTTGCGCCCCAGTTCCTCGTCCATGGCCGCCAGCTGTCCGCGGCCGGCGATGAGCCCTTCGCGCAGGACCTCGCGCTCCCGGCGGTTGGCCGCCAGCTTCTCGCGGATGTGAGCCAGCTTGCGGTCCAGATCCTCCAGCTCGGCGCGCATCTCGTCCAGTTTTTCGCGACGGCCGATGATGCTCTCGTCCGCGGCCCCGTCCCGGCTGCCGCCCCGCACCACGCCGTCGCTGGTCACCAGCAGACCCGCGCGGCTGACGCAGACCAGGGTGCCCGTCCCATGGTAGCTGCGGGCGGCGTTGACGGCCGCTTCGTCCTCGGCAAAGAAGGCCGCCCGGCTCAGCAGGCCGCGCACCGCCGGCAGATCCGCGCCCGGCCCCTGGACCACATCCAGGGCCGGACGCCCGCCGGCCATGGCATCCGCGGCCACATGCGCGCCGCCGCCGGCCTCGGTCCCGCACAGCAGGCGGGCCTCACCGATTTTCTCGTCCCGCAATTCACGCACCATGGCCAGGGCCGAAGGCATGCCATCGACCACCACCGCTTCCAGCAGCTCATCCAGCAGGACGGCCAGGGCCAAGGTGTCTTCCGGGGCCACCTGCAACAGATCCGCCAGACCGCCACGGATGCGGTCGCTGCCGCCGTGGCGCTTGAGGATCTCCCGCGGACCCTTGCCGTACCCCTCGTACTGCTGGTGCAGACGGTTCAGCAGTTCATAGGTGCTGTTGGCGGCCTCGCGGCGGCCGCTCAGGACGGTGACCTCTTCCTGGATGCCGGCGGCGTCCATCTCCAGACTGGTTTCCCGATGCTCCTGCTCCGCCAACTGGGCCAACAAGCTGCCCCGGTCGCGGTTCATCTCTTCGCGACGGGTCTTGACCTGGACCAAGGCCTGGTCGGCCTCGGTGCCGGCGCGCAGGATTTCCACCCGCTCCTCCGCCAGGGCGGTCATGCGCTCCTGACGATTGTCCTGCCGCACCTGCAGTTCGCGCAGCCGGGAACGCTGGCTGGCGTCGTTCTCGATAACCTGCAGGTTACGCGCCGTGGCATCCTCCAGGCTGGCCCGGTCCGCCGCCAACTGAGAGTCCATGACCTGTAGCTCTTCGCTCTTTTCCTCCAGCATGACGCCGCTGCTTTCCAGCTCGTCCTCCACCTGCCGCAAACCGGCGGTCATGCGTTCGATCTGGCCCTCGATCTCCTTCTGCCGGTGCTCGGCCTGCTCGATGGATTGTTCGTTGTCCGCGATGCGGCGCTGGTGCTCGTCGATGCGGTGCTCCAGGACCAGCAGCTGGCGCTCGGTTTCCTGCAATTCTTCCTCGAAGGCCTCCAGGGCACTTTCCAGCTGCAGCTTCTC
>PDQT01000154.1 GCA_002747875.1 bacterium DOLZORAL124_64_63
AGAGGGAGCTTTATAAGGAATTGGGATATGGCTCCGTTTATCAGTATGCGGCCGTAGAATTGGAATTCTCCAAGACGCGGACGGGGGACTTTTTGCATCTGGCGCGGAAGCTGGAAAAGCTGCCCCGGTTGAAGAAGCAGATGGAAGAGGGGAAGATCGGCTATACCAAGGCGCGGGAGATCGTGAAGGTGGCTGATGAGAAGAACGAGGGGCGTTGGCTGAATGAAGCCAAGAAGAAGAGCCGGCAGGAATTGCGCGAAACGGTGAAGCGGGCGAAGCAGCGGGCCAGGCGGGAGCGGTCGAAAAATCCGGCCCAGGGTGAATTGTTGTCCAGCCCCCATCCCTCTGGCGCGATTCCCGTGGCCCTCACCCACAAGGTCATCTTCGAACTGACCAGCGAACAGCTAGCCCATTTCGAGGCGCTGGTCGAGACCATCGGCAAGCAGGGTGGCGCGGTGGCCGGTTCAAACCGGGCGATCATGCTACTGGAAGCCCTGGCCTCGTTGGCGGGCCGGGCTGATTCAAGGGCCGTGGCTAACCCCAAAGAGCCCCACACCCAGATCCACGTGCACCATTGCCCCGACTGCGAGAAATCCCACATCACCACCAGCCGTGGCGAAACCGAACTCACCCCTACCGAATACGAAAAACTGGCCTGCGATGCCCGCATCGCCACCGGGGACGGCCCCAACAAATCCGCCATCCCGCCCAGTACCCGCCGGCGGGTACTGGCCCGCGATCAACACCGCTGCCAAGCGCCGGGCTGCCCGCACAGCCGCTTCCTGGAAATCCACCACATCATCCCCCGCCATCGAGGTGGGACCAATGCCGAAGAAAACCTCACGACCTTGTGCAGCGCCTGCCACCAACGGACGCACGACAAACACAAAACGGCCCGCAGCAAGAATCACCAAGCGGTCGCAAAACTCGAAGACCTTTGAATCTACGGGGCTGCCTCCGCTTGCTTGCCCAGGTCCGCGTTTAGGCGGGCCACGTCACGGAGCGCGGCTATGTCTGTTCTCTGGACCCGGAAGGGGTTATATTCGACAACCGACAACAGAACAGGCCACACACCAATCAAGGCTGAAAAGGAAATGGAACAGGCCAAACAACAATCGACCCTGGTCAGCGCGATCGGCTGGATCATGCTGGTCGCCGGTCTGCTGGGCGTGGTGGGGCTGGGCCTGAACATGGTTTTTCTGGGCCTTTATGAGCAGGGGGACGGGGGTGTTTCCCTCACCCCTGACGAGGTTTCCGAAATGCCGCCTCTCTTTTTCCGGATCCTGGAGCGCGTCTGGCTGATCCTGGGCTTGGCCTGGGCCTCATGTCTGGTGATGGGGCTGGCCGGGTTGGGAGTGGTGCGCCGCCGGGAGTGGGGCCGTCTGCTGAGCATCCTGCTGCTGGCGATCAGTGTGCTGGTCGGTTTCGTGGGGGCTTATGCCAGTCTGGGGGCCGATGCGGCCACCATGGACGGGACCATGATCCCGCGTCCGGTGAGCATCGTCCTGAATACCGGCCTGGCGTTGCTGACGGCGGTCCTGCACGGCTGGCTCATCTGGAAACTGAACACCCCCGCCGTCCGCGCGGAATTCAAGAAGGTTCCATGAACTCTTACGTGCGCATGCTCAGGATGATCCGGCCCTACGCGCCCCAGGCGGTGGCGGCGGTGGTCTTCATCCTGCTCTTCAGCTTCTTCAGCGTGTTCAGTTTCACCATGATCTCGCCCTTTTTGAAGGCGATGTTCCTGGATGAGACGCCCCCGCCCGCCGTGGTCCAGGAGCGTCTGGCGCCGGAGCAGGCCCCCGCCACCGGGCCGGATGGCCACCTGAACGCTCTGCAGAAAACCCTGGGTTGGCAGGACGAGGCCAAGGCCCGGGTCCTGGCCTGGACCTATCGGCATTTCCTGAACGGCACCCGGCAGGAGAACCTGCTGAAAATATGCGTGACCATGTTCTTTCTGCTGCTGCTGAAGAACCTGACGCGCTACGCGCAGGAGATGCTGCTGGTGTACATCGGCGAGAAGGTGATCCGCGACCTGCGGGACGCCCTATACCGCAAGTTCACCTCTCTACCCCTGTCCTTCTACCATAAGCACAAGGGCGGCGAACTCATCAGCCGGGCCACCAACGACGTGCTGATGGCCCAGAAGTGCGTGGGCGTCAGCTTCACGACGTTGCTGCGAGACCCCATCCAGATCATCCTCTTTCTGGCCGTGGCGCTTTTCCTGAGCTGGAAGCTGACGCTGCTGGCCTTGGTGATGCTGCCGGCCAGTCTGGTGGTGATCATCCGCATCGGCAAGGGGTTGCGCAAGATCAGCCATCGCCAGCAGGAGGAGATGGCCGGCCTGACGACCACCCTGCAGGAGACGGTGTACGGCATCCGCGTGGTCAAGGGCTTCGCCATGGAGGAGCACGAGAACCGGCGTTTCTTGGCCCGTAGCCAGGAGCTGTTCCGGCAGATCTTCCGCTTCAACCGTTTCATGAAGATCAGTTCGCCGCTGACCGAGGTCATGAGTTCGGCGGTGGGGCTGTTCATCCTGTGGTATGGCGGGTCCAAAGTGTTCACGGGCGGGCTGATGGCGCCGGATCTGTTTCTGCTCTTCTTCGCCTGCGTCTTCAGCCTGGTCAAGCCCATCAAGAACCTGGGGCAAGTGAACAACGAGATCCAGGCGGGCATGGCGGCGGCCGATCGTATCTTCGAGGTGCTGGACACGCCGTCGGAAGAGAAGCTGGTGGGCGAGGGCCGCGATCCTGGCTCCGTGCGCGGCGAGGTGGCATTCGAGCACGTGGATTTCTCTTACCTGCCCGGCGAGCCGGTCCTGCGCGATGTGAACATCCACGTGCGGCCCGGTGAGGTGGTGGCGCTGGTGGGTGGCAGCGGAGGGGGCAAGAGCACCCTCATCGACATGATCCCCGGATTCTACCACCCCGACGCGGGGGCGGTGCGCGTCGACGGTGTCAGCATCCGCGACCTGGACCTGGGCAAGCTGCGGCGCAACATGGGCATCGTGACGCAGGAGGTGATCCTGTTCCATGACACCATCTTCCACAACATCGCTTACGGCCTGGAGGATGTGACGCTGGACGATGTGCGGGAGGCCGCCCGCGCCGCCAATGCCGATGAGTTCATCATGAAGCTGCCCCAAGGGTACGAGACCATCATCGGGGACCGTGGTCTGAAGCTGAGCGGCGGGCAACGGCAGCGGCTGAGCATCGCGCGGGCCATCCTGCGCAACCCGCCCATCCTGCTGCTGGACGAGGCCACCAGCGCCCTGGATACCGAGGCCGAGCAACTGGTGCAGGAGGCCATCGACCGGCTGGTGCAGCATCGCACGACC
>PDQT01000201.1 GCA_002747875.1 bacterium DOLZORAL124_64_63
GGATGGTCGTCTTGGCGGACCAGCCCATGAGTGCGGGGCATCACGAAATTATCTGGTCCGGCCGTGATCAGTCTGGGCATATGGCCGCATCGGGTGTTTATTTCTATAGGATCCAAGCTGGCAGTTTCCATGCCGTCCGAAAAATGACCCTGATGAAGTAGGCCCTCATGCGCCACCACAACAACACCCGCCCAAGGGGTTTCCTGCTGACCATCCTGCTGGTGGCGCTGGGCTTCGGCCCGGCCGCCGCCCAGGTGGTCCTGCGCTGGAGCCCCGCGGACACCACCCTGGCCCCCGGCGCGACCGCCCGGCTGGGTCTGTATCTGGACCAGCCCCTGAACATCCGCGCCGTGGAGATCCAGGCGTCCTACGACAGCTCCGTGGTGGCCAGCCTGGGCGGTGGTCCCGGTCGGCTCTTCACCGACAGCGGCCATTTCTGTTTCCAGGATTTCGAAAACCATCCCAACCGCTGGCACGGGCTGGCCATCGTCATCGGTGCCGGCCTTTGCCTCCAGGGTCCCGGCGAGATTTTCTACTGGGAAGTGGAGGGTCTGGCGGAGGGGACTTCTCCCATCGAGACGGTGGATGTGGTGCTCTATGATGACCAGGCCCAGCCGACGCCCGTTCCGGACGTTTCCCTGGACAGCGCCCACATCCTCGTCCAGGATCCCCTCAGCGCGACGCGGGATGTTCCCGCCGCGGCCGGCCGGTTGGCCCTTTACCCCAACCCGTTCAACCCCGGCGTGCGGGTAAGCTTCCACCTGGACCGGGAAACCGACGCCCGGCTGACGGTGCACGACACCCGAGGTCGGCAGGTTGCCGTGCTGAATACCGGACGCCTACCCGCCGGTGAGCAAGTCTTCCACTGGAACGGACAGAACACGGCCGGACATGTTCTGCCGGCCGGCATCTATGTCTTCCGTCTGGAAGCAGGCCCGCTCAGCCGGCAGGCCAAGGCTGCCCTCATCAAATAGGCCCACCCCGAAGGAGCCCGGGTGTCGGATCAGGAATCGAAACGGAAAGGACGGCTTGGCCTGGGTGCCCTGCGGCCTCATTTCCGTCTTCTGCGGGACCAGCGCCTGGATCTGACGCTGGTCCTGCTGCTGATGCTCCTGAGCACGGGCGTGAGCCTGGCCATCCCCGTCATCGCCGGACGCTTCGTGGACACCATCAACGGTGTGCTGAGGACCGTGCCCGAACGCGACCAGCTGCTGCTGCTCGCCGGCCTGCTGGTCCTGCAGTTGCTGGGCACCTTCTTCTTCAACATCGCCAGCGCGCGCCTGGGCCTGCGCACCGTCACCCGCTTGCGGCACCGCCTCTTCGCCCACCTGCTGGAATTGCCGGCCCTTTACTTCAGTGACCAGAAGGCCGGCGACCTGAGCAGCCGCGTCACCAGCGACGTGGGCAGCATCCAGTACATCCTGACCAGCGGCATCGTCACCTTCCTGCGCGCGGTGCTGACCATCATCGGGGCCCTGGTGCTCATGTTCAGCCTGAATCCGCGCCTGACGACGGTGGTGCTGCTGCTGATCCCCGCCACCATCGGCCTGGTGCGGCTTTTCGGCTGGCGGCTGCAGAAGCTCTACCGCCGTCTGTACGATGAGTTGGGACGCATCAGCAGCCATGTGCAGGAAACGGCCGGCGGCATCCGCGCCGTGAAGGTGTACAACGCCCAGGACCATCAGCTGGGACGATTCGACGGCATGATCCAGGAATACCTCAGCGCCGGCCTGCGCCGGGCCTGGCTGCAGGCCGCCCTGGAGTCCAGTATCCAGATCAGTCTGTGGGTATGCCTGCTGGCGGTGGTCATCTACGGCTTCACGCTGACGGCCCGGGGTGCCACCACCGCCGGGGAACTGGTGGCCTTCCTGCTGCTGGCCTTCCGGGTGGCCATGCCCCTGGGCAGCCTGACCAATCTCTATTCCAGCGCCCAGGGTGCCGTGGCGGCGGCCGGTCGGCTGGACGACATCTTCGCCCTGGAGCCCGAGCGGATGCCCGGCACGCCAACCATGCGCCCCGATCCCCAGCCGGCCTCCCTGAGCCTGCGGGGCGTTTCCTTCCGCTATCCCGGACACCAGGACAATCCCGCCGTGTTGCGGGATATCGACCTGGAGATCCCCGCGGGGAGCTGGGTCGGCATCGTGGGTCCCAGCGGGGCGGGCAAAAGCACGTTGGCCCACCTCATCCTGGGCCTGCTGCCCCCGGATCGCGGCCAACTGGCCCTGGACGGGCGCCCCTACCCGGATTTCGAGTTGACGCACCTACGCGCGCGCATGGCCTGGGTGGGGCAGGAACCCTTGTTGTACGATGCCAGCCTGCGCGACAACATCCTCTTCGGCCTGGAAAATGTGGACGAGCAGGATCTGGAGCAGGCCGTGCGGCTTTCCGGCGTGGCGGATTTTGCCCGGGAATTCCCCGCCGGGATAGACACCACCTGCGGAGAGCAGGGTTCCCGCCTGAGCGGGGGACAGCGACAAAAAGTGGCTCTGGCCCGAGCCTTCCTGCGCCTGCCGGGTTTGCTGGTCCTGGACGAACCCACCAGCGCGCTGGACGCGGAATCGGAGGAGGGTATCCGCCAAGCCATGCGCAACCTGATGCGGGGACGCACGGCTCTGGTCATTGCCCACCGTCTTTCTCTGGTGCGAGATCTGGATCAGATTCTGGTGCTGGATCAGGGGCGGATCGTGGAAATGGGGCCCCATGCTGAGCTGATGGCTGCCGGTGGCCTCTACAAAACCCTTTATGACCTTCAGCACGGGTCCTGATCCTGGCACCGTATCTCTTTGATGTGATACCGATGTAACATACCGATCCCTGATCCGGCATCAAAGAAAAAGAAAAACCTCGTTGGCCCTGTAGAATCAGGGAGTTAAGCTACGTTTACCACAACCAAAGCTTAACCAACGAGGTTAGACGAATCATGGCACAAGGTATTTTGCCTTTCCAGTACAAAAAAGAGCGATGCCGCATCGGAGTCACGGGTCTGGCTGGGCTTCCTCTTTACTTGGAGCTCGCTAGCGCGGCCAAGCTACAGCAACTTGTAGAACGTTATTTTGGCCATCTCGGCCCACTGCAGGGATGGAGTACCGTCCAGCATATTTTCGCGTTGGTAATGCTGAACCTTGCCGGTGGCGACTGCGTGGATGATCTGGAACGATTAAACGGTG
>PDQT01000065.1 GCA_002747875.1 bacterium DOLZORAL124_64_63
CATGGACCAGATCATCGGAAGAAATAGACAAAGGGTGCGCCTTCTGGCGCTGGGCGGCACCATCAAGGAGGCCATTTTCCGGTAGGGATGGTTGTCCAGGGTTGGGCCCGAATTCGGTAGACACGTGCATCCTTCCGTGGTCGGTGCATGGTCATGGTGGTCTCTGAATGAGCGGATTTTAACCCAAAGAAGCCCGCGTGGCAAGGAATGGGCCCCATTCTACTGGGATCTACAAACCAGGATCTCCAAGTCTATTTCAACTGTCGAGAGAAATTCCGGCATCCGGATCATCGAAAACTGCCTGATCGAACGGCCCCTCCCCTTTCGCAACAATGCAGGTCACCGCCGCATCGCCGCACACGTTCACCGCCGTGCGAACCATGTCCAGCAAACGGTCCACGCCCAGGATCAGGCCGATACCCTCCACCGGCAACCCCACCTGCTTGAAGACCATCGACAGCATGACCAACCCTACCCCCGGCACCCCGGCGGTGCCTATGCTGGCCAGCACCGCCATCAGGATCACCGTCAGGTAGTCCCCAAGGCCCAGAGGAACGTCGTAGACGTTGGCGATGAACACCGTCGCCACGCCCTGCATGATGGCCGTGCCGTCCATGTTGATGGTCGCGCCGAAGGGGATGGTGAAAGCCGCCACGGCGTTGCCCACGCCCAGCCGCCGGGTCACCGCGCGCAACGTCACGGGGATGGTGGCGTTGCTGCTGGCCGTGCTGAAAGCAAAGGCTTGCACGCCGCGCATCTTGCGCAGGAACATCACCGGGCTGAGTCCCGAGAAGATCTTCAGCACCAGCATCAGCGTCACGAACAGATGCAGAAACAGAACCCCGATCAGGACCAGCACGTAACTGAGCAATTGGACCAGCAGCTTCAGCCCCAGCCCCGCCACCGAGTAGGCGATCAGACAGAACACCGCGTACGGCGCCGCGGCCATGACGATGTCCACCATCTTCATCATCACCGCATTCATCTTCTCCATGCCTTCAGCCACCCCGGCGGCCTTATCGCCCGCCATCAGGATGCTCACCCCCAGCAGGATGGCGAAGAAGATGACCTGCAGCATCGCCCCGTCCGCCAGGGCCTTGACGGGATTGCCGGGCACGATGTCGATCAGCACCTGGGACAGGGGCGGGGCCTGGCTGCCGCGGAAGGTCTCGGCCGTAGACACCTCCATACCCGTCCCCGGTGCCACCACCCCGGCCACCAGCAGGGCGCTGGCGATGGCCACCGCCGTGGTCAGGATGTACAGCGCGAAGCTCTTGCCGCCCACGCGCCCCAACTGCCGCAAATTGCCGATGCCGCACACCCCGCTGACCAGGCTGAAGAGCACCAGGGGCACCACCAGCATCTTCAGGGCGTTGACGAACATCCTGCCCACCACCCGGAACAGCCCCTCCACCAACCAGGTGTTCAGCACACCGCCGGATTCATGGGGGCCGCTGAGGTTGATGACCAATCCCACGACAATGCCCAGCCCCAAACCGGCCAGGACTTTCACGGTGAGGTTGGATCCGGAATCATGGTGGGCGGAGGCGGCGGAGGCGGTGGCGGGCATTTTCGGCTCCCGGGGCAAGGGTGGCGGAGGACGAAACCGGACTATAGCCCGAATCTCCGACCGTCTCAACGCTTGCCGCCACACTTCCCGGAGCAATCAGAAAAAAAAGGGGGCCCACCCTCAGGCAGGCCCCTCTCTCCGGCTGGTCGGCGGAAAAATCAGCCGCCGGCCTTGATCTTGTTCAGGGCGCTCCCCGCCTTGAACCAACGAATCTGCTCCTCGGTCATGGTGTGCTCCACCGGGAAGCTGTCGACGCTGCCGTCGCCGTGCTCCAGGGTCACCGTCAGGTCCTTGCCCGCGGCCAGCTCGGCCAAGGGAGCAATGGTCACCCGGTCGTCCTCCCGCACCTTGGCGAAATCCGCGGGATCCTTGAAGGTCAGCGGCAGCACGCCCTGCTTCTTCAGGTTGGTCTCGTGGATGCGGGCGAAGCTGCGCACGATCACCGCGGCGCACCCCAGGTGGCGCGGCTCCATGGCGGCGTGCTCCCGGCTGCTGCCCTCGCCGTAGTTCTCATCGCCAAAGACAACCCAGCGCAGGCCCTCGGCCTTGTAGGCCCGAGCGGTGGCGGGCACCTCGCCGTACTCGCCCGTCAGCTGGTTCTTGACGCAGTTGGTCTTCTCGTTGAACGCGTTCACAGCGCCGATCAGCATGTTGTTGCTGATGTTGTCCAGGTGACCGCGGAACTTCAGCCAGGGACCGGCCATGCTGATGTGGTCGGTGGTGCACTTGCCCAGGGCCTTGATCAGGACGGGCAGCTTCTCGTAGTCCTTACCGTCCCAGGCGCTGAAGGGCTCCAGCAGAGCCAGGCGCTCGCTGTCGGGGCTGACCAGGACTTCCACACCCTGGCTGTCCGCCGGCGGGGCCTGGTAGCCCTCCATATCGAAGACGAAACCTTCCTGCGGCAATTGGTCCGCCACGGCGGGCGCATCCAGCTTGACCTCTTCCCCGTTCTCGTTGGTCAGGGGGTCGGTCAGGGGGTTGAACTTCAAGGTGCCGGCCAGACCGTAGGCCATCACGATCTCGGGGCTGCTGATGAACGAGTGGGTCTCCGGATTGCCGTCATTCCGCTTGGCGAAATTCCGATTGAAGGAGGTGATGATGCTGTTGGGCGTGCCGGTCGTGATGTCGTCACGCTGCCATTGGCCGATGCAGGGACCGCAGGCGTTGGTCAGCACGGTGGCGCCGATATCCTCCAGAACCTCCAGCATGCCGTCGCGCTTGATGGTCTCGTAAATCTGGCTGCTGCCCGGGCTGATCCACAGGGGGGATTTCATCTTCAGGCCCTTTTCCTGGGCCTGCCGCGCCACATCCACCGCCCGGCCCAGGTCTTCGTAGCTGCTGTTGGTGCAGCTGCCGATCAAGGCGGCGGTCACTTCCTCGGGATACCCCTCGCGCTCGGTGTCGGCGGCCATCTCACTGACGGAATGGGTCAGGTCCGGCGTGTGCGGGCCCACCAGATGGGGCTCCAGAGTGCTCAGATCGATCTCGATGAGCTGATCGTAGTACTTGTCAGGATGCGCCGCCACCTCGCTGTCGGCCGTCAGCAGATCCATGTTCTCGTCCGCCAGAACGGCCAGATCGGCGCGGCGCGTGGCCTTGAGGTACTCGGCCATGGCCTTGTCGTAGGGGAAGATGCTGGTGGTGGCACCCAGCTCGGCACCCATGTTGGTGATGGTCCCCTTACCGGTGCAGCTGAGGGCCTGGGTGCCGGGACCGAAGTATTCGATGATGGCGTTGGTGCCGCCCTTGACCGTCAGGATACCCAGCAGCTTCAGGATGACGTCCTTGGGGGCGGTCCAGCCCTGGGGCGCGCCCGTCAGTTTCACGCCGATGAGCTTGGGATGCTTCACTTCCCAGTTCATGCCCACCATGACGTCCACGGCATCGGCGCCACCCACGCCGCAGGCGATCATGCCCAAGCCGCCGCCGTTGGGCGTGTGGCTGTCCGTGCCGATGATCATGCCGCCGGGAAACGCGTAGTTCTCCAGAACCACCTGGTGGATGATGCCGCTGCCGGGCTTCCAGAAGCCCATGCCGTAGCGGGCGGCGGCGCTGCTGAGGAAGTCGTACACTTCCTGGTTCACGTCCAGGGCATGCAGCTTGTCGAACTCGGCGCCCTTGTGGGCCAGCAGCAGATGATCACAGTGGACCGTGCTGGGCACGGCGGCTTCTTCGCGGCCGGACTGCATGAACTGGAGGATGGCCATCTGCGCGGTGGCGTCCTGCATGGCGACCCGGTCTGGGCGCAGGGCCAGAGTGGCCTCTCCACGCTTCAATTCCTGGTTCTGCGGATCCGCCAGGTGGCCGAAAACAATCTTCTCGGCCAACGTCAGGGGACGACCGAGGCGCTTGCGCACCACCTCCAACCGCTGACGCGATGTCTCATAAACTTTCTGGACCATTTCCTTGGTGGTTTCGATGGCCATGAACCAATCCTCCCGGCAGTTGAATCGGGCCGAACGACCAGGACCAGTGGCCGCGCCCCTTCCGTTGCGCATTCGAACGACAGTACAGACGACCCACCGTCTTGCTCTTCAATAAACCTGTTTCATTTAGGATTTCAAGCGCAGAAGGGAGGCTTAGCGCCCTTGTAGCAGGCGATCGCCCAGCCGCGCGGGCAAACCGGCGTCCAGGATCTCCCGCCGCGCGGCCTCGACATCGTATGGCAGCCGCTGCAGATCGATGGTCCCGACCTCCGTATCCCAGATGGCGTACGCCGCCCGCGGGTCCCAGTCCCGGGGCTGCCCCACGCTGCCGGGGTTGATCAGGGTCATCGCGTTCGGGTCCAGGCGCACCGCCCCCTCCTTTAGGGAGCGGAAGCCCGTGTCGTCGGAAATCACCGGCTGGTGGGTGTGGCCGAAGAAGCAAACCCCGCCGCCCCCGTGCCGCTGCCGGAGATGGCCGGCCTCATCCTGGCAATGGGCGTGGTGCAGCAGGTAACGATCCCTATCCCGATAAGACCCGTGAGCCAGAAAGAGACCTTCGCGCGGATGCTGCCGCCAGGGAAGCTCGCGCAGAAAACGCTGCTCCTCCGGACTCAGCAGATCGCGGTTGTGCTCCACCGCCATCAAGGAGATCGGATTGAAAGGCAGAGACAGGTCCCGGTCCCCGACCAGCGCGTCATGGTTACCCTGGATCCAGGTCCAACCCTTCTCCCGCACGAAGCGCAGGCATTCCGCGGGGCGGGCACCGTACCCCACCACATCCCCCAGACAGATAACCTGATCGCATTCAGCGTCAACGATGGCCCGCCACACGGTCTGCAGGGCCTGCCAGTTGCTGTGAATATCCGAAATGACGGCAATACGGCTCAACACCTCATCCTGTCGTTGCGGGTCCAACCTTTCCCGCAAGATACACCAAAACCCGTTGCCGTGCCGGTTTTCCGTCTGTGGCGCGCCGGTCATACAATCCAGCCTCCACAGCAGCAGACAAAACCCCGCGGGCGGAATTCCGGGTGCGCCCAAACAGGATTAACATTATCCTGTTTAAAACAAAAGAGCGTTCTCAAGAACAATGCGACGGGAGACGACGTATGGCATTACAAGTTTCTGAACAGATCGGCACCCTTGTGGCCGATGGCCGGATCACCGCCGAAGACGCGGCGCGGTTCACCGATTTCGTCGGGACCTGCAACCGTGAACTCATGACCCACACCGTCATCACCGACAACAAATTCTGCCGGTGGTTCGCCAAGGGTGAAATGGATCGCGAAATCGTCCGGCACTTCGTTGTCCAGTTCAGCGTCTTTTCCAATCTCTTCCTCATCGCCCAGCTCCAGAAAGTCATCAACGCCGGCAGCCTGGAGGGCATGCGCGCCTCCAAGGAAATCCTGGCCAACGAACTGGGCGTGATGTTCAACAAGCCGGGCACCGGTCTCTCCGACGGCCAGGACACCGACCGCGAGGGCGACCCCGACTGCGTCTCCCTGCAGGGCAGCGTCGACGGCGGCACCTTCCGCTTCCGCGCCGCCCACTTCGAATGGCTGGTCCGCATGGGCAAGCACCTGGATCTGGGCTTCAACGACATGGGCAAACGCCGCCACGGCACCCCCGCCACGCTCTATTTCTGCGACAAGCTGTGCGAGATCTACGGCAACGAAGACCCCAACATCGCCGAGGGCGCCAGCTTCGCGGTGGAGAACTGGGCCGCCGCCGGCTTCTGGAAGCAGCTGATTGCCGGTCTCGACCACTTCAAGAAGCGCGAGGCCCCCAAACTGCCCCTGGCCTTCTTCACCTGGCACGACAAGATCGAAGAACAGCACGCCGATCACGTCATGGACGAACTGGAAGAGCTGTATTTCGAAGATGGTTTCGACGAGGAGAAATTCCTGCAGGGCGGCCGGGCCATGCTCGATGGCGTGCAGGCCTTCTGGGAAGGGCTGAACCAGCACCGCATCGCGTACTATTTCGGTTGATCAGGATTGAACCCGGGCTAGGCGGGATAGCCCGGGTTCCTAACGCAAAGGTTGCCCGCGGGTCATCTCCCGCAGTCGCCGCGACACCGTGCGGATAAGACCCTTCATGATGCGCACATCGTCAGCCATGAGATCATGGAATTCCTCGCCGTTGATGGCCAGCAGGCGGCTCTCCCGCGCGGCCACCGCCGTCAACAGGCGGGGTTGCTCGTCCAGCAATTCCCATAGACCGAAAGGATCCTGCGGCCCGGCCACGTACACCACCTGATCCTCATTGCTCAGATTCACCGCGCCCTCCATCACCAGGTACATGCCGTCGGGCCGGTCATGGACCCGGTAGACGGTTTCCCCCGCCTCCACGGCCACCTCCCGCGCGATGCTGCCCAGGGTCGCCAACTGATCGGTGGGCACTTCCTTGAAAATTTCCACATTCTGCAGGATAAGGGCTTTTTCCAGGGGACTGAGCATCTGCTCCTCTTTCTTTTCCAGGTAGACGCGCGCCGCCGGGTTCGGCACCTTGGCCCCGGCCTGGATGGCGCAGGCCGCCAACCAGGGATCGAAATGGGCGGCCATGAAATCCAAAGCCGCGCTCGTGCTTTCCAGCCGGGGCGCCACGTCCGTCAGTCGGGCCTTGATGGGGCAGAGCCCGCCGTCGCTGCTACCTTTGCCTTTGCCGTTGCCGTTGCCGTTGCCTTTGCCGTGAGCCTGGTTCTCATCATGGCCGATGACGCCATCCAGCATGACCGCCACAACACGGGCATGCCGACGGTCCAGGATGTTGTCCAGGAATTCCCGGACATTGGCCTGCAGCCGCCGGCGGCCGGACATCAGACCGTGGTAGGCATCCTCCATGTCCTTGACCGGATACCGCAAGGCCAGCAGGCGGAAAACCCTTTCCAGGTGCCTCTGCTGCATTTCCCCCAGAGCCCGAGCCAGAAGCGCCGCCGCCGGCCCCGCGGAGGGCAGCAGACCGCGCAGGTGGGCCCGTTGGCAGAAACGGGCGGCCTCCACCTGGATTTCCTCATCCACCAGGCCCTTGTCGAATTTCAGTTGCGGGTGGCGGGCGCGCATCTTGTTCAGGCTTTTGAGCACGCTGTCACGCAGCTGCGGGTCATGGGCCGCCAAGCGGCGTGTCAGGATGGACGCGCTGCGCGGCGTGGGCACCTCGGCCAGAACCCGGGGAATCTCGGCACGGCCGCGCGCGGTGTTGCCGGCAGCCAGCAGAAAGGCCTCCAGGTGCTCGAGCAGGCCCTCGTCCTGCTCGACCAGTTCCACCAGAGCCTGGCGCGCGGCCCCCCGTAGACGCGGATGATCCAGCCGCAGCAGCAAATCATCCACCCGCCCGCTGTCCCCGCGCCTGCCAAGGCCGCGCAGAGTGGCCTCCACCACCAGGGGATCCGGATCCTCCAGCAAGCGATCCCACAGATCCTCACGACAACCCACCGGCCGCCAGGACATGGCCCCCAGGATGCGGCGCGCCTCGCCGCCCCAAACCGTCGTGTCGGCCAGAATCCTTCTCACCAACTGGTCGCTGACCAGAGGTCGCCATTCCGACCGCTCACCGTGCCGGACGATGAAGGCCAAAGCGGCGTTGCGGCAGATCCGGGGACCGCCCAGCATCTCGGTCAGGGAGGCGGTGCCGCGCCGCGGGTCCGTGTCCTGCGTTTCCAGGAAGCCGAGGGCGGCCACGCGCACGTCCAGGTCATCGTCTCGCAACAGATGGCGGACGGCCGGCGCGTCGGACGCGTCGCCATTGAGGCGCAGCACCTCCAGGGCCAAGCGCCGGATCTCCCGCCCCGGATGCGTCAGCAGGGGCCGCGTCGCCGCGGCCAGGTGCGGCGCGCGCACTCCCTGCAGCAAATCCAGGGCGTAGCGCACCTCCCGGTCGTTGCCCGATTCCAGGGCCCCCCGCAGCACCCTCAACGAGGCGGCATCCTCCACCGAGATCCGCATCTGCTTCAGGTCGATCTCGCGCCCGGCAATGGCCCGCCGGAAGGAGTTCAGGTATTCCCGCCGCATCAGCACCGCCAGGGCCAGCCACAGCCCGATGAGCCCCAACGTGGCGATACTGATATGGCGCTGATCCCAGCCCAGCACCACGCTCAGCAGCACCAGCAGGACACCGGCCACGCCCCGGGCCCAGCGGTCGGCAAACATGTCGATGAAGACCTTGGTCCGCCTCTTCAGCACCAGCGGCAGAGGCAGGAAAAGCAGCTCGCGGCTGGTCTTGTCCAGGCTGTATTTCAGGCTCATCTCGCCGCCGCGCACCACCATGGCCGCCATCAAGCCCGGCAACAGGAACAACCCGCCGGTCCCCAGCAACAGAACCCCCGGCAAAACGAAAAGCACCCCACCCGCGCCCAGCCAGCGGAGCAGCCGCGCCGCCAGCACCGTCTGGATCAGGAAGGACAGCAGGCTCATGCGCCCATAAAAACGCCCCAGGAAGCCCGTCATATCCCCCTGCGACGCGAAAACTTCCCAGCTGTAGAATTTGAACTGGAAATCGATGAACGACCCCACCATCACCGTTAGCGAGATGATACCCGTCAGCAACAGCAGGTGCCGGTTGCGTAAGATCACCGGCAGCAGGAGGCCGCCACCACCGCCATGGGCCGTCTCCTCCTCCGGTTCCCTGTCCGCCCGCAGACGCCGCCGCCGGCACCCGCAAACCCATGCGTTGAGGACCACCGTCGTCAGCAATACCCCCACCGCCACCAGCAACAGGCCGCGCGTGCCCAGGGGCCACCGCTCCATCAACAAACCCGTGGTTTCGCCGCCGATGAACGCCCCGGCGATGCCCCCCAGTCCCAGCAGAGGAAAGATCCGCTTGGCTTCCTGCGCGTCGAAGATGGTGTTGGCCAGCAACCAGAACTGACTGGTGACCAGCGACGCCGCCATCGCCACCCAGGCGTAGAACAGGAAGTAGAACCAGGGTTGCGGCTCCCGCAGGATCCACCACAGAAGAACCAGCTGCAGCGCCAGCACGCAAGAGGTGGCGGCCAGCAACCGATCCAGCCGGTACCGCATGCCCGCTCGAGCGTAGGCCGCCGTCACCGGCGCGGCCACCAGAGCGGTCAGGATATAGACGAAGGGCAGAAGGTTGGGCTCAAGATTGTGCAGGAAGAGGCTGTCCCGGGCCGGTTTCAGCAGGTAGTTGAAAAGCAGCAGGGCAAAATAGTCGGCCGTCATCAGCCAGGCCAGACGACGTTCCCCCGCCCGCAGTTCCCACCAGGGACCGATGCGCCAGGCCAAAACAGGCTACCGCGGCTTGCGGGAGGCCAGATTGCGCAGGATCTGGACTTCCCGGCTGCTCAGGGCGCGCAAGGCCCCCGGAGCCAGGTTCCCCAACCGCACGTCGCCAATCCGGATCCGCCGCAGATAAATGATCTTATGCCGCAGGGTGGAGAACATGCGCCGCAACTGCCGGACCTTGCCCCGGGTCAGCACGATATTCAGGACCGTGCGCCCGTTGAGGACTTCCACGATACGCACGCTCAGAGGCTTGAACATGCCCAGCTTGGGAATGTTCAGGCCGGCGCTGATGACACTCACCTCCAGATCTGTCAGTTCGCCCTCCACCTGCACGCGGTACTCGTGCTCCAGATCCCCGCACTCCCCCACCAGGGTGTTCCAATCCTTGTCGTTGCTGATCAGCAGCAAACCCGTGTTGCGGGCGTCCATGCGCCCGACGGGACGCAGGCCGGGAATGTGGCGAGGAAGCAGGTCGGCCACCAGCGGCCCGTCGTCGCCATCGCGCGCGGTGCAAAGCGCCCGCACCGGCTTGTTCAGCACCATGTGCACCTTCTGAACCTTGCGCAGGGGCTGCCCGTCCACCAGGATCACACTGTTGCGATCCACCATGCTCTTGGGGTCTTTCCGTCCCGCCCCGTCTACCGTCACCCGACCGGCCAGGACGATGGCCTCCGCCGCCTTGCGCGTGCCATAGCCCGCTTTCTGCAGGGCCCGCCCCAACCCCATGGGCCGGGCCACCACATACGCATCGCCGAAGTGGGGATCCCTGTTGTGGGGCTTGTAGGCACTCATGAACGAAGACGATCCTTTAGTTATCCAACCAAGCCACGGCACGCACGGGTGACGCCTCGGTGCCCTCCAGCTTCAGAGGCAAAGCCTGAAAGTTGACAACCTTGTCGGCCAAAGGCACCAGACCCTTGAGGTTCTCGATATTGATCATGCTTGCCGCCGCGCAGATACTGTGGGCCTCCGAGCCCGTCACGACATCCACGCTGGGCGTATCCAGCCCCACCCCTTTCAGGCCGGAGGCCGCCAGCAGATGGGCCAGGTCCTCACTCAGGCTGGGCCAGTGTCGGTAGTAGCCCGGTTGTCGCCAGAGACGATCCCAGCCCGTGGCCAGGAGAACGAAATCCACATCTTTCAGGTCCCGCCCCCGCAGCAGCGTCTTTTCCAGCAGGGACGGCGCGTCGGCGTCGGCCCCCGCCGCCGTGGCGTCCACCACCAGAGCGCGCCCCGTGAAGGCGTCCAGGGAAAGGACGTCCACACTCGATTGTCCGGCCATGAAATGCACCGGCCCGTCGACGTGTGTGCCCACATGGCACCCGAACTGCAGACTGCTGGCCATGTAGCCTTCCTGATCGTGCGCGCAGACCCGGTGGATCTGCAGCGGCTGGTTGTCCCCCGGCCACTGGGGCATGCCGGAGACAATGGTGTGGCTCAGATCGATAAGTTTCAATTTCTTCTCCCCGGATAAAGGATTCAATACGAATGAAAGGTCTCGCTGGTGATGACGCGCCGCAGGTCGGCCACCTCGAACTCGCCGGCAAAGATGATGCGCTCGGCCTCATCCAGCCGCTTCTGCAACAACCCCTCGCGCCCGGAAACAGCCGTCACCGCCAGGAAAACCCGCTGCACCCGATCCGCCGGCCCCACCTGGGCCACGGCGAAATCGTTGTTGCGCAGCCGCTGGCTGATGGCGCGCAGGGGCCCGCGGCGCTCCTTGAGGCTACGGGCGCTGGAGTATAGCAGATCGGCGATGAGAGTGCCGGTGTAGATGCGGACATCATCCATGATGGACAGTTTAGCGAATATGAGGAAGGATGTCAGGAAAGGAAATGGGACTTTTATCCCGGATTATGCATGAAGGAAGAAGGTTTGGTCGGTACAGCAGGGGCCGAATGGCAGGGGCCGAATGGTATGGACACTGCCAAAAATTTGTGTTTTAGTGGATCTTATGGAAGATCGCTTCCTTGGATAGAAGGGGGGGGTGGATGTGTCACCACATAAACCCTTGTCCAAAGGTATCTTCCAGCGTTTTGTCACCATGCAAACCATGAAGTTTCGCCATCATTGAGATTGGTTCGGGAGGTTCCCCGCATGGGTGGTTTTTTTCTGGCCAAGAAATCCTCTGATCATTCCGAGGCCCTGGACAAGGCGCGCTCGGTCTTTGCTGGTAAAGGTTTAGAGCTTAGCAAGACTATCCAAACTTCGGAGTTCGATCTTCTTGTCTACAACAAAAAGACCTTTTCTCCGGACAATCTGTGGGAAGGTCAAGATGGAGATTTCGTCTGTGCCACGGGAACCCTCATGTACAAAGGTCTCATGGGCCAGAAAGCCCTGGCCACTCTTTACCGGGATTCTGATTTTCCCAATCCGGACTTTACCAAATTAGCCGGAGAATTTGCTCTTATTATTCGCAAAAACCAGACAACACGACTCTTTACTGCCTCCAGCGGCTTGTATCACATTTTCCGCAGCCAGAACAACCGATTTATCTCAAGCAGTTTTCTTGCTCTCCGGAGGGCTGTGGGGGACATCTCTCTTGATGTTCAGTCTTTTTTCGAATATCTCCTGAATGGCGCCGTCTACGGCAACATGACTCTATTCAATGAAATCAAGATGCTGGATTGTCGGTCCGGCTTTGACCTGCCGTCGCTAAACCCCATCTCCCTCCCTGACTACCAAACTGTCAACTTGGCCAATCTGGGGTTTGATGCGGCGGTTCACCAAGTTGCTGAAGACTTGACAAAGTATTTCGAGCAAGTGCAAGCTAATTTTGGAGATGATATCTGTTCGGCATTGTCGGGAGGATATGACAGCCGCCTGATCCTTGGCCTGCTGCGTCGGAATCAAATATCCCCCTATATCTATGTCTATGGCAGCGACAACAGCCCCGATGTCCGGATTGCCCGCACCATTGCCGATAAAGAGGGTTTATCTCTTCACCACACCAACCGGGCCAACGTGCCCCCCTGGGATCCGGACCAGTATAGCGACCTCTTGCGCTCCCAATATTACCTCAGTGATGGAATGACAAACACCGGCATCTTCAACAACGGACAGGAACTGCAAACCCGTCAAGAAAGAATCAAGCACGCAAAGCTTCAGTTGAATGGTGGCGGAGGAGAGATTTATCGGAACTTCTGGCTTCTGCCCGACCGGAGCTTCAGCTCGGAAAAATTCCTTGTCTCTAAATACGACAGGTTTGACTACTCTTCTTTTTGCTCCTCATTTAACAAGAAACAGTATTTCAATAATTTAGCGGAAAAAGTCCAGTTCAGCGCCGAGACAGATTCCCCAAAGCTCAGTCGCACCCATATTGCCAAGCTGTACGCGACTTTTCGTATGCGCTATTGGATGGGTATCAACAATTCTCACAACGCTCAATTTGCGTACAGCCTGACTCCCTTTGGCGAAAAATCTTTCGTTCAGACCAGTTTGACCCTTCCGCTGGCCTGGAAAAACAAGGGGCGCTTTGAGGCCGCCCTCATCCGACAACTGGATGAACGCCTGGCATCCTACCCATCCTGTTATGGCTTCGATTTCCTGTCGGGCCCTTCATTCAAGCAATCACTTCACGAAACCATCACCAGGAATATTCCTGTCTTCCTGCGCCCCTGGTTGCGGAAACGCGTTCACAAAAAAAGCCGGACAATCAAGGTGCCCCGCCCATACTATTTGGAGTCAGAATTTCTCAAAGACATGGGATTGAGAGGAGACTGGGCCATCCAAAAGCACCTAAAAACCGACCAAGTGAATTCTCCCGAGGTCCTCTCCCGAGCTCTTTCGGTGGAATGCCTCCTCAGGGATGAATTTCGGTAAGAAATCAAGTCACCCTGGATTCCCCGCGTAGAACCAAAACCGGTCGCCAAACTTCCTGGGCTTGGCGACCGGTGAATTAATCTCTGAAAAGAAAAACCGACTACTTGGCCAACGTCATCTTGACGGTGGCCTCGTACCCTTCGGTGCGCAGACGGGCCAGGTACAGGCCGGCGGCCACCACCTGGTTGTCGTCGTCACGACCGTTCCAGCTCAACTCGTGGGCGCCCTCGGCCAGCACGCCGGTGTGCAGAGTGCGCACCAGGTGGCCGCGCACGTCCAGCACCTCGACGGTGGTGCGGGCGGCGGCGGGCAGGTTGAAGCTGATCTTGGTCATGGGGTTGAAGGGGTTCGGGTAGTTGCCGTTCAGCGCGAAGACCGCGGGCGTGTCCACGCCGCTGGCGCCGCCGGTGACCGTCAGGATCACGGGCAGGACGGCGATCTGGCCTTCCTGGCTCTCGCTCACCCGGATCCAGGCCTGGTGGGTGCCGCTGCTCACGCCGGTGGCGTCGAAGTCCAGCGTCAGATCCTGGCTCTGGCCGTTTTCGATGCTGCCGCTCGTGGGCGCAACCACCAGCCAACCAACGGGCAGCACCACGCTGAACTGGGCGTCGCTGACGTCGCTGGCCTCGCCGTTCGCGTCGCTGACACGGACCAGGGCGTGGATGGTGCCTTCACCGCCCATCGTCGTGGTGAAGGAACCGGTGTTGGCAATATCCTCGGCCAAGGAAGTCCAGCTCACGCCGCCGTCATCGCTGAAATCCACATGCACGTAATCGACGCCGCCGAAGGTGTCCCAGGTGATGGTCTCGGTGTCACCCACGTAAACCTGTTCCCCGCCGTTGGGGTAGGTCACCACCAGTTCGGGGCTGGCCTGGTTCAGGACCACGTCCACGTTCAGACTGTTCGGGTTGGCGCCGTAGGTGTCGCCGCCGATGACGCTGGGGATGACGATGTCGCCGCTGAAGCCGCTGTCCACCGACAGGCTCAGGGTGGCGGTGGCGCTTTCGCCGTCGCGGATCACGCCGTACTGGGGAGCGCCCACGGTGCCGTGCCAGTTGATGGCCACACCATCGCCCACGGTGCCGTCGTGCACCAGATCACCGTAGTAGCCGCCCACGAAGTTGGTGGCTGAGTTCACGGTCACCCCGGCGGGGAAATCCATGTCCAGGTCCTTGATCCACTCGCCATCCGTGCTGCCGTTGAAAACGGTCACTTCCACATCGAAGGTGGTGCCGGGCAGATAGGTGCTGATGTCCGTGGTCAGGGTGCTGCCGGCGACGCTCTTGTCGGGCTCATCCACCGGCGGATTGCCCCAGACCTCCAGATCGTAGTTCAGCACGGAGCCGGCCTCGCCGTCATTCAACAGGGCGACGGTCTCCTGCGCGGTCTGCCCCTCTTCCAGGCTGACGGTCACGCTTTCGGCATCGAACGCGATGGCCGGCTCAGGCAGAGCCTCGGTCCGCGCCACGCTCAAGGTGTAGCCCAGGCTGTTGCCCGACTTGGTGGCGTTGCCCACGATCACGCCCATCCAGACGATCTCTTCCATGGGGACCTGCACGCTGTACCGGGCGTCGTTGAATTCATCCAGAGCAACGGTCTCGATGGTCCCGGTGCCGTCGGCCTTCTCGATATGCACGCTGAGCGTCATGTTCCCGGTGTCTGCGCCGTTGAAATCGAGGTCCACGGTGCCTTCCACGCCGTCATTCAGACCCAGCAGACGGATGAAGTTGGCCGCCAGATGCTGCACGCTGCCGTTGACGCTCCAGGGGTAGCTGCTGGTGTAGTAAAGGAAGTTGCCGGCAGGATAATCCTCGGCTTCGTCATAGCCCACGCCGGGGACGGCCCGGTAGCCGGTGCCGTAGTTCCAGGCCGTGAACAGGGCCCAGCCCTCGGTCAGGGTCGTGCCGTACTGGTTCATGACGTATTCGAAGGAGTTCATGACGGAAACCAGGGTGTGGGTCTGGCGGTACTCCCAGTAATCGTGGATGAACTCCACGCCCCAGGTCTGGCTCATCCACATCTCCCAGACGCAGTCCTCGTAGGAGCCGGTGTTCTGGGCCCCGCCGTCCAAGGGAATGGTCGGCTGCCTGATGGGGCTCTCGCCGGACAGATAGTTGTAGTAGTCGTTGACGATATCGTAGACCAGTTCCTCGGCCCAGACGGCGTCCACCTCGTTCCAACCGCCTTCGCTCCAGCGGCTGGTGGCGAACTGGGTGGCGTGCTTGAATTCATGGGCCGCGGTGACCTTGGCGGCGCCCCAGACATT
>PDQT01000167.1 GCA_002747875.1 bacterium DOLZORAL124_64_63
AAGGCAGCATTTCCTTCTTGCCGGAGGAATAGTGCAGCCCCCCCAGATTGATCCGCTTGAAGGGCACGCCCATACCGGCCAAGTGGGCCATTTCCCCCACGCTGGCGGTCAGCAGCAAAACTTTTTCTTCCTGGTCGGTGGTGCGCTTGAGGAAGGCCGCGGCCTCGGCCAAGGACAGGATGGAGACCTCGATCTCCCGAGGCACGCTGGCCGCATAGACTTCGCTCTGCCAAGCATCCGCGGCGATCTCGTTGTTGGCCAGCAGCAACCGGTCGGGCTTGAGATGGGTGGCCCACCCCACGGTCACCTGGCCGTGGATGAGGCGATCGTCCACCCGCGCAAGGACCAAGGTCATGAACCGGCTCCGATTTCGGTGATGGCCTCACGGCTTTTCTGGATGATCTTGCGCACCAGTTCCGGGAACTCCGTGCTGTCCCGCCAGGTGATGAACCCCAGCAACATGGCCAAATTCACCCCGGCGACGATGGCCACATCGGGTCGATCCTTGGCCGCCAAACGCGCGGCGGTGGCGCAACTGCCCCCGAAATCATCGATGAAAACGCAGGCGGGTCCCGGCTCCTCCAGCCAAGCGCCCACCGTTCGGGTGATGTCGTCGGTGGATTTGCCATTGTTGGTCATGGCCTCGAGGCCCTTGACGGGTCCCAGGATCATCTCCACCACATGGGTCATTTCCCGGGCGATCTCGCCGTGCGTGATGACCAGCGCCCGGGGTAGCTCAACGTTGGGATTCATATCACTCCGGATCCTGTTGGAGGTAGTTGCGCAACCTGTTGCTGCTGTTCATGGTGGCCAGGATACGGTCGTTCAGCACCTGGGCCGCATCGTAGCCGTAAATCTTGAGCATGAAATTCAGGGCGATCACCTCGGCGATCACCGTGATGTTCTTACCGGGAACCAAGGGCACCACAACGTGGGGAATCGCCACCCCCAGAATATCCCGGGTCCGGGTGTCCATGCCCACCCGTTCGTAATCAAAAGAGTCGTCCCACTCCTGAAGCTCCACTTCCACCTCGATGCGCTTCTGGATACGGATGGCCCTAATCCCGAAGATGCTCTGCACGTCGATGGGACCGATGCCGCGGATTTCCAGATGGTGCCGCAGCACCTCGCGGTAGCGCCCAATGATCACGTCGTCCGCCGTGCGGGTGATTTCCACGATATCGTCCGCAACCAAGCGGTGTCCGCGCTCGATCAGGTCCAGGGCACACTCGGACTTGCCGATGCCGCTACGCCCGGTGAAGAGCAATCCCACGCCGTACACGTCCACCAGGGTGCCGTGCTTTTCCGTGTAGGGCATGAACGCGGCTTCCAGGTGGTGGGTCAGACGGCTGATGAGTTCCACCGCCGTCAGGGTCGAACTCAGCACCGGCACCGCGGCCTCGGCGAAGATGCGGTCCACCCCGACAGGCAAACTCCGGCCCCGGGCCAGCAGCACCACCGGCGGATCCAGACTCAGAACCCGGCGCAAGGCCGTCTGCTGGGCATCGGGTGCCAGGGTTGCCAGAAAGGCGTTCTCGCTTTCCCCCAGGACCTGGATGCGCTCGGTCATGAAATTCTCGGCAAACCCCATCAAGGCCATGCCCGGGCGATGGACATCCCGGGCACGGATGGGGCGGCTCTGCTCCGTATACGGAACCAGGAATTCCAACTCCAGAGCACCCTGCAATTGGTCGTGCAGCTGCTTGACGGTCAACTCGGGCATGGGGCCCCCTGCCTTTTCAGTCCAGGCTTTCCATGTGGGCCAGATCACCGCTTTCCTTGCGGTAGATGACGGCCACCTTGCCCGTATCCACGTTGCGGAAGACCAGGAAAGGCCGCGTGCTCGCGGCAAAGCTTTCCTTCGCTCGCTCCACGGCCATGGACTCCAGTTGGAACCCCTCGACCTGCGCCTCGTCCTCCTGGAAGATATCACCAGCCGACATGGCCTTGCCCAGACCGCCATCGGCGTACTTTTGCTTGCCGCTGATCCTGGACTTGAACTTGGCCAACTGGGCGCGCACCGATTCGCAGAACGCGGTCACGGCCACCTCGGGCTCCCGTCCGTCGCCCTTGGCCCGGAATTCGGAATTCTTCAGACGCATGGCGCCATCGGCAAAGAACTGTCCCGCCTCATGCGTGATGGTCAGCTTGAGGGACTGGACAGGCCGGGGACTGAACTTCTCCAACTTGTCGATGGCTTCCTCCGCCATGGCCTGCTGGTCCTCACCCAAGTTGAAATGCCTCGTGATGATTTCCTTTTCCATGGAGACCTCCTCGTTCGCGTGGGTATTGACGGACTAGAACTGCTTGCGCATGCGCGCGCTCAGGATGCCCATCTGTTCTCGGTACTTGGCCACGGTTCGGCGCGCGATTTTCAGATCACGCTCTTGCAACAACTCCACAATCCGCTTGTCGCTCAGGGGCTTGGCGGGATTCTCACCGTCGATGATCTCCTGGATCATGACCTTCACCGCCTTGGCGCTGACCTCCCCCTCGGACCCGCTGCTGTCCAGCCCCGCGCTGAAGAAGAACTTCAGGGGGAAGACGCCCCGGGGCGTCTGCACATATTTCTGCCGCGTCACGCGTGACACCGTGCTTTCGTGCATGCCGATGGTCGAGGCCACCTGCTGCAACGTCAAGGGCTTGAGCGCGATACTCCCCTTCTCGAAGAATTCCGTCTGCTCGGCCACGATGGCCTCCATGACCTTGATCATGGTCCGGCGCCGCTGCTCGATGGTCTTGATGACCCACTCGGCATGGCTCTTTTTTTCGTTGATGAACTTGATCTCGTCCTCGTTGGACGTGGCCTGCCCCTCGTAGGCTTGGCTGACCCGCAGACGGGGCATGTTGGCGTCGTTCAGGTGAACCGCATAGACGTTGTTCTCCTCGTCCACCTTGATCACTTCCAGATCCGGGGTGATGGCCCGGGCCCCTTCCTGACCGGTGCTCAGGCCCGGGCGGGGATCCAGTTCGCCGATCCGCCGGGCGATCTCCTGCACCGCCTTGGGTGTGATTTTCATCTCGCGGGCGATGTTGCTGAACTTGCGGTTCTTCAGGTCCTCGAAGTGGTGCCGGATGATGTGGGCCTCGTCGCTTTCTTCCAGGCCCCGGGCCTCCAACTGCAGCAGCAGACACTCCGGAATGTCGCGGGCCGCGACACCGGGTGGGTCAAAGCCCTGGATCACTTTCAGCACGGCGGTGGCCGTTTCCAGATCGACCTCGAAAAACGCGGCCACCTCCTCCAGCGGGCAGGCCAGCAGGCCGTCCTCGCCCAGGCAGCCGATGATGTATTCGCCGATACGGCGTTCCAGGCCGTCGGGCACCGCCAGCACCAACTGCTCCGTCAGATCCTCCTGACCCGAGGGCACGTACTTCTGGGGTCGCTCCAGATCCTCCCCTTCATCGTAACCGATCTCGTTGCGGGCCCCGCGGAATCCCTCGTCAAAGCTGTCGGCCCAGTCCCGCGTCTGGTCATCGTCGTCGGCACCGCCGGCGCGCACCAAGCCATCGGCCTCGCTGACGGCCTCATCCAGCCGGGTGGCGTCCTCGATCTCGTCGTCGACATCCACCTCTTCCAGGAGGGGGTTCTCCACCAGTTCCTTGCGCAGGATCTGCTCCAACTCCAGCGTGGGGACCTGCAGCAGCTTCAGAGCCTGTTGCAGGCGCTGCGTCATGACCACTTGCTGGCTTTGTTTCAGCCCGATATGCAGCCCGAGTTTGGCCACGTGGATTCCTTTCTGAGCCTATGGCTTCGGAGCCGGTTCCTTCCGGACCGCCGGAAAGATCTAGAGCCGGAAGGACTCACCTAGATAAATGGCCCGCGCCTTCTCCGAAGCGACGATTTCCTCGGCGCTGCCGGACAATTCGATCCGGCCTTCGAAGAGTATGTACGCACGGTCCGTGATGTTCAAGGTTTCCCGCACATTATGATCGGTGATCAGAATGCCGATGCCCTGCTCCCGCAACTGCGCCACCACCTTCTGCAGATCGGCCACCGCGATGGGGTCGATCCCGGCGAAAGGCTCATCCAGCAGGATGAACTTGGGGCGTGTCACCAGGGCTCTGGCAATCTCCACCCGGCGGCGCTCCCCGCCGGAAAGCTGGTAGCCGTAGCTCTTGCGGATGTGGGTGACCCCCATCATCTCCAGCAGCTGATCCTGGCGGTCGTTGCGCTCTCCGCGGCTCATCTTCACGCTTTGCAAGATGGCCATGATGTTCTGCTCGACGGTCATCTGCCGGAAGATGCTGCTCTCCTGGGGCAGATAGCCGATGCCCAGCCGCGCCCGCTTGTACATGGGGCGGCCGCTGATGTTCACCTCATCCAGAAAGACCTGCCCCCGGTCCGGGCTGATGAACCCCACGATCATGTAGAAGCTGGTGGTCTTGCCCGCCCCGTTGGGGCCCAGTAGCCCAACCACCTCGCCCTGCCGCAGTTGCAGATCCACGCCGTCGACCACGGCCCGGCCGCGGTAGACCTTGCGCAGACCCTCGGCCTTCAGGATGTGCCCGGAGGGGGCGTTGATATCCGTCACTGGGGATCGCTTTCGGTCCGGTCTTCACTGTGGCGGCTGCCGGCAGGGCTGTCCACCACGTCCGCCTCCACTTGGTTCTTGATCTCAATGTACTCCAGATCCGGAGAGGCCTCCAGCCCGATTCCCTCCACCATGTCATCTTCTCGCGTGAAAAGGTCGTGCACGGCGTTGTGGATGATCTCCTTCTGGCTGTCGAAATAAAGCTCCTCGGTGTCCAGACGGCGGCCGTCCTCGGTGGTCACCACCACGTTCCCCCAGGTGTAGATGTCGTGGGTCATCAGGTTGGCGCGGCCACTGTCCGCGGTCAGGGTGCTGAAGTGGCTGCCGTCCTTGTAGAAGTCGATGTGCACGGTGATCAGTTCCACATCGCGTTGCCCCGTGTACTTGTTCATCTGCTGGCTGACCAGGATCCACTTGGGGATGCCGTCATGGGTTTCCACCAGCTTGTAATCGAAGAACTGCTGGGTGGGGCGCTCGGACGCGTCCACCGCCGCGGATTCCGGTCCGGTGGCCGGCGCGGCTTCATCGCGGCAGGCGGCCAGCGGCAACAGCAGCAGGAACGGCAGCAACACCTGCAGCCGCCCCGGCCAGGGCATCGTTTTCAAAGCTCTTTTATTCATGTCCCTTCCCGCGGCCGGAGGCCGGCAGCCCCGTGGCCATCTTCTTGCCAGCGCTGGTGAAACCACACCCATTCTTCAGGGTTCCGACGAATGAAAATCTCCAGCTGGGCGTTGCACCAGAACAGAAATTCGCGCACCGCCGCCGGATCCCGGGACCGGTCGGGCAACGGGTTCCAGACCGGGCCACGGCGGATCTCGTGGCCGGTCCCCGCCCGCGCCAGGGCCACCGGCAGCACCGGCACCCCGTACCGCAAGGCCATCCGGGCCAATCCCGCGGGCGTGGGCGCCAGGCGACCGAAAAAAGGCACCAGGATGTTGTCCACGCGCGTGTTCTGATCCAGCAGAACCGCCACGATGCCCCCCTGGCGCAGATGCCGCAGGATGGGCCCGGCCCCCCGCTCCCGGGGCAGCACCTCCATGCCCAGCCGGGCGCGGCGCCGTTGCACCAGCCGGTCCACCGCCGGATTGTGGATGGTACCGGTGACCACGCCCAGCTTGCCCAGCCGGGCCTCTTGCACTTGGCGGGCTACCTCGGCCCCGAGCAGTTCCCAGCAACCGATATGCCCGGTGAGGATCAGCACCCCCCGGCCACCGGCCGCCAGGGTGCGCAATTCAGCGGACAGAGAAGGACGCCCCTGCAGGTCCTCCTCGCGCAGGAATCCGGGGCGGCGCAGCAGGGCCGGGGCCGCCAAGCCGTCATGCAGGTTCTCACCCAGCAGCCGGGTGCTGCGGCCCAACAAGGCACGGCGTTCCGCATCGTCAAGATCCGGGAACGCCAGGCGCAGATTGGTCTCCGCGCGTTGTCGTTCCCGACCGCGCAGACGCCAGCCCAGAGCCGCCAGCAGGCGCCCCTGGGCGCGGCCCACCCGCAGGCTGGAATGCTCGGCACCGAAAAGCGCCAGCTTCAGCAGTTGGTGGTAGAACCGGCGCCGGGCCCGGCGCCAAAGGGGAAGCGTGCGGTCCCGCGTCGTCATGGCGGCATCACCTGGCCGTCACCGGCGCCGATCGGGCGCTCAGAGCAGCCCCGCGCGCAGAACATCGTGGATATGCAGCAGGCCCACCGGGTGGTTCTGCTCATCGGTCACCAGCAACAGGGTGACCGGCCCCTCGGAGCGCTGCTCCATGATACGCAAAGCGGTGATGGCCAGCATGTCCGGCTCCACGGTGGTGGGGTCGGCGTTCATGGCCTCGGTGATGGGGCGGTCCAGGGCGTCGTCCCGCTGCAGAAGAATACGTTTGACGTCCCCGTCCACGCACAGCCCCGCCAGCTTGCCCGCTCGATCCACGACGCAGACCCCGCCCAGGCGCTTGCCCACGATCTCGGGCAGGGTCTCGCGCAGGGTCATGGTCTCCCGCACCAGGGGCAATTCATCACCCGTGTGCATCAGATCGGCCACCTTCATCTGCAGGCGACGGCCCAGGGCCCCGCTGGGATGGAAGCGCGCGAAATCCTCGCTGCGGAAACCGCGCAACCGGATCAGGGCCACCGTCAGGGCATCCCCCATGGCCATGGCCGCCACCGCGCTGCTGGTGGGCGTCAGATCCAGAGGGCAGGCTTCCTTGGCAACCGGCGTGTGCAGCACGATATCGCTGATGGTCGCCATCTCCGAGCCGGCGCCCGCGGTGATGGCGATGGTCCCCATGCCCGCCTGCCGGCAGCGGGAAATCAGGTCCACCACCTCGCTGTTGTTGCCGCTGCGGCTCAGGGCGATGAGGATATCGTCCTCGTCGATGACCCCCAGATCCCCATGGGCCGCCTCCACCGGGTGGATGAAGTGGCTGGGGGTGCCGGTGCTGGTCAGGGTGGCGGCAATCTTACGGGCCACGTTGCCGCTCTTGCCCAGGCCGGTGCATAGGACGCGCCCCCGGCAGGCGTGGAGCCGGCGCACGGCCTCGGCGAAGCTGCCGTCCAGGCTGGCGGCCACCGTCTCCAGGGTGGCCGCCTCTTCCCGGAAAGTCCCCTGCCCCATGGCGATGATTTCGTCGTCCGTGCGGGTGATCTTCTGCGGCTGCGGCATCATTGGGTCAACTCCCCCGGATCCAGGTCCTGGTCGCTGGACAGCTCCTTGCGGGTGGGCTGCCAACTCTTTTCCAGCAGGCGCCGAAGCCCGACGGTGTACAGGCCGCCGGCCTTGAGCACCAGATCCGTGATCTCCCGCACGGCGCCGTGCCCGCCGATGGCCCGGGTCTGGTAGCGGCAATGCTCCGTCACCTCGGCGGGCGCCCCGGGCACCGTCACCGGCAGGAAGACCTGGTGCATGGCCGGCAGGTCGATCAGGTCATCCCCCATGTAAAGGGTGTCCGTGGGGCCACAGCCCGTTTCCTGCCAGATCTCCTCCAGAGCCTGCCGCTTGTCGAAACGTCCCAGCTTGATGCTGTCGAAACGCAACTCGGTGCAGCGGCGTTCCACGATGCTGCTGTTGCGGCCCGTCAGCACGGCACGCTTGAGCCCGGCGATGCGGGCAATGACCAGTCCCAGGCCGTCGTGACTGTGGAATTCCTTGAGGGCCTCGCCCTCCGGGCCGTAGATCAGGTTGCCCGCGGTCAGGACGCCGTCGCAATCGAAGACCAGGCACTTCACGCGACCGAAGGCGGTGGCCAGCTCTTCACCCAGCACCTGGACGGCTTCCGCCCGATACTGCTCCGCGGTGCGTGGCGGCCACGCGGTCCCGCGGTCCCGCGCAGGGTCGTTCAGCCGGTCACTCATCCGGTCACCTCGTTGAACAGGTCCCGGAACCGGATCAACTGGCTGAC
The DNA here is from genome assembly GCA_002747875.1 of bacterium DOLZORAL124_64_63. Lineage (GTDB taxonomy): Bacteria > Krumholzibacteriota > Krumholzibacteriia > LZORAL124-64-63 > LZORAL124-64-63 > LZORAL124-64-63. The sequence goes on from PDQT01000167.1 coordinate 7,907, forward strand.
CAGGCCCTCGAAATGCTCCAGGGGCATCTGGCTGCCCGCGTCCGATTTGGCCCGGGCCGGTTCCGGATGCACCTCCAGGAAAACGGCGTCGCTACCGGCGCTCACGCCGCAACGGGCCAGCAGGGGGATCAGTTCGGGCTTGCCGCCGGTGGTGGTGCCGGTGCTGCCGGGGGACTGCACGGAATGGGTCGCGTCAAAGACCACGGGCCGGCCCAGATTGCGCATGATCTGGATGCCGCGGAAATCCACCGTCAGGTCCCGGTACCCCAGAAAAGTGCCGCGCTCGGTAAACAGGACGTCGCGCCCGCCGGCCGCGACCACTTTCCCGTCGCCATGCCTCAGGTCCTCCGGCGCCAGGAACTGCCCCTTCTTGATGTTGACGATGCGGCCCGTCCGACCGGCCGCCTCCAGCAAGGACGTCTGCCGGCACAGGAATGCCGGAATCTGCAGGATTTCCGCCACCTGGGCCACGGCGTCCGCATCTTCGGGGTGGTGGATATCCGTCAGCACGGGCACCCCCACCGCCTCTTTGATGCGGTCCAGCAACCGCAGACCATCCTCCAGGCCCGGCCCCCGATAACTGGCGCTGCTGGTGCGATTGTCCTTGGTGTAGCTGGCCTTGAAACAGTACCCCACGCCCAGGCGATCGCAGGTCTCGGCCAGTTCCTGCGCCACCTGCAGCATCTCGTCGGGATCCTCCAGGACGCAGGGCCCGGCCATGATATACAGCGGCTGGCCCGCCCCGATGCGATGCCCCCGCAGGGTGATGGGTTTGGCGACGCTCATGCCTGTCCTTCGGAGGCCGCGGAGCCGGATGCGGAACCCGGCGCCGCGGCCTCGGGATTCTCGTCGGACGCCTCTTCCCGCATCATCTCCTGATGCTCCGCGGCGGCTTTGACGAAGGCCTTGAAAAGGGGATGCGGCCGGCGGGGCCGGCTCTTCAATTCGGGATGGAACTGGACGCTCAGGAAGAACGGGTGGGCGGGAAGTTCCATGATCTCGACAAGCTGGCCATCCGGCGAGGTGCCCGAGAAGACCACGCCCGCCTCCTCGAAACGCTCCCGGTAGGTGTTGTTGACCTCGTAGCGGTGGCGATGCCGCTCGTTGATCTCCAATTCCCCATAGGCCTGGTAAGCCCGGCTGTCCGGCTTGAGGTGGCAGGGCCAACTGCCCAGGCGCATGGTGCCGCCCAGGTTGCTGACCTTCTTCTGCTCCTCCATCAGGTGGATCACCGGGTGCGGCGTCCCCTGATCGAACTCGGCGCTGCCGGCTTTCTCCAGGCCCGCCAGATCGCGCCCGATCTCGATGATGGCGCACTGCAGCCCCAGGCAGATGCCGAAGAAGGGCAGCTTGTTCTGCCGCGCGAAACGCACCGCCGCGATCTTGCCTTCGATACCCCGGTCGCCGAATCCGCCGGGGATGAGGATGCCGTGGATGTCGTGGAAGATCTCGCGCATGCGGCGCTCGCCGACCTCGCTCTTCTCCAGATCCCCGCTGTCCACCCACACCAGATCCACGCCCACATGGTTGGGGATGCCGGCGTGCACGAAGCTCTCGGTGATGCTTTTATAGGCGTCTTTCAGCTCGACGTACTTGCCGACGATGGCGATCTTCACCTTCTCCGGCGGGTTGAGGATGCCGATGACCAGCTTGCGCCAGGGCTCCAGATCCGGCTCTTCGGTCTCCAGCCCCAGCCGCTCGCAGAGCAGGCGGTCGAAATCCTGGGCGTGCAGATTCAGGGGGACCTCGTAGATGCTCTCGGCGTCGGTGCCGTCCATGACGCTGCTCTTGGGCAGGTTGCAGAACAGGGCGATCTTGCTGCGGGCATCCTCGCCGATGGGCTTTTCGGTGCGGCACATGAGGAAATCCGGCTGGATGCCGATGCTGCGCAGTTCCCGCACCGAATGCTGGGTGGGTTTGGTCTTGATCTCCCCGGCGGTGGGGATGTACGGCACCAACGTCAGATGCACGCTGGCGGTATCGTTCATGGGACGGTCCAGGCGGAACTGGCGGATGGCCTCCAGGAAGGGCAGACTCTCGATATCGCCCACGGTGCCGCCGATCTCGGTGATGACCACATCGACATCGGGATTCTTCTCCGCCGGCAGGCCGATGCGGCGCCTGATCTCATCCGTCACATGGGGGATCACCTGCACGGTGCGGCCCAGGTACTCGCCCTTGCGCTCGCGTGTCAGGATGGTCTCGTAGACCCGGCCGCTGGTCAGGTTGTTGTCCTGATCCAGGTTGGTGTCGGTGAAACGCTCGTAGTGGCCCAGGTCCAGATCACACTCGGCGCCATCGTCCAAAACGAAGACCTCGCCGTGCTGGAAGGGGCTCATGGTCCCGGGATCCACGTTTAGGTAGGGATCGAATTTCTGGAGAACCACGTTCAGGCCCCGGGCCTTCAGCAGGTTCCCCAGGGACGCCGCGGCGATGCCTTTGCCGAGGGCGGAAACCACCCCGCCGGTCACGAACACGAATTTGGCCATTCTCATCATCTCCTGCGGACCAGCGGCGCCGGTCCAGGGGTTAGCCCGAATTATTCACGCCAGATTTTCCGCACCAGTTCCAGATCTTCGGGAGTGTCCACACCCACCGGAGCCTGGTCGATTACCAAGACTTTGAGCCGCATACCGTTTTCCATGGCCCGCAACTGTTCCAGACCTTCGGCCTGCTCAAGAGCCGAAGGTCCAAGCTCAAGAAACCGCTCCAAGGCCTTGCGCCTGAAGGCGTAAAGCCCCACATGCCGCAGCGCCAGTTCGTGCCCGCGATCCTCCCGGCCCGGGAAACACCCGGGCAGGGCGGCCCGAGAAAAATACAACGCCTGGCCGGAGTGGTCGACCAGAACCTTCACGTTGTGGGGATTCAGCCAGGCCGCGCGGTCAGCAAAAGGATGGGCGCAGGTGGCGATATCGAGGCGCGCGTCAGCCTGCATGGCCCCCACCAGACGGTCGGGGATGGCCGGATCCAGCAGCGGCTCGTCCCCCTGCAAATTGAGGATGATCTCCGCCTCCGGGTGGCGCGCCATGACCTCACCGATGCGGTCGGTTCCCGTGGGATGGTCCCCGGTCATCTCGGCCTGGTGGCCGGCGGCCTGGACGGCTCGCAAGATGCGCTGGTCATCGGTGGCGACAACGATGTGATCGGCCTTGAGCATGCCGGCGGCGCGCTCCACCGTGCGGACCACCAGAGGCCGGCCATGCACATCGGCCAGGCTCTTACCCGGGAAACGGCTGCTGCCGTAACGAGAGGGAATCACCACCAGGACGCTCATCGGGCTCCTTCATCCAGGGCCAGGTCATGAATCAATCCGGTTTCACGAACCCATCCGTTCGGTCACTCCGCCCCGGATATCCCGCCAAAAAAAACCGCTCCCTCCGTGGGGGCGGTTTGGTTTTTCAGCCCGGAGGCCAATATAGCACTTCCCCTTGAAAATTCACGGGCAAACTTCCGGCGCCCACCGAGCGGGCAAAGTCAGCACCCCAAACCCATCCCTAGAAAACCCATCCCCCTGCACGAGAAAAACCCATCCCCCTGCACGAGGAATGGGTTTTGATCATGACCGCGGCAGAACCCCGCCGGCAAGCGGTTGCTTACTGGAAAGGAACGATAGCCACGCGCTTCTTGGAGCCGCGGAAATCCTGGAACTCCACCGTGCCGTCGATCAGGGCGAACAGGGTGTCGTCCCCGCCCTTGCCCACGTTCTTGCCGGGGTGGATCTTGGTGCCGCGCTGCCGCACGATGATGGTGCCGGCGCGGACAGCCTGGCCACCGAAACGCTTGACGCCCAGATACTGGGCATTGGAATCGCGACCGTTACGAGTCGAGCCGCCTGCTTTTTTATGAGCCATGGTTGCGCTCCTTGTCTACCGACCGACGCCCGACAGCCGGGCCGGGCGTGGGTTAACCGGTGATACCGGTGATCTTGATCTGGGTGTAGGGCTGACGGTGCCCGTTCTTACGCCGATAGTTCTTGCGACGCTTCTTCTTGAAAACGACGATCTTGCGGCTGCGGCCGTGCTCGATGACCTCGGCAGAGACGCTGGCGCCCTCGATGGTGGGGCTGCCGACCTTCACGTCATCGCCATCACCGATCAGCAGGACTTCGTCGAAATTCAGGGTATCGCCCACTTCATTATCGAACAGGGGCACCTGCAGCGTGGCCTCGGGGCTGACCCGGAACTGCTGGTTCTTGATCTTCACTACGGCGTACATCGCGTTTTTCTCCTTGAATGGCCCGTTCCAGGCCATCGCGTCACATCAGGCCATCAGGCCCCCATTAGTTCTGGGAACACAGGTCTGGATAACACAGATCCGGACAGCACAAAAATACCCGTCCGACCCGGTCCCCCGCCTCGCGAGGGCGCCCAACAGGCCATGGGACTTGTATTGCAGGACTGGAATAGATAACAGCCCATGCCCGTTTCGTCAAGCCGTGGGCCAGGGTTTTTTCCGGGTCGCGTGAGGCTGTCGTGGCGCTGTGGCGCCATCCGGGCCCCACCCATGTTGACATCTGCCCGAATTCGCATAAGTATAGCGACAAGCTGATTTCAACCTGGGCCCCGCCCAATCCCTTCATCCCTCTGGAGCAACCATGTCCGACTACAAAGCCATCGTCATCGGCGCCGGCCCCGCCGGCTACACCGCGGCCATCTATCTGGGCCGGGCCAATATCCCCCACATTCTTTTCGAGGGTGACCAGCCTGGTGGCCAGCTGACCATCACCACGGACGTGGAGAACTTCCCCGCCTTCCCCGAGGGCGTCGAAGGCCCCGAACTGATGGTGAAGATGAAGGCCCAGGCCGAGCGCTTCGGCACCCGCTTCCACAGCGAAACCGTCACCGCCGTGGACTTCAGCGGGGAGATGAAGAAGGTCATCACCTCCAAGGCCACCTACGAGGCCCCCGCGGTGATCATCGCCACGGGCAGCACCGCCCGCTGGCTGGGGCTGGAGAACGAGCAGAAGTTCATGGGTCGGGGCCTGAGCGCCTGCGCCACCTGCGACGGATTCTTCTTCCGCGACCAGGACATTGCCGTGGTCGGTGGCGGCGACACAGCCCTGGAGGAAGCCACCTACCTGACGAACTTCGCCAAGAGCGTGACCCTGATCCACCGCCGGGATGAGCTGCGCGGATCCAAGATCATGCAGGAGCGGGCCCTTTCCAATCCCAAGATCACCGTGGCCTGGAACAAGGTCATCGACCATTACGTGGGCGACGAGCAGGGCAACCTCAGGGCCCTCGCGCTCAAGGACACGACCAACGGCGAGATGAGTGAACTGCCGGTGACCGGCTGCTTCATCGCCATCGGGCACACCCCCAACACCCAATTCCTGGATGGGGTGCTGAAAACCGACGAGAACGGCTACCTGATCACCAAGGCCAACGTCACCGCCACGGAAATCGACGGCGTCTTCGCCGCCGGGGATGTGCAGGACCACGTGTACCGCCAGGCCATCACCTCGGCGGGCAGCGGTTGCATGGCCGCCATCGAGACCGAGCGCTGGTTGGCCGAGAAGGGCCTGTAGTCAGCCGACAGGAAGCCTCGCGTACCATGGAAACCCGCCCGGGCGTGCAGCATCCGGGCGGGTGTTTTTTACCGCGCCCATTTTAGTCCCACCTATCTCTTATCCTGCTCCAAAGGCAATTATCTTCTGTTCTTGCGTTAAAACCGGTAGGTACTACCGTTGACTCTCAACGGCCCCCCAACCAGGAGGATTGCCTTGAAAGGTCACGTTCTGGTCATCGACGATGCGAAGGAAATCCGGCACTATCTGACCGCTGGTTTGGCCCGGGAAGACTACGTTGCGGTGGCCTGTCCGGACGGCATCAGCGCCATCCACGAGTTGAACCGGGCCCACCATCAAGGTGAGGCCTACAACTACCTTGTCACCGATATTTTCATGCCCGATATCGATGGTCTCAAGATCCTCAAAGTCATCCGTGACCAGCACCCCAAGCTTCCCGTCCTGGTCATCACCGGATTCGGGGACGATGAGCTGGAAAAGGCCGCCCTCAGTGCCGGGAACACCGGATTCCTGGAAAAACCGTTCGAAATCGCGGAACTGGTGACCGCCCTGGAGGCATTGGAGCCCGGCCAGACGGACACCGCCGCCCCCACCGAAGCCGAGGACGAGGGCGCGCCGGAATCCGTGAGCGCCTACCTGACGGTGAAGGTGACCGAGCCGGAGCGCGGCTTCACCCTCTACGACACGCTGTACCGGTTGCCGGGTATCACCAGCTGCGACGCGGTGCGCGGGGACTTCGACATCATCCTCAAGGCCGAAGGCCCCACCCTGGATGCGGTGCGGGCCGCCTTCGCCCCTGTCCGGGAGATGCCGGGCCTGAAGGTGCTGAACATGAGCCCGGTGGAGCGGCCCAGGCTGGACCGGGATGTGGCCCGATTCATCGCCATGTACCAGCAGGCCGCGCGTGCTTCCGCCGAGGGCCGGGAGCAGGATGCCCAGGCCGACGCCCAACCCGGCACCCTCAGCTACATCACCGTGGATATCGACCCCGACGCGATCCAGACGATCTTCACCACCGTCTCCTTCGTGGACGAGGTTCTGTTCTGCGACGTCATCGACCAGGGTGCCAAGCTGGTGGGCATGATCACCAGTTCGGGCGCCATGGGCAAGGCTCCGCGGATCATCCAGAAGCTTTCCCAGATCGACGGCGTGTTGCGCGTGCGGGAAGCCAAGGTGATCACGTTGATCGAGGAGTAGGGCTTTCCCGCCGGGAAAGTTCCGGTTGTTCGGAGCGCCGCCGATCTGTTCCAGGATGCCGGCGCGGCCCACGAAAGGTGAAAGGACAACACATGGCCACCCAGCAGGAGAACTTCAGCTACCGCCTGTGGCGATACGATGGAGCCCCCGGCGAACTCATCCCCCTTCTGCAGTCCGCCCAGGACCATTTCGGGTATATCCCCCGCCGGGCCATCAGCTATATATCCAGTGTGACGGGCACTCCGGAATCGGAGATCTACGGGGTCATCACCTTCTACAGCCAATTCCGGTTGCGCCCCATGGGCCAGTACGTGATCCGCGCCTGCGCGGGCACCGCCTGCCATGTCTCCGGAGCCAAGATGATCACCGAGACCATCGAGGATGAGATCGGCGTGGGTGTGGGCGAAACGTCCGAGGACGGCCTGTTCACCCTGCAGACCGTGGCCTGCATCGGCTGCTGCTCCCTGGCCCCGGTGGTGATGGTCAACGAAGATACCCACGGCAGCCTGAACCCGGCCTCCACCCGCAAGCTGGTGCGCAAGATCACGCGCAACGCGCGCAAGGCCGGCAAGACCAAGGCAACCTCCAACAGCTAACTGTCGCAGGAGCGCTTTCATGAAGAAAATCATCGTGGGAATGGGAACCTGCGGCCTGTCGGCCGGCGCGCAGGAAACATACGACAAGCTGGGCGAGCTGGTGGAGGCCAACCCCGGAGTCGCCGAGCTGGGTATCACCGGCTGCATCGGCATGTGTTTCCGGGAGCCTCTGGTGGAGATCAACGACGGCCAGAGCCGCGTGATCTACGGCGGCGTCGATGCCAAGGGCGCCCAGGAGATCTTCGAGAAGCACGTCCAGGGCGGCGAGCGCCTGGAGGGCGATGGCTTGGTCTACTTCATGGAAGACGGCAAGACCGGCGGCAGCGAGGCCACCTATCTGGACCTGCAGGAGCGGATCGTGCTGCGCAACTGCGGCCACATCGATCCCGAGTGCATCGAGGATTACGTGGCGCGCGGCGGCTACGAGGGCGCGCGCAAGGCCCTGCTGGAGATGACCCCCGAGGAGGTCATCCAGGAGGTGAAGGACAGCGGACTGCGCGGACGCGGCGGCGCCGGCTTCCCCACCGGTCTGAAGTGGAGCTTCTGCGCCCAGTACGACGGCGACCAGAAGTACGTGGTCTGCAACGCCGACGAGGGCGACCCCGGCGCGTTCATGGACCGCTCCGTGCTGGAGGGCGATCCCCACAGCGTCCTGGAGGGCATGATCATCTGCGCCAAGGCCATCGGCGGGACGTTCGGCTACATCTACTGCCGCGCGGAATACCCCCTGGCCATCAAGCGCCTGGAGCTGGCCCTGGCCGCCGCGCGCGCCAAGGGTTTCCTGGGCAAGGACATCATGGGCTCCGGCTTCGATTTCGACATGAAGATCAAGCAGGGAGCCGGGGCCTTCGTCTGCGGCGAGGAAACCGCCCTGTTCGCCTCCATCGAGGGCCAGCGGGGCATGCCCCGCATTCGCCCCCCCTTCCCCGCCGAGGCGGGTCTGTGGGGCAAACCCACCAACAACAACAACGTGGAGACCTACGCCAACGTGCCCTGGATCATCCACCAGGGCGCCGCCGAGTACGCCAAGTTCGGCACCGAGAAGAGCAAGGGCACCAAGGTCTTCGCCCTGGCCGGCCGCGTGGCCAAGGGCGGCCTGGCGGAGGTGCCCATGGGCACCACCATCGAGCAGCTGGTCTTCAACATCGGTGGCGGCATCAAGGAAGGCGGCACCTTCAAGGCCGTGCAGATGGGCGGTCCCAGCGGCGGCTGCATCCCGGCCGACCAGAAGAACATCCCCGTGGATTTCGAGACCATCCCCAAGACCGGCGCCATCATGGGTTCGGGCGGCATGGTGGTCATGGACCAGACCACGTGCATGGTGGAGATCGCGCGCTTCTTCCTGGAATTCACCCAAAGCGAAAGTTGCGGCAAGTGCACCTTCTGCCGCATCGGCACCCTGCGCATGCTGGAAATCCTGGAGCGGCTGGTGCGCGGCGAGGGCGAAGCGGAAGACATCGAAAAGCTCAAGGAGCTGTCGGTGCGCATCAAGGAAGCCAGCCTGTGCGGCCTGGGCCAAACGGCCCCCAATCCGGTGCAGACCACCCTGCGGTACTACCTGCATGAGTATGAAGCGCATATCCACGAAAAAAGCTGCCCGGCGGGCAGCTGCACCGCGCTGGTCCATTTCTTCATCGACGGCGAGAAGTGCAACGGCTGCACCGTGTGCGCCCGCAACTGCCCCGTCGAGGCCATCAGCGGAGTCAAGAAGGGAATCCACATCATCGATGTGGATGCTTGTGTGAAGTGCGGCAAATGCCTGACCAGTTGCAGTTTCGACGCCATCTTCACCGAATAAACAGGAGCGACGGATGAGCACCATCAAACTGACGATCAACGGTAAGGACGTGGAGGCCCGTCCGGGCCAGACCATCCTGGAAGTGGTCCACGAGCAGGAGCTGGACACCATCCCCACCCTGTGCCACAGCCCCGAGCTGAAGCCCTACGGCTCCTGTTTCGTGTGCGTGGTCGAGGTCGAAGGGCGTCCCAACCTGGTCCCCAGTTGCGCCACCCGCGTCATGGATGGCATGAAGGTGGAGACGAAGAACGCGCGCATCAAGGCCAGCCGCAAAACCGCCCTGGAGCTGCTCCTGAGCAACCACTACGCCGACTGCATCAGCCCCTGCATGCAGGGCTGCCCCGCCCATGTGGACGCCCAGGGCTACATCGCCCTGTCGGCCATGGGCGAGACCCAGAAGGCCGTGGACCTGATCCGCGAAGCCAACCCCCTGCCCGCGGTCTGCGGCCGCATCTGCGTGCGCCGCTGCGAGGTCGTCTGCCGGCGCGATGACGTGGACACCCCCGTGGCCATCAACAACATCAAGCGCTTCGTCACGGACCAGGGCGACATCTACGCCGCCGACCCCGTCTGCGAGCCGGACACCGGCAAGAGCGTGGGCCTGGTGGGCAGCGGACCCGCCAGCCTGACGGCGGCGTGGTATCTGGGCCGCAAGGGCATCAAACCCGTCATCTACGAGGCCCTGGACCGCACCGGCGGCATGCTGCGCTACGGCATCCCCGAGTACCGCCTGCCCGACTCCGTGCTGGACAAGGAAGTGGAATACATCGAGCGCGCCGGCGCGGAAATCCACTGCGGCGTGCGCATCGGCAAGGACATCACCCTGGATGAGCTGCGCGCCAAGCACGACGCCGTCTTCATCGGGGCGGGCGCCTGGACGGGCAAGAGCATGCGCGTGGAAGGCGAACACGACACCCAGGGCGTGGTCACCGGCGCGGACTGGCTGCCGGTTCAGGTGGAAACGCCCCAGTCCCTGGAAGGGCAGGTGGTGGTGGTCGTGGGCGGCGGCAACACGGCCATGGACTGCGCCCGGACGGCCTGGCGTTTGAACGCCTCCAAGGTGATCGTCGTCTACCGCCGCACCAAGGCCCAGATGCCCGCGGACAAGATGGAGATCGAGGATCTGCTGGAAGAGGGCGTGGAGATCATGGAGCTGATGGCCCCCATCGGCATCAAGCGGGATAACGGGAAGCTGCAGGCCATCCGCTGCCAGCGCATGGTCCTGGGCGAGCCCGACGACAGCGGCCGCCGCCGCCCCATCCCCCAGGAGGGCAGCGATTTCGACCTGCCCTGCGACCTGGCCATCAGCGCCATCGGCCAGGACACCGTCCTGGATGGTCTGACGGAGACCGACGCGGGTGCCGTGGAGCTGACCCGCTGGAACACCTACGCCGTGGACACCACCACCCTGGAGACCAACATCCCCGGCGTGTTCGCCGGGGGCGACGCCGTGGACGACGGGCCCACCGTGGTCATCGATGCCATCGGCGACGGCCAGCGCGCCGCCAAGACCATGATCAGCTACGTGCTGGGCACCGAGCGCCAGCGCGAACCCTTCGTCGTCAACAAGAGCTTCTGGACCAAGCCCGGCAAGCAGGAACTGGGCGAGATCCCGGAATCCCCGCGCCACGAATTGCACCTGCTGGAGGTGGATCAGCGGCGCAACAGCTTCGCCGAGGTGGCCACGGGCTTCGAATTTGCCGACAACGCCCACGAGACGGCCCGCTGCCTGAGCTGCGGCTGCGTGCGCTTCGATGACTGCAGCCTGCGCCTGTACGGCGAGGAATACGACGTGGACATGAACCGCTACAAGGGTTACGTGCGCAAGCACAAGCCCGACGAGCGCCACCCCTACGTCAGCTACGACCCCAACAAGTGCATCCTGTGCAGTCGTTGCATCCGCACCTGCGAGCGCGTGCTGCCCATCAGCGCCCTGGGCCTGGTCGGCCGCGGCTTCAAGACGGAAATGCGCCCGGCCATGAACGATGCCCTGCAGGACACCAACTGCGTCAGCTGCGGCAACTGCATCGACGCCTGCCCCGTGGGCGCGCTGACCCCCAAGTACGCCTTCCAGGGCCGCGCCTGCCTGGACACCCAGGACCAGCTGACCCATTGCGGTTTCTGCAGCGTGGGCTGCGAGGTGAAGGTGCGCCGGTTCGGAGCCGCCAGCTACTATACCACCAGCAACGATGTGGCCGGAGACTACCTCTGCCGCTACGGCCGTTTCGGCAGCGAGCTGATGATCCAGAGCGAGCGCCTGCGCGCCCCGCGCGAACGCGACGGCCACAACCACAACCCCCTGGCCCTGGACGAGGCCGTCACCCGGGTGGTGGAAAACCTGCGGGCCGTGGCCCGGAAGCACGGCCCCGAGGCCGTGGGCGTCTTCGTCAGCCCGGAAGTGACCAACGAGGAGATGTACCTGGCCGCGCGCATCGCCCGGGAAGGCCTCGGCACGGGGAACATCGGCTCCCTGGCCGTCCTTTCGGGGGCCGGCCGCAGCGGCGCCATGGACCCGGTCCTGGGCCTGACGGCCAGCACCGCGGACCGCAGCTGCCTGGCCACCGCCGACCTCATCATCTGCAACAACACGGCCATGGAGTCGGATCACTTGGTGCTGAATGTGGATGTCATCGCGC
>PDQT01000039.1 GCA_002747875.1 bacterium DOLZORAL124_64_63
TCCATCACCTTGCGCAACAGATCGATGGTCTGCAGCAGCAGAGAGACGTCCGGCCCCTTCAGCTGGGCTTCCTGCTTGCGGAAGACATCCAGCAGGTTTTCCGCCTTGTGGGTCAGCTTGACAATCTCGTTCAGCTCCAGAAAACCGGCGCTGCCTTTCATGGAATGGAAGAGGCGGAAGATGCTGTTGATGGTTTCCAGATCCACCTGTCCGCTCTCGGTCGAGTTCTGCTCCAACTCCACGAGTTGGGGCTCGACCTCATCCATCATTTCTCCGCCTTCTTCAACGAATGCCGCAAAGATTTCCAGATCTCCATCATCGATCACAGTGGAACTCCCCATTGAGGTGGCTCGGTTACCGGCCCGGTGCACGGTTGTCCACCGGGGCAGGGTTTCATGGAGATGGGATCGGTCGGAATCAGGCCCGCTTGAAGAGTTTTTGGAGGAAGGACCATTCAGGCGGGAACGCCACATAGCCCGGCGGCCGTGGCGGCTCCTCCGGCGGAACAGTCCCCTCCGGGCGGGCCGAGGATGGGATCAGGCGCAAGGTCAGGGCAGAACCGTGACTTTCCGGACACTGCGCGCGCCCTGTATCTCCAGCGTGACCCAGTAGATACCGGCGGGGACATCGGCACCGTCCCCATCGCGCAGATCCCAGCCGAATTCGTTGAAATCGGGCTGAACAGGGTACCCGGAAATGTCCCGGCACAGGATCTCCCGCCCCCGGGCGTCGAAAACACGGAAAACCACTTTTCCGGCTGCGGACAACCGGTAGCGGAGGATCACATAACCCTCCTGGGCGGGGTTGGGATACGCGGCCATCAGCCCCTCATCTACGGAGGCGCTGCTGCCGGTGGCCTGCCACAGGACACTGGTTTCCGGATCCAGGAGCACGGTGTCCGGGGCGGCCGGCAACTGGATAACCTGCTGGGCCACCCGACCGGCAAGATCCATCGGGTAGAAATGGCGCTGCCCGGCGATATCCACCGCCACCGGGAAGCGGTTGTTGAAGAGACGCTCCTGGGTCTGGCGCATAAACACCGTCAGTGCCGTGTTCGGCCCGGCATCGCCATCGCTCAGGCTGTAGTGGAAGCTGATGAGGGGGCTGGTGGTTTCCTCCAGATAAGGCCACAGGAAATCGTCCAGTTCCTCGCCCGCCCAGCTTTCGGCCACGGCCAGGAATTCCTCGGTGGTGACGGTGCCGCCGGGGCGGTTGCCTCCGCTGGCCCAGTCAGTCAGCAACCCGAAGAAGGCCCCGTCTCCCATCCGCCGGCGCAGCATGTGCAAAACCCAGGCCCCCTTTTCATAGATGACCCGTCCGGGGAAAACCGGAACCGGATCATACACCGGGCCCTGCACCGCCCAACCGATTTCGTTACGCAATTCGCGCACATAGTCCCGATAGGCCTCCGGCCCCCCTTCGTGCTCACGCCACAGGGCCTCCGTGTAGGTGGCGAAGCCCTCGTTCAACCACACATCGGCCCAGAACCGGGGCGTGATGCTGTCCCCGAACCACTGATGCCCCAACTCATGGGCCACCAGCCAATCCCGCGAGCCGTCACCCACCAAGCTGCCGGCGCCGATGCTGGTGACGGTGGTGTGCTCCATGGCGCCGTACCACAGATATTCCGCATGGCCGTACTTCTCGCCCTGGAAGGGGTAGGGTCCGAAATGCCCCTCGCAGACCTCCATCATCTCGCACAGGTCGGAAAATTCCACCTGGGCATCCTCCAGATCCGGGGGGAAGACCCAGTGCATCAAAGGCACGTCCGTGCCGCCGGCGGTGACGCAATCCTCCTGGAAAAAAGCGTACGGGCTGATGGCCACGGAAACCAGATAGGTGGGCATGGGATAGGCCTCGACCCAGTGCATGCGCCGCCAACCGGGCTCCACCAGGGTGTCCTCCACCAGGCTCCCGTTGGAGACCGCCACCAGCGTGTCGGGCACGGTGATGCGCATGCTGGTCATCGCCTTGTCACCGGGCCGATCCTTGCAGGGCCACCAGGACTTGGCGTAGGCCACCTCGCTGTGGCTGGCCACGCAGGGGGCGCGCCAACCGTTACGGTTGACGTTGCGGAACATCAGGCCCCGGTTCCAGGCCGGCTCTACCGGCTGGCCGGCGTACTGCACCAGCAGGCTGTCCCGCTGCCCCATCGCCAACCCCGCGGGCAGGGTGATCACCAGGCTGTCCCCCTCCATCTGCCGGAAAGCCAGCTCCGCGCCGCCGTGTTCCACCCGCGAAACGACCAGATCCGTGGCCGTGAAATCCATGACGATTTCCGACAGACCGTCAAAAAGGCTTTCGAAGCGCATCAGCACCGCGCCGGCCAAGTGGGTGGTGCCCGGATCCACGCGCAGATCCAGATCATAGCTCAGCACATCGTAGCGAGAGCTCAGGGCCGCCGCGTCCCCCAAAGCGCCGTCTTTGTCCGCGCCGTCCTTGTCCGCGCCCACCACCTTGGCCTCCAGAAATTCCTCCCGGGTCAGCGGATGGGTGTGCCCGTCGTGGCGGACGGTCGCCGCGTGCGAGGCCACCGGAACAAACAGCGGAAAAGCCATCACACAGGTCAGGATCGAAAGGAGAAGAAAATGCGCCATGGGAACTGTCGTATCCTTATGCTTCAACGGGAGATGATGGGTTCTACGTACCCTTGAAAATAACACATCAAGGCTCCCGGGCGCCAGAGGCCAATCCTGTCCATGCTCAATCCTGTCCATTGAGCGGAAGCGGGTACTGCCCCAGAACTACGCCCCACCCCCATCACCCCCCGGGGTCACACTGGTCACCTTCTGCCCCGGCGCCACCGAAGACGTGATCCAGGTCCCGCCGCCCACCACCGCCCCCTTGCCGATAACGGTCTCCCCGCCCAGGATGGTGGCGTTGGCATAGATGGTCACCCCGTCATGGACCGTAGGATGGCGCTTGCCGTCCTTGACCAGGCTCCCGTCCGGATTGCGGGAAAAACTCAGAGCCCCCAGGGTCACGCCCTGGTAGACCTTCACGCGCTCACCGATGACGGTGGTCTCGCCAATGACCACTCCGGTTCCGTGATCGATGAAAAAATAGGGCCCGATGTCCGCCCCGGGATGGATGTCCACCCCCGTCTGCTGATGGGCCCATTCGGACATGATGCGCGGCAGCAAAGGAATGCCCATGCGGTACAGCGGGTGGGCCAGCCGGTGCACGGTGGTAGCCTGCACTCCGGGATAGCAGAGGATGATCTCCTCGGTGTTGGTGGCGGCCGGGTCCCCCTCGAAAGCCGCCTGCACATCCGTGTCCACCAGCGAGCGCACCCGCGGCAGGCATTCCAGATATTCCAGGGAAAGCCGGCGCGAGGTTTCCCTCAGATCCGCGGGCGGCCCGCCCTCCTTCCGGGGCTCCAGATGCCGGCAGGCATGGCCCTGGCTACGGCAAAAAGCCAGCGTGCGTTCCATGGTCCGGGCCAGCTGGCGCTGCAGGTTATCCAGACGGGATCCCACCAGCAGGTCCAGATCCGCGTCCCGGGGCACCGGCTCGCCGTGGTACCCCGGAAAGAGCAGGGCCTGCAATTTTTCCAGGATGGTCACCACCGCCTGCTGGCTGGGCAGATCCTTCTCACCCAGGCGGTTGATCCCCCCCAGAATCCGATAATTCTCCACCACCGCAGCGGTCAGCCGGCGTAGGCGTTGCGAACGATCTTTGGCCATCATCCCATCCTCCAGCGGCACCCCATCACAATCCCGTCAACACATGAACTCCTGGTAGAGTTCACTGCTCAGATAACGCTCCCCGAAACTGGGCGCGATGACCACCACGCGCCGGCCGTCCAGATCGCCCCGGGCGCACCACCGCAACGCCGCCGCCACCGCCGCGCCGGAGGAAATGCCCACCAGCAGCCCCTCCTCGGCGGCCAGCTGCCGGGCCGTGGCCATGGCCTCCTCGTCGCCAACCGTCAGGACCTCGTCGATGAGCCCGGTGTCGCAATTTCCCGGCACGAAACCCGCCCCGATGCCCTGGATCTTGTGCGGCCCGGGCCTCCCGCCCGACAGCACGGGCGATGCCTCCGGCTCCACCGCCAGGATTTTCAGGGCGGGGTTCAGTTCCCGCAAACGGCCGCCGGTGCCTGTCAGGGTGCCTCCCGTGCCCACGCCGGCCACCAGGGCATCCACCCGACCGCCCGTATCGGCCCAGATCTCTTCCGCGGTGGTGGCGCGATGGGCCCGCGGGTTGGCCGGGTTCTCGAACTGGCGCGGCATCCAGCCGGCCGGGTCTTCGGCCAGCAGTTCCTCCGCTCGGGCCAGGGCACCCTTCATGCCGTCGGCCGCCTCGGTCAGCACCAGCTCCGCGCCCAGGGCGCGCAGCACCGCCCGCCGTTCCAGAGACATGCTGGCGGGCATGGTCAAAGTCACCCGGTAGCCTCGCGCCGCCCCCACAAAGGCCAAAGCGATGCCCGTGTTGCCGCTGGTGGCCTCGATGATGTGGCCCCCGGGCTGAAGGGACCCGTCGGCCTCGGCGGCGTCGATCATCGCCACCCCGATCCGATCCTTCACGCTGGACATGGGGTTGAGGGATTCCAGCTTGAGCAGGATGTCGGCGCCCGTCTTGTTCAGCCGCCGCAAGCGGACCAAGGGGGTGTTTCCCGTGAGACGGGAAGCGTCGTGGAAAATTCTTTCGTTCATGGCACCCGCCCGTCGGTGACCGGGCTGCCGCGCCTCTGACCCGAACGAGCATTCCGGGCTAAAGGAGCCGCTGCCCCAGTCGTTTGAGTTGATCCCGATCCCCCAGGACGATGAGTTCATCGCCCGTCTCCAGCGTCACGTTGGGGCCGGGGTTGAAGACCATTTGGCCGCTGGGCCTCTTGATGGCGATGACGATCACGTCGTAGCCCGAACGGATGCCCGAATCCTTCAGGGCCACCCCCCCCAGCCCGGACCGATCACCCACCACGAGCTGCTCGAACATCAGATCCAGACCGCTGCTCTGGGTGGCCACATCCACGAAATCGTAGACGCTGGGTCGCAGCAGGGCCTGCACGATCCGCATCCCGCCAATGGCATAGGGAGAAATGACACGGTCGGCCCCCGCCCGGCGGATCTTCTCGCAGGCGGCGTTATCCGTGGCCCGGGCCAGGATGTACAGCCCGGGGTTCTCCTGGCGGCACATCTCGCGCGCCGAAAGGGTGATATAGAGATTGTTCACATTGTTGCTGACGACGGCCACCAGGCCCTTGGCCCGGGTCACGCCGGCCTTCTTGAGGACCGCATCCTCGGTGGCGTCGCCCAGAACCACGCGGTAACCCTTTTCGATCAGCAGCTCGGCCTGTTCGGGGTCGGCCTCGATCACCACGAAGGGCGCGCCCTCGCGCTGCAGCTCTTCGCAGAGGATGTCGCCCATGCGGCCATGGCCGCAGATCAGGTAATGACCCCGCAGTTTTTCCACTTCCCGCATCATGCGCTGCCTTCCGAGATAGCGTTGGATGGATCCCTCGATGACCACGCGCCCCACCGCGCCAAGGGTGTACGTCAGAACGGACAGGCTGATGATAATCAGCACGACCACGAATATCTGACCGGAGGGATCCAGTTCGTGGACTTCCTTGAAGCCGACGGTACTGACGGTGATGACCGTCATGTACAGGGCCTCGACCACCGTGAAGTCCTCTTCCATGAGAGAGAACCACAGGGTGCCCATGATCAGCACCAGGACGAGCAGAAGCAGCCCCCGCGTCACTCCGGCCATGCTGATTTCGGATCGGAACATTGGTGCCTCCATTCACGCAGCGGCATCGTAACCCCTTGCCATCGACCTGAAAAGGACCAATTTTGGGGATGAAAAACCCCCCGGATCGGAAAATCCGGAACAGGAGCCCGCGGTTTTTGTTATACTGACTCCCATGCCAGTTCCACACGCCGCGGACCGGTGCCCCTTTGATCATACAGGAAGGTCGAAAAACCCATGCGCCCTCTGCCCATGCGCCCTCTGCCCGTTTCCCTTGCCGTTTCCCTTGCCATGGCCCTGGCCGCCTTGCTGCTGGCCGGCTTCGCCTCCGCCCAGATTATCCACCTGGAACCGGAAACCATCGATTTCGGCAACATGAAACAGAACCAGAGCCGGGACATCCAGGTCATCGTGACCAACAAGGGCGGCGGCCAGCTGCGGATCGGGGACGTCAAGGCCGACTGTGGCTGCACCGTGCCCACCCTGGACCGGAACACCCTTTTGCCCGGGGAAAGCACCGTCATCAACATCAATTTCAACAGCAAGAAATTCGTGGGGAATGTGTTCAAGAAGGTGACCATCCTCAGCAATGATCCGGATAATCCCGAAATCATCTTCCCCATCAGCGCCAACGTGCAAGCGGCTCTGCTGGTGGACCCGCCCTCGCGCCGGTTGGGCTTCCAACGGGCCCCCATGGGCACCTCCTACAGCCGCACCGCCATCTTCACCGCCACCGAGGCCCCTCAGCTGGAAATCCAGGCCAAGAAATCCCGCCGCGGCCTTTTCCAGGTAGAAGTGGAGAACAATTACGAGGGCGATCCCCGGAAGGCCGCCCTGCACGTCACCGTGCCCAAGACCATGAAGGCCGGCCGCCAGCGGGACAACGTGCGTGTCCGGACCAATCTGCCGGAAGAAGAGTTCGTGGATATCGACCTTTCCGCCTGGCCCCTGCAAGCCCTGATGGTCAGCCAGGACAAGATCAACTTCCGCTTCAAGAAGGACCTCACGACATCCATCCATGTCACCCCCGCGGAACAGGGAACAAAATTCAATATCACCGAGGTGACCTGCGACCTGCCCGAGATCGACATTCAGGTGGAAGTCGCCGCACCCAACAAGAAGACCGTCATCCATCTGTCCGGTACGGCCATCGACAAGGACAGTCCCCGGG
>PDQT01000286.1 GCA_002747875.1 bacterium DOLZORAL124_64_63
CCACCACCATACTTTCCATCGCCGTGCGGTCGTCACCGTTGACCAGCAGCTCACAATGGCTCGGCCTGCCGTCGCGCCCCGCCCTGCCACTTTCCTGAATCCACCCTTCCGGCGACTTCGGCGGATGATAGTGGATCACACTCCGCACGTCCGGCATATCCACCCCCATGCCAAAGGCGATCGTAGCACAAATCACCGGGAACTCATGCCGCACAAAACCATCCTGCACCTCCGCACGGGCATCCGCCGGCATCCCCGCATGATAAGCACGCGCCGGAATACCATTGCTTGTTAGAAACGACGCCAACTCCTCCACATCACCCCGGCGCGTGGCATACACAATCCCCGGCACCCTACCAGCCCCACTCAGCACCTCAAGAAGCCTCCCCCGTTTCTCACCACCCGCACACACCGTGACATCAAACGACAAGTTCTCCCGGTAAAACGAAGTCTGGATCTGGTCGCGCTTCAGAATCCTGAACGCCTTCCGAATCTCCGCCGCCGTGGCCGTCGATGCCGTAGCCGTCAGAGCCAGCACAACCCCCGGCTTCAAAGCACGAACAAGCTTCGGAAGTTTCAGATAAGACGGGCGAAAACTATGCCCCCACTCAGAAATACAATGAGCCTCATCAATGGCAACAAGCGCGATGTCCAGCCCCTTCAACAGCTTCACCAACGCAGCATCCTCCAAACGCTCAGGCGAAAGATAAAGCAGCTTCAAACCACCAGCCTCAAGCCGCGCCACCGTCCGCTCATACCCCTCCGCCGTCGTTGTAGAATCCAGCCTCGCCGCCGCCACCTCCTTCTCTAACAAAACATCCACCTGATCGCGCATCAGAGCAATCAGCGGAGAAACCACCAACGTCAGCCCCTCCAGACACACAGCAGGAAACTGATAACAAAGCGATTTCCCTCCCCCTGTCGGCAGCACCACCAGACAGTTAATGCCATCCAGCACCCGCCCGATCACCTCCTCCTGTCCCGGACGCAGGGACGTGTGGCCAAAGTGCCTTGCCAGCAGCTCGGATGACTCAGATTTCTTCACTCCGCCTTTCCACTCACCATCTCACACGCCAGCTCAATGGCATGAATCATCGAACTAGCATCCGCCTTCCCCGTCCCGGCAATACCGTAAGCCGTGCCATGATCCGGACTAGTGCGCGGATACGGCAGCCCCAGCGTGACATTCACCCCTGTGTCAAAATCCAACAACTTCAGCGGAATCAACCCCTGGTCGTGATACATACACAGCACCGCATCATAAGCGCCATCCGCCGCAGGCCGAAACACCGTGTCCGGCGGATGCGGCCCGCTAAACTCAACCCCGTCCGCCATCCGCCGCAGCTCCTCAACCGCCGGAACAACCACCCTCGCCTCCTCATCCCCAAACGCACCATTCTCACCCGCATGCGGATTCAACCCACACACAGCCACACGCGGAGCCGCAATCCCACGCTGGCGGCAAAACCCGCCTAACAGCCTACCCACACGCACAATCTCCTCCCTCCTCAGCAGCCGGGGAACCTCCGCCAGCGCCACATGAATCGTCACCAGCGCCACCGTCAGCGTTTTTCCCGTCAAACACATCGCATAATTCTCACAGCCAAGCCGATCAGCAAAAAACTCCGTCTGCCCGGGAAAATCAAACCCAAGCCCGTGCAGCCCCTCCTTTCCCACGGGTGCAGTCACCACCGCATCAATCTCCCCAGCCTTCAGCAGCCTCACAGACTCCTCCAGCGCATCCAACGCCGCCCGTGCCGTCCCGCGCGTCGGCACCCCCGCTTGCGCGTCGATTTTCTCCCCGACCAGACGCACCTCAAAACCATCCGGCAGCGCACCCGACGCCAACGCAGCCTCCACCACCTCCGGCCCAATCCCAGCCTGGTCGCCCAAAGTAATGCCAATAGTGCCCATAGATTTCCGTCCTACTCTCTCTTTCATCTCTCCGCGCCATCATCCTACGGGAAACAGCCAAGATCAACGCCAATCATAGCACCACCAAGAGAAGGGTTGCAAGCCGCGCCCGAAGACGCATATTGTCACCGCATAACGATCCAGCTTTCCCCAACAATGAAACTCAACCACTTCCTCCTCCCCGCGCTCATCGCCACCACCCCGCTCCTGTGGCTGCCATCCTGCAACAAAAAAGAAACCACCGCAGAAAACACCGCCTCACCCGCCGGGGAAAACAACACCGAGCACAAAAGTGCCGAGCAGATCGCCGCAGAAAAAATCGTCAACGAGCACCCAAACATCGAACTCGTCGAGTGCAAAGACGGCAAAGCACACATCCAAAACATCTACACCAAACTCGGGCTCATCCTCCCCTACCAAGACATCATCGATAAAAAATTCGACAGCATCGCCGGAGATGAAGCCGAGGCCGCCCAAATCCTCCCCCCGCACGAAACAGGCACCCTGCAAGCCGCCAAAGGTCACGATGACCACGACTGGGGCAAAACCCCAGAATGGATACCCCGACTCGAAAACGCCAAAGTCCTGCCAGACGCCCAGCACTTCCCCCGCCGCGACGGCAGCGTCTGGGGGCAGCTCACATTCACCCACCCGGACAGCATCCAGACCTTGCGCGATTTTCTCGTCGATGCCTACGCCCGGCAGGACATGATCATCGACCTCGAGATTCCCGGCGAGGACAAACTCACCCTCATCTTTGCCACCCCTGTCGATAAAAACAAACCGCAGCCCGAAAAGGAACTACGCAGGGTCGTCCACAACATCACCCGGCAGGGAGACACCACCACCGTCATCGTCCAGTACACCTACGGCATGAAACCCGCCAAATAACCGGACAACACGCCACACAACATCCGGCTACCATGGCACCAGACGGCAAGCCCCCCAGCGGCAGACGGCCCAAGCCCCCCCGGCAAGACTACGCCGGCATCCTCCCGAAAAAAGGATGGCCGCGCAGGAACTACCACTTCCTGCGCCACCGCATCCTCCCCCAGATGTTCCAGAAACGCGACGGCACCAGCCGCGAACCCATCCCCCACCCGCCCGAAGCGGGAAAAATCCGCGTCACCTGGATCGGCCACGCCTCCTTCCTCATCCAGTTCCCGGACCACTCCGTCATCATCGACCCCAACTGGGCCAACTGGCACGGCGTGGTCAAACGCCAGCGCGAACCCGGACTCGACCTCCACCTCATGCCCCTCGTGGACCTCGTCATGGT
>PDQT01000192.1 GCA_002747875.1 bacterium DOLZORAL124_64_63
AGTTTGTGGCGTAGGCGGCGGCGACTTCGCTGGCGATGGTTTTGATGCCCTCGTGTACTGTCCGCTCGTCCATGGTGAAGGTGATGCGGATGCACTCGTTGCGGTGCCGCCACGGCTCCCCGTCCTCCTGGCCAAAGAAGAAGTAGTGGCCGGGGACGATCAGCACGCCGCGCGCCTTGAGCCGCTCGTAAAGCTCGCGGGATGTAATCGGCATGTCCTCGAACCACAGCCAGAGGAAAAGCGCACCTTCGCTGAGGTGGACGCGGTAGGGTAGTGCGGGGTCGAACTCCTGCCTGATCCACTCCTGGGCTTGGCGGGATTTTTCAATGTAATACGGGCGCACTACTTCGTTGCTGAGCTTGAGGATCTCGCCACTCCTGATAAGTGGCTCCATGAGTGCCTGGCCGACGTTGCCGTTGGCGAGGCCGACGATGGCGTTCATGGATGAAATGGCGGCAGCGATTTTTTCGTGGGCGATGACGATGCCGGTGCGCGTGCCGGGCAGGCCGATTTTTGACAGGCTGAGGGTCAGGACAATGTTTTCATTCCACACGGGGGTGGCCCCGGTGAAGATGATGTTGGGGAAGGGTGCGCCGTAGGCGTTGTCGATGATGAGGGGGATGCCGTGCTCCTGCGCGAGTGCCGAGAGCCGGGAAATCTCGTTGTCGGTGAGGACGTTTCCGGTGGGGTTAGTCGGGCGGGAGACGCAGATGGCAGCGATGTCGTCACCGATTTCCAGGTTGTCGAAATCGACGCGGTATTTGAAGCCGTGGTCACCGATTTCTTCGATCAGTGGCTTGCAGGCGCGGAAGATGTCCTCGCCCACTGGCTGGTTGGCGTAGCCGATGTATTCGGGCACCAGCGGGAACAGGATTTTTTTCCGCGTGCCATTGTGGAACTGCCCGGCAAGGGCGTTGAAGAGGAAGAAAAATGCCGTCTGTCCGCCGGCGGTGACGGCGATGTTTTTGGCGGAGATGTCCCAGCCGAAACGCTCCCGGAACATGGTGGCGGCGGCTTCGAGGAACTTCGGGTTGCCGCGCGGCGGGTCGTAGTTGGAGAGGACTTTTTCCAGCCTGCCGGGCTCGGCCATGATTTCCTCAAGGCGCCTGCGCCAGAGGGCGTTGACCTCGGGAATATGGGCCGGCTGGCCGCCACCGAGCATCCGAGTGTCCGGCCCGCTCAGCGCCATGGCGTTGCCGAGGTCGTCCATCAGCTCCTCGATGCCGCTGCCGGAGCATAGCCGCCGGCCAAACCCGGAGAGTTCAAATTCTGATGCTTGTTTGCACATGGTTGCTGCCGCGCCGTTGATCCGCGCGTGGTGCCAGTGCTAGCACCGGTGCGGCGGTTTAGCCATCCTGATTTCCAGATAGTGGAAAAAACGACCCCCGCCCTGGAGGGTGGAGGCCGTGGAAGGTGTGCTGTTTTTCCCGCTTACTCGGCAGGTTTGCTAGGGTCGATCACTTCTGGAGGCTCAATGCCGGGGATTTCCGGCTCGGGAGCCACGGGGGGATCGACGGATGGGGCTTCTGCTGCCGGGGTTCCCGGTACTTCCGGTTCTGGAGCCACACCGGGAGTGACGGGGACTTCACCTGTACCCGGCGTTACCGGAACCTCGTTGGGAGAGCGTTTCTCTCCGAGCATGACAGAGGGCACGTAGCCGACTTCCCCGCTGTCCACCACCTCCACCTTGACGTAGGAGCCCTTGCTTGAGATCACCTTTACGTCGGTGTAGTCTGGCAGGGTCTTGGCTGGCTGGTCGTTCCCTTTCGGGAAAGTGGAAAAGAAGGCGGTTTTGGGGGAAACGGTCTGCAGGAAAGTGCCGGGGGTGAAGTTCGGCCCGTAAGGATCCTCCTCAACGGTGGATGTCCTGCCCGGAGGGTCAAGCGGATTGGAGCCGTCGCTGCTGCTTAGCGGCTGGTTGATGGAGCTGCAGCTCACCAGCAGGGCAGCGGCGGACGCGAGTGACGGGATGACGAGGAGGTAACGGTGTTTCATACGGGCGGGATGATGCACCCGGTGGCGCGGGAGGTCAACGGATTTTCAGATATTCCTTGGCGGCGTGGAGCCAGTGGCGCGGGGTGGCGATTCCTTCGTCGATCAACCGGGTGGGTAGCATCGCGGTGTGCTGTGGCCGTTTTTCCCGGAAAAACGTGGCGTCCCGCATGGATGTGGCGACCAGTTTTCCGCCGTCTGGCAGCATGCCGCGCTGGCGTGCGAGCTGGCAGATTTTTTCCGCGTAGCTGTGCCAGCTTTCCGGATCGCCGGCATTGCAGAGGTGGTAGATGCCGGATTTTTCTCGCTCCAGCAGGAATTCCACCCAGCCGACGATGTCGTGGGTGTAGGTGGGGACAGAAAACTTGTCGGCGATCAGGCACTGCCGCTCCCCCGAGGAGGCGCGGTCCAGCACGTTGTCAAAATGGGACGGGCGTCCGGGCGGCACCGGGCCGAACAGCCAGGAGACGCGGCAGACCAGTGCGGCGGGGCAGGCGGCCATCACCTCCAGCTCGCCAGCGCGTTTGGTGGCGCCATAGACGTTGACCGCACCCGTGGGGTCGGTCTCACATTTCCTCCCCGGAGTCTCGCCGCCGAAGACGTAATCCGTGCTGAAGTGGACCATGCGGGCACCGGATTCCCGGCACGCCTCCGCCATCACTTTTGGCGCGAGGACGTTCACCCGCTGCGCCAGCCCGGGGTCGTCGGCGCATTCCTCAAGGCCGGAGACGGCGGCGGCGTTGACCAGCACATCAAACGGCAGTTGCGCCAGCACGCGCGCCAGCTCCTCCGGCTTGGCGAGATCCGCGTCCGCACGTGTGGGGGTGAGCACTTCGAGGCCGGGGCGGTTTTTCCAGAGCGAAAAAAACGCTCCACCGAGCCTGCCGGTGGAGCCTGTGAGTAATATGCGCATGGCCTGGGTTCTGGTGGCGCACAGTGGCGCAGTGCTGCGCTAGCCGACAAACATGTGCTCGCCAATCTCGTCCTCAAGGTCGGCAAACTCGTCAGGGGATACGCCCGCATCCCGGATATTGCGGAGGGTGCGGCGGTTGCCCCGGCGGCTGTTCGGGCCGTTCACCTTGTCAATGACCGCTTCGACAAGTGTCGG